>JBAVWB010000051.1:0-4549 GCA_049697615.1 Thiobacillus sp. | reverse complement strand
GTTCCATGCCTGCCTCGAAGCCCATGCGCCGCCCGGCGCGCCGCGCGACCTGCCGGCCCTTGCTGCGCAACTGGGACTGGAATCCGAACTGGCGTCCACCGAGGCTACGGCCCGCGCATTGCTGGCGCAGCCGCATCTGGCTCGCTTTTTCGAACCCGCGCAGTACCGGCGCGCCCACAACGAGTGGGCGCTGCTGGACGGCAGCGGCCGCGTGCAGCGGCTCGACCGCGTGGTGGAATTCGACGATGCGGTATGGCTGATCGACTATAAAACCGGCGACGACAGCCGCGCGCTGTCCGACACGCAACTGGTCGAACACCATCGCGTCCAGTTGGCGGGCTATCGGTCGCTGCTCGCCGAACTCTATGCCGGCAAGCCGGTCCATTCCGCGCTGCTGCTGGCCGACGGCCGGCTGATCCAGTTGGACAATCAAACATGACCGACAAGCCCTTTTCCGAGTCCTGCGTACAGAACCGCGACCCGATCCTGGCGGTGCTGCGCGAATGGTTTGCCGACCGCCGCCACGTGCTGGAAATCGGCAGCGGCACCGGCCAGCACGCGGTGTACTTCGCGCCCGAACTGCCGCATCTGGTGTGGCAGACCGCCGACGTGCCGCCGCATCACGCCGGCATCCGGGCCTGGCTCGATGACGCGGCCCTGCCCAACGTACTGCCGCCGCTGGCGCTCGACGCCAACGACACGGCCTGGCACGGCGGACGCTACGATGCGGTGTTCTCGGCCAATACCCCGCACATCATGGGCTGGGCCGAGGTGGCGCAATGCTTCGCCGGCATCGGCGCGGTGCTGGAAGCCGGCGGCGTGCTGGCGATTTATGGCCCGTTCAACACCAACGGCGCGTTCACCTCGGACAGCAACGCCCGCTTCGACGCCTGGCTGAAGGCGCGCGACCCGGCCTCGGGCGTGCGCGACTTCGAGGCGGTGGACGCGCTGGCGCGTGCGCAGGGCCTGATCCTGCAGCAGGACATCGCCATGCCGGCGAACAACCGCACCCTGGTGTGGCGCCGCAAAAATTAGGCTTGTTTGTCCGAAATCCGGCTTTGTCTTGCGATCGGCTTTGCTATAAAAAAGCATTGCTGAGAAAAGGACGCCTCATGCGCATCGCCGAACTGATTCAACGCTGGAGCACGGAGGGCCGTGCGCGCAACGACGTGCGGGCGTACACCGTGCACTTGCCGCTACGCGATGCTGCGCGGGTTGAGGCCCTGCACATGATGTATCCCGGCCGCAGCGAATCCCAGTTGATGGCCGACCTGATCCGCGCCGCGCTCGACGAACTGGAGGTGGCCATGCCCTACATTCCCGGCAACCGCATCATTGCCGAAGACGACTACGGCGACCCGATCTACGAGGATATGGGTCCGACACCGCAGTTTTACTCGCTGTCCCACGAAATCCTGCGCAAGCTCAGTGCCATGCCCACGGGCAAATAGCTGTCGGATTAATTTACAGTCGGCGCATCCTGCAGCCGCCGCAATAATCCTAGTGCGTTGTATTAACGATGGTTTGTCGGCCTGGCACAGGGCTTGCAAGGAAGCCTGCACAATAATCGACGATGGGGGACGCCATGTATTTGGGTCCGGCTTTTCTGTTTGCGGCATTTGCCAGCCTGTTTTATGTGCCGGGCTTTCTCGACACGCCCCTCGGCATGCTCACCCCCCGCCAGCTCGTTTCGCAGCTGCTGTTTGCCGTGTTCGCGCTGATCTCGCTGGCGGCGCTGGCGCGTTCCATCGAGCTTGACCCGGTGTGGCCGTGGCGACCCGGATTTCGCCGCATGATGAATGCGCTGCTGGGCCGAACCCTGTAAAAATCCCGCCCGCCATTTGCCGGCGCCCGGCATAAAATAACGGCTTTCCGCTCCGGTCTGCCGCCATGCCCGTCAACCTTGCCGCTCCTGATCCCGCCTCCCTGCTGCCGGTTGCCGGCGTGCGCCTCGGCATCGCCTCCGCCGGCATCAAGAAGCCTGGGCGGCGCGACATCACCCTGATCGAGCTTGCACCCGGAAGCCGCGTGGCCGGCGTGTTCACGCAAAACCGCTTCTGCGCCGCGCCGGTGACAATCTGCAAACAGCATCTCGGCCAGATTGATCAACGTGGCGGCGACATCCGCGCACTGGTCATCAACACCGGCAACGCCAACGCCGGCACCGGCGAGGAAGGCCTCAATCGTGCGCAGAAGACCTGCGAGGCGGTGGCCGGGCTGTTTGGTATCGCAGCCGAGCAGGTGCTGCCGTTTTCCACCGGCGTGATCCTGGAGCCGCTGCCGATCGACAAGATCCTGCCCGCGCTGCCCGCCGCGCAGGCCGACCTTGCACCCGATCACTGGAGCGAGGCCGCGCACGCGATCATGACCACCGACATCGTCGCCAAGGGCGCGTCGCGCCAAGCGCAGGTCGGCGGCAGGACGGTGACGGTGACCGGCATCGCCAAGGGTTCCGGCATGATCCACCCCAACATGGCGACCATGCTGGGCTATGTGGCGACCGACGCGGCGATCGCGCCGGCACTCATGCAGCGGCTGGTGAAGGCCGTGGCCGATGTCTCGTTCAACTGCGTCACCGTCGACGGCGATACCTCGACCAACGACAGTTTCATCCTCATCGCCACCGGCCAGGCCGGCAATGCCGAAATCGCCGACGCCGCGAGCGCCGACTACGCCGCGCTGAAGCAGGCACTCAGCGAAGTCGCCATCGAACTCGCGCAGGCGATGGCGCGCGACGGCGAGGGCGCAACCAAGTTCATGACGATTGAAGTCGTTGGCGGTCGCGACCACGCCGAATGCAAGCAGATCGCCTACGCCATCGCGCGCTCGCCGCTGGTCAAGACCGCCTTCTTCGCCAGCGACCCCAACCTCGGCCGCATCCTCGCGGCGATCGGCTACGCCGGCGTGACAGACCTCGATGTGAATGCATTGAAGGTCTATCTGGGCGACGTGCTGGTGGCGGAAAACGGCGGTCGCGCCGCGAGCTACACCGAGGCGCAGGGCGCGGCGGTGATGAAGGAAGCGGAAATCGCCGTGCGCGTGGTGCTCAATCGCGGCACGGTGAACGCCACGGTATGGACCTGCGACTTCTCCTACGAATACGTGAAGATCAATGCCGAATACCGCACTTGAAACCCTGCTCGAGCGCCTGCTCGACCGGCTCGATGCGCGCGCGTCCGCCGCCGCCACGCCGGACTGGAAAACCGTGCGGGCGGCGCGCTGGTCGGTGCAGGCGGGGGGTCTCAAGCCCATCCTGCATCCGCAGCGGGTCGCCTTGCGCGACCTCCTGGCGATCGACGAGCAGAAGCAGCGCGTGGACGCCAACACGCGCCAGTTCGTCGCTGGAAAACCAGCCAACAACGTGCTGCTGACCGGCGCGCGCGGCTGCGGCAAGTCCTCGCTGGTGAAGGCGGTGCATGCGAAATATGCGCCGAAGGGGCTGCGCCTGATCGAGGTCGACAAGGCCGGGCTGCCGCATCTGCCCGACCTGTTCGACCTGCTGGCAGACACCGACTACCGCTTCATCATCTTCATCGACGACCTGAGCTTCGCCGAACACGAAGCTGGCTATGCCAGCCTGAAGGCCGCGCTCGACGGCTCGCTGGCAGGACCGTCGGACAACGTGCTGATCTACGCCACCAGCAACCGCCGCCACCTGATGCCGGAATACATGGCGGAAAACCTGGAAACGACGTATCTCGGCGGCGAAGTGCATCCGGGCGAGGCGATCGAGGAAAAGGTCTCGCTGTCCGACCGCTTCGGGCTGTGGGTGTCTTTCCACGGCCTGGACCAGGATACCTATCTCGCCATTGCGCGCCACTGGGCGGCGGCGCTGAGTGCCCCCGTGAACGACGGCTTCGAGCGCGCCGCGCTGCAGTGGTCGCAGGGCCGCGGTGCGCGCAATGGACGAGTGGCGTGGCAGTTCGCGCGCGACTGGGCGGGGAAGACATGAGTCCGGGGAAACAGCCCGGTAGCGCGCCCTCACCCCAACCCTCTCCCCCGGGGAGAGGGGGCGAACGTGATGCCCAGAACGAATTAATCGTCGTGGCGGCGGTGCTGACCCAGCCCGATGGCCGCGTGCTGCTGGCGCAGCGCCCGCAAGGCAAGGTCTACGCAGGCTACTGGGAGTTTCCCGGCGGCAAGGTGGAGCCGGGCGAATCGCTGGAAGCGGCGTTGGCGCGCGAGCTGCACGAGGAATTGGGCATCGTTCTCACCCGCACCTGCCGCTGGATCACGCGGGTATTCGAATACCCGCATGCGACCGTGCGGCTGAATTTTTTCCGCGTGTTCGGCTGGCAAGGCGAGCCGCACCCGCACGAGGGGCAGGTTTTTTCCTGGCAGTTGCCCGACGCGGTCGAGGTCACGCCGCTTTTGCCCGCCAATTTCCCGATCCTGAAGGCGCTGGCGCTGCCGTCGGTGCTGGGGATTTCGCACGCCGAAGCGCTCGGCGTCGACAGCTTTCTGGCGCGGCTGGACGTGGCCCTCGCCAACGGCCTGCGGCTGATCCAGCTGCGCGACAAGACGCTGCCTGAAGACGTACGCCTGGCGC
>JBAVWB010000050.1:0-3257 GCA_049697615.1 Thiobacillus sp. | reverse complement strand
GTAATACAGCGTCGGGCCGACGGCGTCGCCCTTCACCAGTATGGCGTTCATCGCGCCGTCGACGTTGGCGATGAGCCGCCTTTCGGGAATCAGCGTCGGGTGCACGCGCAGCTCGATGCCGTTTTCAGCGCGGCGCGCGATGCCCAGCAGCTTGATGCGGTAGCCCAGTTCTTCTGCGTACTGCACGTCCTCGCGCGTGAGCTTGGAGATGCCCTCGGTGTAGGCGCGGTCGAACTGCATCGGGATGCCGAAAGCGATCGCCGACAGGATAGTGAGCTTGTGCGCGGCGTCGATGCCCTCGATGTCGAAGGTCGGGTCGGCTTCGGCATAACCCAGTTCCTGCGCCTGCTTCAGCACGTCTTCAAACGCCGCGCCCTTGTCGCGCATTTCGGTGAGGATGAAGTTGCTGGTGCCGTTGATGATGCCGGCCAGCCATTCGATGCGGTTGGCGGTGAGGCCTTCGCGCAGCGCCTTGATGATGGGAATGCCGCCGGCGACCGCCGCCTCGAACGCCACCATCACGCCCTTGGCCTGCGCCGCGGCGAAAATCTCGTTGCCGTACTTGGCGACCAGATGCTTGTTGGCGGTGACCACGTGCTTGCCGTTGGCGATCGCCCGCATCACCAGCTCGCGCGCCGGTTCCAGGCCGCCGATCAGCTCGACCACGATATCGATCTCTGGATCGTCGACGACGTCGAACGGGTTGGTCGTCAGCGGCAGATCGCCCGCCAGCGCCTTGGCCTTCTCAAGGTCGCGCACCGCCGCACGGACCACGCGGATTTCGCGCCCGGCGCGACGAGTGATTTCCGTCGCATTGCGGCGCAGCACGGTAAGCGTGCCGCCGCCGACCGTTCCCAGGCCCAGCAGGCCGACGTTGATGGGTTTCATTTACGTAATCTCAATCAAAAAATCTTTATCCGCGAAGTACGCGAAGAAGCGCGAAGGAAATTCAAAAAAGCCATGTCTTGAGAATTTCTCTTACAGGCTTTCTTCGCGCTTCTTCGCGTACTTCGCGGATGAAAAAATAAAAAAATCAGCGATGCGCACGCTGGTGGTCGAGGAAGCGGCTCATGCGCGAAATCGCCTCGGTCAAATCTTCCTCATGCGGCAGGAACACCACCCGAATGTGGTCCGGATGCGGCCAGTTGAAGCCGCTGCCCTGCACCACCAGCACGCGCTCCTCTTCAAGCAGGTTGAGGATGAACTTCTGGTCGTCGTGGATGTGATAGAGCTTGGGGTCGAGCTTCGGGAACAGGTACATCGCCGCCTTCGGCTTGACGCAGCTGACGCCGGGAATCAGGGTCAGCAGTTCGTGCGCCAGATCGCGCTGGCGGGTCAGCCGCCCGCTCGGTGCGACCAGGTCGTTGATGCTCTGGTAGCCGCCCAGCGCCGTCTGGATCGCATACTGCCCCGGCACGTTGGAGCACAGGCGCATCGACGCCAGCATGTTCAGGCCTTCCAGGTAATCCTTGGCGTGGCGCTTGTCGCCCGACACGATCAGCCAGCCCGAGCGGTAGCCGCAGGCGCGGTAGTTTTTCGACAGGCCGTTGAAGGTGACGATCAGCACGTCGTCGGCCAGCGAGCCGATCGAGGTGTGCACCACGCCGTCGTACAGCACCTTGTCGTAGATTTCGTCGGCGTAGACGATCAGCTGGTGCTGGCGCGCGATTTCCAGGATTTCCAGCAGCAGTTCGGTCGGATACAGCGCGCCGGTCGGATTGTTGGGGTTGATGATGACGATCGCCCGCGTGTTCGGCGTGATCTTGGCGCGGATGTCGTCCAGATCGGGCAGCCAGCCGGCGCCCTCGTCGCACAGGTAATGGCGCGGCTTGCCGCCGCCCAGGCTCACCGCCGCCGTCCACAGCGGGTAGTCGGGCGCCGGCACCAGCACCTCGTCGCCGTTGTTCAGGAGCGCCTGCATCGCCATCACGATCAGCTCGGACACGCCGTTGCCGATGAAGATGTCGTCGATCTGCACGCCCGGGATGCCCTTGCGCTGCGTCTCGTGCATGATCGCCTTGCGCGCCGAGAACAATCCCTTGGAATCGCTGTAACCCGAGGCGTTCGGCAGGTTCAGGATCACGTCCTGCACGATCTCCTCCGGCGCCTCGAAGCCGAACGGGGCAGGGTTGCCGATGTTCAGCTTGATGATGCGATGGCCCTCTTCCTCCATCTGGCGCGCGCGCGCCATCACCGGCCCGCGGATGTCGTAGCAGACGTTGTCGAGCTTCGTCGATTTATGGATGGTGCGTAAGCGTGGCCTGTTGTCAGCCGTCACGGTATTTTCCCGGTGCGTAAATCAAGGCAAAACAATGCCTTGGAAAGCGGGCGATTTTACCGGAGGCGCCCTGCCCCGGCAAACAAAACCCGGCGCTGCGGCGCGGATACGGGCGTGTGGCGGCCTCCCTGCCCAGCCGGAATCTGCTAAGGTTTCAGCATGAAACTCCATCTAAACACCGACGCCGGCCAGCTGCTCTTCACCGGCTATGGCGCCGACCACGTCCTGATCAACGGCCATCGGTTTGATGCCGGCCTGCTGCTGACTGCACGCGGCGTCGAGATCGCCCCCTGGGCAGGGCAGGACTTTGCGGCGCTGACCACGGCCCATTTCGAATGGATCGCCCACCGCGAACTGGACATCCTGCTGCTGGGCACCGGCACCCGCCTGCGCTTTCCCCACCCATCGCTCACGCGGGCGCTGGTGGAAGCCCGAATCGGGCTGGAAGTGATGGACATCGGCGCGCTGTGCCGCACCTACAACATTCTCGTGTCGGAGGGGCGTAGCGTGGGGGCGGCGGTGTTGATCGAGCCTGCGGCTGCGGCCTAATCGCCGTCATTGCGAGCTAAAGCGAAGCAATCCAGTTAGAGGTAACGCGAAGCAACGCCAAGTAGTGAATGTTGCGCCTGGCTGAAGTCGGTTGGCCGGGGGTAGCCCGGCGGCTAGTCACTTTCTTTTGTCTCGCCAAAAGAAAGTAACCCAAGAAAAGGCGACCCCGACAGTCCCGAATTCCCGAAGATCAAGCGCGCCGGGTGGGCGGCAAAGAACTCACCCCGCCTTGTTGTTTTGATTTTGTTTTTTGTGGGCGGGGCTCAAACACCTTTGCCGCTGATCCACCCGGCGCGCTTGATCTTCGGCGGGTCTGTAAGGGGAGGAACGTCAAAATCAGTTTGACGATGGGCTGCCGTCGCGAACCGGATCAGGGCTTCGCAGTGAAGCCACCCAAGTACACAGACTGCCCCCTCATCACCGCCCTGGT
>JBAVWB010000049.1:0-4856 GCA_049697615.1 Thiobacillus sp. | reverse complement strand
CGGCACGGGCGAGCGCGCGGCCGTCGGCAGCGACGATCGGCGCCTCGCCGGCCGGATAGACCTCGGTCAGCACCAGCACATCCGTCTCCGACAGGACTTTCACGAAATCTTCGAAGCAGTCGCGGGTACGGGTAAAGCGGTGCGGCTGGAACACCAGCACCAGCCGCCGTCCGGGGAAGGCGCCGCGCGCGGCGGCCAGCGTGGCCTCCATTTCAACCGGGTGGTGACCATAGTCGTCGACCAGGGTGTAGTGGCCGCCGCCCTTGGCATCCAGTTCGCCGTAGCGCTGGAAACGGCGGCCGACGCCGTGGAACTCGGCCAGCGCCTTGACGATGGCTGCGTCATGGGCGTCGACCTCGGTCGCCACCGCGATGGCCGCCAGTGCATTCAGCACGTTGTGCAGACCGGGATGGTTCAGCACCACGTCGAGATCGGCCATGCCCTCACGCTTGACGGTGAACAGCATCCGGCCGTGCTCGAAGCGCGGATTCACCCCGCGCACCTGCGCCGCTTCGTCGAATCCGTAAGTGGTGATCGGCTTGGTGATGCGCGACAGGATTTCGCGCACGTGCGGATCGTCGATGCACAGCACGGCCATGCCGTAGAAGGGCAGGCGCTGGCAAAAGTCGACGAAAGCCGTTTTCAGCCGCTCGAAGTCATGGCCATAGGTCTCCATGTGATCGGCGTCGATGTTGGTGACGATCGCAATCACCGGCGTGAGATAGAGGAAGGAGGCATCGGATTCGTCGGCTTCCGCCACCAGGAAATCGCCCTTGCCCAGCCGCGCATTGGTGCCGGCCGCGGTCAGCTTGCCGCCGATGACGTAGGTCGGGTCCATGCCCGCCTCGCCGAGGATGCTGGCGACCAGGCTGGTGGTGGTGGTCTTGCCGTGGGTGCCGGCGACGGCAATGCCCTGCTTCAGGCGCATCAGTTCAGCCAGCATCAGCGCGCGCGGCACGATGGGAATCTTCTTCTCGCGCGCCGCGATCACTTCGGGATTCGCCTCCTGCACTGCGGTGGAGGTCACCACCACGTCGGCGCCGGCGATGTTGTCTGCGGCATGGCCGCGATGGATGCGTGCGCCCAGCCTGGCGAGCCGCTGCGTCACCGTGTTGTCGGCCAGGTCGGAACCGGACACCGCGTAGCCCAGGTTCAGCAGCACTTCGGCGATGCCGCTCATGCCAACGCCGCCGATGCCGACAAAGTGGATATGTTTGACGGCGTGTCTCATTGGGCATCTCCGGCGAGGAGTGATGAGTAGGGAGTGAGGTGGCTCATGCTTTCTTTCCTGACCCCTGACCCATGACCCCTGACCCCTCGGCCAGGGCCTCGCAAATATCGGCGACCTGCCGGGTCGCTTCAGGTTTGGCCAGCGCGCGCGCCTTGTCGGACATCGCGGCAAGGCTGGCACGGTCGAGCCCGGCGATCAGTTCGGCCAGTTTTTCTGCGGTCAGGTCGCGCTGCTGTATCAGCCAGGCCGCACCGGCCTCGGACAGGAATTCCGCGTTGCCGGTCTGATGGTCGTCGACCGCGAACGGAAAGGGCACCAGCACGGCCGGCACGCCAGCGCAAGCCAGCTCGGCCACCGTCATCGCGCCGGCGCGGCAGATGGCGAAATCGCACGCCCGATATTCGGCGGCCATGTCCTCGATGTAGTCGCGCACCTCGGCTTCCACCCCGGCCGTGGCGTAGTTCGCCCGCAGCCTCTCCAGATGCTGGCGGCCCGACTGGTGCACCACCTGCGGTCGCCGGTCGGCCGGCAGCAAGGCCAGCGCCTGCGGCACCAGCGTGTTCAGCGCCGAGGCGCCGAGGCTGCCGCCGACTACCAGCAGGCGCAGTGGTCCCGTGCGGTCGGCGCGCGCGCTCGCCGACAGTGCGGCAATGTCGTCCCGTACCGGATTGCCCACCCATTCGGTCGCGACACTGCGGCAGGGGATGGGCTTGTCTTTCGCATGGGTGAACACCCTGGGGAAGGCGGTCAGCACGCGATCGGCGAGGCAGGCCAGCACGCGGTTGGTGAGGCCGCCGACCGAATTCTGTTCGTGGATGACGAGCGGCTTGTTGAGCAGGCTCGCCATCATGCCGCCGGGAAAGGCGGTATAGCCGCCCATGCCGAGCACGACGTCGGGGCGACGCTGCAGGATGGCCCGCAGGCTTTGCCAGAAGGCGACCAGCAGCATCGCCGGCAGCAGCGCTTTCTTCAGCACACTCTTGCCGCGCATGCCGCCCATCGACACCCACACCATGTCGATGCCGGCTGCCGGCACCACGCGCGCTTCGAGGCCGGCGCGGGTGCCGAGCCAGAACACCTCCCAGCCGCGCGCGCGCAACGCGTCGGCCACGGCGAGCGCGGGATAGACGTGGCCGCCGGTGCCGCCGGCCATCACCATGAGGGTGCGATTCACGGCAGCCATCAGAACGTTTTCCCCCGCATCAGCTGCCGGTGTTCCCAGTCGATGCGCAGCAGCACGGCGATCGCCAGACAGTTGGCTACGATGCCGCTGCCGCCGAACGACAGGAAGGGCAGGGTGAGGCCCTTGGTCGGCAACAGGCCGACGTTCACCCCCATGTTGATGAGCGCCTGTACGCCGAGCCAGATGCCGATGCCCTGCGCCACCAGCGCGCAGAAGTTGCGCTCAAGCCGGGCTGCGCGAAGGCCGATCATGAAGGCCTTGACGATGAGCCAGGCGAACAGCCCGATCACCACCGCAACGCCGATGAAACCGAATTCCTCGGCGATCACGGCCAGCAGGAAATCGGTATGCGCTTCCGGCAGGTAGAACAACTTCTCGACGCTGCCGCCCAGCCCGAGGCCGAGCCATTCGCCACGACCGAAGGCAATCAGCGCATGCGACAGCTGATAGCCCTTGCCGTAGGGATCGGCAAACGGATCGAGGAAGCCGAGGATGCGCTGCATCCGATATTCCGAAGTGAAGATCAGCAGGGCAAAACCAGCCAGCAGCACCACCACCAACGCGGCGAAAACTTTCCAGTTGAGCCCGCCGAGGAACAGGATGCCCATGCCGATCGAAACAATGACCACGAAGGCGCCGAAATCCGGTTCGCTCAGCAGCAGGATGCCGGTCAGCATCATCACCGCGGCCATGGGCAAAAAACCTTTTCTGAAGTCGTGCATGAAGGCGGCCTTGCGCGTGGTGTAGTCGGCGGCATACAGCACGGCAAGAAACTTCATCAGCTCGGACGGCTGCAGGTTGGCGAAGCCGAGCGGAATCCAGCGGCGGCTGCCGTTGACCTCGCGTCCGATGCCCGGGATCAGCACCACCACCAGCAGCAGCAGACCGGCCAGAAACAGAAAGGGCGCTGCCTGCTGCCAGACGCGCATCGGAACCTGGAATGCGGTGGCGCCGACGCCGATGCCGATGGCGATGAAGATGCCCTGGCGCAGCAGATAATATTCGCCATCGTGGCCGGTGTATCGGGCCGCCTCGGCGATTGCGAGCGAAGCGGAATACACCATCACCAGACCGAGCGCCAGCAGGCCGAGCGCCAGCCACAGCAGGCTGAAGTCGAGCTCGCCGCTGGGTTTGGGGGCGCGCGCGGTATACAGCATCGTTAGATCGCCTTGGGCGCGCGCAGCGCACGGTTGCCCCCTCCCCCGCTAGCGGGGGAGGGTTGGGGAGAGGGCTGATTGCCGTCGACACTCGCCGCCAGCTTTTTCACGGCTTCCACGAAGACGTCGGCGCGGTGGATGTAGTTGCGGAACATGTCGAAGCTGGCACAGGCAGGCGACAGCAGAACGGCATCGCCAGGCTGGGCCAGGCGATGCGCCGCCTCGACGGCCTCCTGCAGGCTGCCCACCCCAAGGGTCTCGATCCCGCTGCCCGAGAGCGCAGCGTCGATCAGCGGCGCATCGCGGCCGATCAGCAGCACGGCACGGGCGTTCGCCTCGACCGCGGCCTTGAGCGGGCTGAAATCCTGACCCTTGCCGTCGCCGCCGAGAATCACCACGGCACGGCGCTTGCCCATGCCGTAGAGCGCGGCTTCAGTCGCGCCGACATTGGTGCCCTTGGAGTCGTCGTAATACGTCACGCCGTCGATCTCGGCGACCTTTTCCACCCGGTGCGCCAGGCCCTTGAAATGCATCAGGCTGCGCAGCAGGGCTTCCATCGGCAAGCCCAGCGCGTGCGTCAGCGCCAGCGCGGCCAAGGCATTGGCGGCGTTATGCAGTCCGGCCACCGGCAGGGCAGACAGCGGCATCAGCATCTCCCCGCCGAAACAGAGTTCGTCTTCGCACAGGCCGAAGTGCGCATCTTTCTGGCAGCGGTCGAGGCCGAAGCTGACGATCGTTTTTCCCGGCATGGCCATGGCCATGCTTCGGGCATCGTCGCGGTTCAGCACCTGTACGCCGTCGCCGCTGAAAATCCGTGCCTTGGCCGCCGCGTAGGCCGCCATGTCGGGGTAGCGGTCCATGTGGTCTTCCGACAGATTCAGCACGGTGGCCGCATCGGCATTGAGGCTGGAGGTCGTTTCGAGCTGGAACGACGACAGCTCCAGCACCCACACCTGGGGCACGGGTGCAAATCCCAGTTCGATATCCAGCAGCGCGTCCAGCACCGGCAGGCCGATGTTGCCCGCCACGCAGGTGGCCAGCCCCGCCATGCGGCACATGTCGCCGCACATCGCGGTGACGGTGCTCTTGCCGTTGCTGCCGGTGATGGCGATCACTCGCATCGGGCCATGTGAATCAGAAGAGGTGGCGCGCTGTGTGTTCAGCGCTGCGATGGCGCGGGCGAACAGTTCGACGTCGCCCACTGCCTCGACCCCCGCGGCGATGGCGCGCGCCACGGCCGGGTCGGCGAGCGGCACACCGGGGCTGACCACCAGCATGTCAGCCG
>JBAVWB010000048.1:0-25197 GCA_049697615.1 Thiobacillus sp. | reverse complement strand
CACGAATGTTGCGTGCGCCATGAAGCTTGGCCAGATGCTCGATCTCATCCTTGTGGGCGCGTAGCGTTTCGAGTGTATTCATGTCTGAGAGCCTTCGAAAACCTCATGCAGGTGGGGCTGGCAGTATTCTAAGCATTCAGGGTCAAGATCGCTGTGGGGCGCGGCGCGCCCGGTTACCTGGGAGCCGAACAGTATCGCAAGGCGCACGCCACCGTGCCTGCTCAGGATTTGCCTGAGGCGATGACGCAGATCGGATGGGGCGGGCGTTTCCATGGGCGGATTATGAGTTGAGTCGGCCCAGATGCAAAGGCGTGGTTGCCGCTATGCGCGGAGTGGGGCTTTACGCCATGGGGCAGGGGCCGCTGGATCGACGCGGGTTCAGCAGGCATTCCGGCCCTGCGATTGCAGGGATCGGGCGATCCTTGAAGCGGATCAGGCGGGGTCGGACGAAAAGGATCGCAAGCTGGCGGCCTTCCCGCAACCGGGGTCTTTCGGCGGAAGTCAGCGCGTTCGCAGATGGGTTGGCGTTTCCACCCCGAAGATCGACTTCAAGGGGTCATCCTGCTCCTGCTTGAGCTGCCTCCGATAGATGAGGCGAGCTTTCGCCAGGCGGTAGGCCTCATCCTCCTCGGCGCGCTCGCTTTCGCTCAACTCCGCTTCCCGGTGTGCGTTCCGGATCCGCAGGACAAGGTAGATCGCGGCGAAGGCGGCAACGGCAATCGCAATGAATGCCCACATCGCAAGGCTCAGAATCATGATTTCACCTCCATTAAACAGAGGAATCGGCGGGCTTCGAATGTTCATGAGCGCGCTTTCTAATTCATTTGTGCTTTTGCGGTGGTCATTTCGGACCATTCGTTCGTCCTGCAGATACGGATTGCGGTCGACGTGTCCGCCCTGTTGAGGGATTTTCCGGATGACTCGAAGATTGCCCAATGAATAAATTGCCTATCGAGGGTCAGCCTGCCAAGGCTGCGCTGGCAGTGGTTCGATGTGATGGCTGAGCCACACCGGTCGCTTTGGTTACAATCGACACAAATATTCATCATTCCCGGTTCCCCCATGCAAACCCTCACCGTCAATCTCGGCGACCGCTCCTACCCCATCCATATCGGCGCCGGCCTGCTGGCCCAGGCCGGGCTGATCGTTCCGCATCTGGCGCAAAAGCGCGTGATGGTGGTGACCAACACCACGGTGGCGCCGCTGTATCTGGCGCAGCTGACGGCGACGCTGCAGGCGGCGGGCGTGACGGTGGCGCAGGTGGTGCTGCCGGACGGCGAGGCCTACAAGAACTGGGAAACACTGAACCTGATTTTCGACGCGCTGCTGACCGACCGCGCCGAGCGCAAGACCACGCTGATCGCGCTGGGCGGCGGCGTGATCGGCGACATGACCGGCTTCGCCGCGGCGAGCTATCAGCGCGGGGTGCCCTTCATCCAGATCCCCACTACGCTGCTGTCGCAGGTCGATTCCTCGGTGGGCGGCAAGACCGGCATCAACCATCCGCTCGGCAAGAACATGATCGGCGCGTTCTACCAGCCGAAGCTGGTGCTGGCCGATACCGACACGCTGAATACGCTGCCTGCGCGCGAACTGTCGGCGGGGCTGGCCGAGGTGATCAAGTACGGCCTGATCTGGGACGCCGAATTCCTCGCCTGGCTGGAAGCCAACATGGACAAGCTGCGCGCGCTGGACCCCGCGGCGATCGCCCACGCGATCTACCGATCGTGCGAAATCAAGGCGCAGGTGGTGGGCGAGGACGAGCGCGAAGGCGGCATCCGCGCCATCCTCAACCTGGGCCACACCTTCGGCCACGCGATTGAAACCGGCATGGGCTACGGCAACTGGCTGCACGGCGAGGCGGTGGCGGCGGGCATGGTGATGGCGGCGCAAACCTCGCAGCGTTTGGGCTGGATTTCAGAAGCCGACGTGGCGCGCACCCGCGCCCTGATCCGCGCCGCCGGGCTGCCGGACGTGGCGCCGGACCTGGGCGTCGATACCTATCTGGAATACATGGGCCACGACAAGAAGGTCGAGGGCGGCAAGATGCGCTTCGTGCTGCTGAAAAAGCTGGGCGAAGCGGTGATCACCGGCGACGTGCCGGAGGCGGTGCTGCGTGAAACCCTGACGACGTGCGTCGCCGCTTGAGCGCTCACCGCTCTATATAACAAAAACAATCGATTGCATTAAGTGCGATTTGCATGAACAATGCAAACCATGGTTTCCGATAATATCCACACAACGCTGGAGCAGCTAGGGGCGCGTCTGCGTGCGCAGCGCCTGCTGCGCAACGAGCCGCAGGCTCGCTTCGCCGCGCGCCTGGGCGTGTCGGTGCCGACTCTGAGACGGCTGGAGCAGGGCGATGCCAGCTCGCAGATCGGCCACTGGCTGGCTGCGCTGGAGGTGCTGGGGCGTCTGCACGAAGCCGACACTTGGCTCGCGCCGCAGACCAGCTTGTTTGCCGCTGCCGAGGCCGCGCCGCTTCAACGGCAGCGTGCGCGGCGCCGCAAGGACGCCGTGTGATCCGGCTCGACGTCTGGCTGACCCTGCCGGATGGCGCGCGGCTGCCGTGCGGTGAACTGGCATTCGCCGACGCCGACGTGCAAGGGCGCTATGCCAGCGCGTTCCGCTACGTTCCCGGCTATCTCGCCGACCCGCGCGCCTTCGCGCTCGACCCGGTAGCACTGCCGCTGACTGGCGAGGAATTTCATTCGACCCAGCTCAATCCACCCTTGCTTGCGTTCGAAGACGCCCTGCCCGACGTCTGGGGCCGGCGGTTGCTGGTGCTGAAACATGGCCTCAAGCGCGGTCAGCAGGGCGAACCGCATCTGCTGCAGGTGTTGGGCGGCACGGCGCTGGGCGCGATGGCCTTTGCGCTGCCGGGCAAGCCGCCGGAGATGACGGACAACGAGGCCGACGGGTTGGCGCTTGCCGAACTGGCCGATGCGGCGGCGCGGCTGGAAGCGGGCGCGGCGGTTGACGACAGCAGCCGCTTGCTGCTGGCAGCTGGCAGTTCGCCGGGCGGGGTGCGGCCCAAGGCGCTGGTGCGCGACGCGGCGGGACACTGGATCGCCAAGTTTTCCAGCCGGCGCGACGATTGCGACATGGTCGGGCTGGAGGCGGCATGCCTTGCCTTGGCCCGGCGCGCGGGCCTTGCGGTGCCGGACTTCAGGCTGGCGGCGCTGCCGGGCGGGCGGCGCGCTTTGCTGGTCAGGCGCTTCGACCGCACGCCGGGCGGTCGCCTGCACATGCTGAGTTTTCGCGCGGTGCTGCAGGCCAGTGGGTTCTATGTGCTGGGCTATGTCGATCTGGTTGCGGTACTGCGCCGCCACGGAGCGGCACCGGAAGCTGACGTTCCGCGGCTGTATCGGCAAATGGTGTTCAATGCGCTGCTCGGCAATACTGACGATCACCTGAAGAATTTCTGGTTGCTGCGCGATGCGGCGGGATGGCGGCTGTCGCCCGCTTTCGACCTGCTGCCGGATACGGCCGGATTGCGCGAGCACGTGCTGCGCTTCGATCTGACGCCGTCCGCGCCCGGCTTTGCCGAACTGGCTGCGCTGGGACGCAAGTGGGGCGTGTCGGGCGCAGCGGCGATGGTCGACGAGGTGCGCGTCGCGCTGGCGGAGTTTGCCCCGGTTGCGGCAGACTTCGGGGTGCCGCACACTGACATCGACCGCTTCGCCCCCGACATCGCCAGACGCCTACGCCCATGAACGAACTTGCTTCCTACGCAGCGCATTCGAACCAAACCCGCGGGCGCCGGCATGCCGAACCGTCCGCCGCGCCGCGCTCCGAGTTCCAGCGCGACCGCGACCGCATCATCCATTCCACCGCATTCCGCCGGCTGGAATACAAGACCCAAGTGTTCGTGAATCACGAGGGCGACCTGTTCCGCACGCGGCTGACTCACAGCCTGGAAGTGGCGCAGATCGGCCGCACCATCGCGCGAATCCTCAACCTGAACGAGGACCTGGTCGAGGCGGTGGCGCTGGCGCACGATCTTGGCCATACGCCCTTCGGCCACGCCGGTCAGGACGCGCTAAACGCCTGCATGCGCGAGCACGGCGGCTTCGAACACAACCTGCAGTCATTGCGCGTGGTGGATATTCTGGAAGAACGCTACGCCGAATTCGATGGCTTGAACCTCACCTTCGAGGCGCGCGAGGGCATCCTCAAGCACTGCTCGCTCGGCAACGCAGAAAAGCTCGGCGACATCGGCGCGCGCTTCCTCAACAAGCAGCAGCCGTCGCTGGAAGCGCAGATCGCCAACCTGGCGGACGAGATCGCCTACAACAACCACGACGTCGACGATGGCCTGCGTTCCGGCCTGATCACCGAAGAGCAGCTGTCGGAAGTGCAGCTGTTCGCGCGCCATCAGGGCGAGGTGCGCAGCCTGTACCCGGCATTGACCGGCCGCCGCGTGGTGACCGAAACCGTGCGCCGCATGATCAACACGCTGATCATCGACCTGGTCAACACGACGCGGATCAACATCGAAAACAGCGGCGTGCAGACCCTGGACGACGTGCGCGCCGCGCCGCCGCTGGCAGCCTTCAGCCCGGCCTTGCTTGACGAGCACCGCGAGCTGAAGCGCTTCCTGCACCGGCACCTCTATCGCCACTACAAGGTTGCGCGCATGAGTTCCAAGGCCGGTCGCATCATCACCGATCTCTACACCGCGTTCACCGGCGATGCGCGCCTGTTGCCGCCCGAGCACCAGGCGCGCGAATCGCTGGAAGGCGCGCGTGCCGTGGCCGACTACATCGCCGGCATGACCGACCGCTACGCCATGCGCGAACACCGGCGGATCTTCGCGGTGGAAGAAATCTACAGCTGAGCCGTCGTTCCCCGCACCGCCCCATGTAGGAGCGGCGCCCCCGCCGCGATTTTCGCGCCTTTGTGATGACCACGGCATCGGCCCGAGGGCGAGCCTCCTACGATTCGGGTCGGTGCTGACGGAAGCGAACTCCAGCTGACGTGCATCCGTCCGGTGATGGCGACCAATCTTGCGCTGGGGCTGGCGGCGTCCGCGCTCGGCACACTGCATCCAGCCCTGGGCTGATTCAGTTGCCCGGCGCCAGGGTGCGCGCCACCACCCAGCAACTCACCTCCTGCGCGCCGGCCTGCTTCAGCGTCGCGGCCAGTTCGTCGAGGCTGGTGCCGGTGGTCATCACGTCGTCGATCAGCGCGATGCGCTGTCCCTGAACTTCGCCCGAACACGAAAATGCGCCGCGCACATTGCGGCGCCGTGCGTCGTGCTTCAGGCCCATTTGCGGCGGGGTGTCGCGGGTGCGCCGGCAGCTGTCGAGGTCGAGCGGCAGGCAGAGCTGCCTCGCCACCGCCCGTGCGATTTCGGTGGCGTGGTTGAAGCCGCGCTCGCGGATGCGGGCCGCGTGCAGCGGCATGGCGATCAGGCGGTCGGGGCGGGGTGCGTGATCGACGGCCCGGGCCAGGCACTCGCCCAGCACCGGCGCGATGGCGAGCTGGCCGTGATATTTCAGGCGCGGGATCATCTGGTCGAGCGGGAAGGCATAGGTCAGCGCGGCCCGGGTGCGGTCGAACGCCGGCGGGTGCTGGAGGCAGGTGCCGCACAGATGGCCGTCGGGCGTGGGGATGGCGCACTGCGGACACTGCGGCTGGCGGTGCCAGGGCAGGTCGGCGCGGCAGCCGGGGCACAGCGGCTGCGTGTCCGAGGCCGCACCGCACAGCAGGCAGGACAGGGGCGCGATGCGCCTAAAAATTGAACGGATGTTCAATTTCGGCGTGGGCTAAATTTGACAGGCGGCGGGCCGCCACCGAAAAT
The DNA here is from genome assembly GCA_049697615.1 of Thiobacillus sp. Classification (GTDB taxonomy): domain Bacteria; phylum Pseudomonadota; class Gammaproteobacteria; order Burkholderiales; family Thiobacillaceae; genus Thiobacillus. Next base: position 19,391 of record JBAVWB010000048.1, on the reverse strand, counting down.
CCGGGCCATGAAAGCCAAACGCGTCATTTCCGCCTCGTCCTCCCGTTTTGCCGCCCAGTTGTTCAATCTCATCACCGTCGCCGTGCTGATGATTTCGCTGACTGCGCTGCTGCTGGGCAAGTTGCTCGCCAGCCACAAGATCGGTTTTCTGCCGTTCGTGCTGTCGCTGCCGCCGGTGATGCTGTGGCTGGGCGCGTCGATCTTCGTCTACGCCAGCATCGCCCACCATCCCAACCCGCGCGCCGCACATTACAACAAGTGGGCAGGCTACCGCTTTTACGGCGTGATGGGCAGTCTGGTGGTGATCGGGCCGGCGATTTACGGACTGCTCGACGGCTGGCAGGGACTGATGCTGGTGCTGGGCTTGGCGGTATTGATCATCGTGCCGTGGGCGCTTTACGACATTTACAAGGCCGCGCGCGAGCCGTGGACTGATTTGACTATCGAGGTGGCAATAAATGAATGACATGACTCAGGGCGCCGCCAGCCCTCTCCCCAACCCTCCCCCGCATGCGGGGGAGGGGGCGAACGTGACGCCCAAGGCGATTAACGCGCTGTTTGGGCTGCCGTTTGCCGACCTGATGTTCCAGGCGCAGACCGTGCATCGCGCACAGTTCGACCCCAACAAGGTGCAGCTCTCGACCCTGCTGTCGATCAAGACCGGAGGCTGCTCCGAGGACTGCGGCTACTGCCCGCAGTCGGCGCGCTACGACGCCGGGGTGGAAAGCCAGGGCCTGCTGAATCTGGACGATGTGCTGACCGCAGCCCGTGCCGCCAAGGCCGCCGGCGCCTCGCGTTTCTGCATGGGCGCCGCATGGCGCGGACCGAAACAGCGCGACCTCGAACCGGTGCTCGACATGGTGCGCTCAGTGCGTGCGCTGGGGCTGGAAACCTGCGCCACGCTGGGCATGCTGAAGGACGGCCAGGCCGAGCAACTGAAGGAGGCCGGGCTCGATTACTACAACCACAACCTCGACACCGCGCCCGAGTTCTACGGCGACATCATCACCACCCGCGAATACCAGGATCGCCTCGATACCCTTGAAAGAGTCCGCCACGCCGACCTCCACGTGTGCTGCGGCGGCATCGTCGGCATGGGCGAATCGCGCACCCAGCGCGCGGGACTCATCGTGCAGTTGGCGAGCCTCGACCCGCAGCCGGAATCGGTGCCGATCAACCTCTTGGTGCAGGTCGAGGGCACGCCGCTGGCCGGTACCGAGGCGCTTGATCCGCTGGAGTTCGTGCGCACCATCGCGGTCGCACGCATCTGCATGCCGAAGAGCTTCGTGCGACTGTCGGCCGGACGCCAGCAGATGAGCGACGCGGTGCAGGCGTTGTGCTTCCTGGCTGGCGCCAACTCGATCTTCTACGGCGAAAAGCTGCTCACCACCGGCAACCCGGAATGGGAGCGCGACCAGCGCCTGTTCGATTCGCTGGGCCTGCAGCCGTTGTGACGCACGCCGCGCTGACCCGCCTGCAGCTGGGGCTGGCGGCGCTGAAAGCCGATCATCTCGATCGCCGGCGCCGCCTGCTCGACGGCGCGCAGGGCGCCCACGTGACGATCGACGGCCAGCGCGTCATCGCCTTCTGCAGCAACGACTATCTCGGCCTCGCCGCCGATCCGGCGCTGGTGGCCGCGGCCCACGCCGCGCTCGATGCGTGCGGCGTGGGCGCCGGTGCGGCGCATCTCATCACCGGTCACCATCGTTTTCATGACGACTTCGAGGCCGCGTTTGCGCGCTTCGTCGGCAAGCCGGCGGCGCTCCTGTTTTCCACCGGCTATCTGGCCAATCTTGGCGTACTGACCGCGCTGCTGACGAAGAAAGGCGAAGTCTTCGCCGACAAGCTCAATCACGCTTCGCTGGTCGATGCTGCGCAGTTGTCGGGCGCGAGCTTCACCCGCTATCGTCACAACGATCTCGCGCAGCTCGAAGGCCAGCTGGCCGCCAGCACGGCGCAGGACAAGCTCATCGTGTCGGACCTGGTGTTCAGCATGGACGGCGACATCGCGCCGGTCGACGCATTGCTCGATCTGGCAGAACGCTACGACGCCTGGCTCTACCTCGACGACGCGCACGGTTTCGGCGTGCTGAACGGTGGCCGCGGCGGTCTGACCCAACGCACCTGCGCGAGCGACCGCGTGATCTATCTGGCCACGCTCGGCAAGGCGGCCGGGGTGGCGGGCGCAGCCGTGGCGGCGCACGAAAGCGTGATCGACTGGCTGATCCAGAAGGCGCGCCCCTACATCTACACCACCGCATCGCCGCCGCTCCTGGCTGCCTGCCTGCTGGAAAGCCTGCGCCAGATCGAGGCAGGTGATGCCCGGCGCGAGCGGCTGCGCAGCCACATCGCGCAGCTGCGTGAAGGCCTGGCTGATCTGAAGCTGGGGTCGCTGATGCCGTCTGATACGCCGATCCAGCCGCTGGTCATCGGCGCCAACGCCGATGCGGTGCGCCTGTCGCAGGCCCTGCTTCTACGCGGCCTGCTGGTGCCGGCGATCCGCACGCCGACGGTGCCGGCCGACACGGCGCGACTGCGCATCACCCTGTCGGCGGCGCACAGCGCGGACGATGTCGCGCAACTGGTCGAGGCCCTGCATGCCATCGATTGATCGGGTTGGGCTTGGCGCTCGCTCCCTCGCCCGCTCGCGGGAGAGGGTTGGGGAGAGGGATAAGACCGTTCTCGCACTGGTGCACGGCTGGGGCATGAACGCCCGCGTGTTCGACGCGCTGGCGGGTCTGCTGGCGGACGATTTCGACGTGCGCGCGCTCGACCTGCCGGGCCACGGCGGGCGCGACGCGCTGGCGGACAACACCCTGCAGGGCTGGGCGGACGATCTCGCCGAGCAGCTTCCGGACAACGCCGCGCTGCTCGGCTGGTCGCTCGGCGGCCAGGTGGCGATGCGCGCGGCGCTCGATCATCCGAACAGAATCACGCGCCTGGTGTTGCTGGCGTCGACGCCGAAATTCGTTGCGACGGAGGCGTGGACGCGCGGCATGGCGATGGCCGACTTGGCTGATTTCGGCGCGGCGCTGCTGGCCGATCCAGAGGCCACGCTGCTGCGCTTTTTGAGCCTGCAGACGCGCGGCATGCCCGGGCAAAAAGCCCTGCTGCAGCAATTGCGGCAGACGCTGCTGGCCGCCCCCGTGGCGCGCAGCGAGGCCTTGTCGAGCGGCCTCGCGATTCTGCGCGACACCGACCTGCGCTCGGAACTGCCGCGGCTGACGCAGCCGACCCTGGTGCTGCACGGTACGCTCGACACCCTGACCCCGCCGGAGGCCGGCGCCTGGCTGGCCGAGACCCTGCCCGCGGCGCAGTACCTCGAGTTTGCCCGCGCCGCGCATGCGCCGCATTTGTCGCATGGCGAAGACGTGGCCGCTGCGATCGGACGCTTTGCCCATGACTGACGAGCGTGACCGCTCCCCTCTCCCCAACCCTGATGGGGCCACTAGCCATTCGACTAAGCCCGCAAGCGGGCAAGTCGCTGGTTATCCCCCGCAAGCGGGGGAGGGGGCGAACGCCATGCCCAAACCGATTGACGAACTCGATTTTACCGAAGTCCGGCGCGCGTTCGACCGTGCCGCCGCCAGCTATGACGCGCACGCTGTGCTGCAGCGCGAGGTGTGCGACCGCCTGCTGGAGCGCCTCGATTTCATGACCCTGCAGCCGGCGCGCGTGCTCGATGTTGGCAGCGGCACCGGCTACGGCCTGGCGCATCTGCGCGCGCGTTATGCGGCGTCCGAACTCTGCGCGGCCGACATCGCTCCGGCCATGCTGGCGGCGGCGCGCGGGCGCCTGCCGCAGCCGACCTGGGCGCAGCGCGCCCTGCAACATTTGACCCCCAACCCGACCGGCCTCAGCCACCTGATGTGCGCCGACATGGAGCGGCTGCCGCTTGCGCCCAACAGCATGAACCTGGTGTGGTCGAGCCTCGCGCTGCAGTGGGCGCATGATCTGGAAGCCACCCTCAAGGGCTTTCATAGGGTACTGGCGCCGGGCGGCCTGTTGATGTTCGCCACCTTCGGCCCCGACACGCTGAAGGAATTGCGAACGGCCTTTTCGGCGATCGACGATGCGCCGCACGTCAACCGCTTCTCCGACCTGCACGACATCGGCGACATGCTGGTCAACGCCGGCTTCGCCAGCCCTGTCATGGAAATGGAGATGCTGACGCTGACCTATGCCGATCTCAAAACCCTGATGCGCGACCTCAAGGGCATCGGTGCGCACAACGCGGCAGCGAGCCGGCGGCGTGGCCTGCTCGGCAAGTCGGCGTGGGCGCGGCTGGAGCAGGCGTACGAAGCGCATCGGCTGGAAGGCCGCCTGCCCGCCACCTTCGAGGTGATCTACGGCCATGCATGGACGGGCGAGAAGACGCAGCGCGAGGACGGGCGCCAGGTGATCCAGTTCGCCATCGGCGAGCGCAAAAGGAAGCTGGGGCGGGCATGAAGGGCCTGTTTGTCACCGGCACCGATACCGGCGTCGGCAAGACGCGGGTGGCGGTGGCGCTGATTCACGCCCTGCGCGCGCAGGGCCTGCGCGTGGCGGCGATGAAGCCGGTGTCGGCCGGCCATGCCCCACAAGGGGACTCCGATCCACTACGGGCTGAAGCCCGTGTGGAGTCGTATGCCCCACAAGGGGACTCCGATCCACTACGCGCTGAAGCGCGTGTGGAGTCGTATGCCGCGGGCGAACTGAACGAGGACGTGGTGGCGCTGCTGCGGGCGGCCAATGTGGCGGCCGATATCCGCGACGTGAATCCCTACGCATTCGCCGAACCGGTTGCGCCGCACATCGCCGCGCAGCAGGCGGGCGTGCGGATCGATCTGGACGTGATCGTTGAATCGTATGGACGGCTTGCCGCCGCCGCCGATGTGGTGGTGGTCGAAGGCGCCGGCGGCTGGCGCGTGCCGCTGAACGCGCACGAGGATATGGCGGATCTGGCGCAGCGCCTGGGATTGCCAGTCGTGCTGGTGGTGGGGCTGCGCCTGGGATGCCTCAGTCATGCGCTTCTTGCGGCAGAATCGATTGCGCAGCGGAAGCTGCCGTGGGCGGGCTGGGTGGGCAACGCCATCGATCCGGACATGGCCTGCCAGCCGGAGAATGTGGCGACGCTGCGGGCACGCTTGCCGGGTCCCTGTCTGGGGATACATTCTTACCAGCCGCATCTGGTTGCGATGACCAGTGCCTCTGAATGGCTTGTCCTGCCTGATGTATAGGAAAATAAGAATAAACTAAAATAATGATGTTTTATCGATAAATCAATAAGTTAGGGGACCTGCGCATCTTGTTTGCGACGCGGGCGCCGTGGTATCTTCTGCGACATATTGCCGCACTCGGTTTCTTCCATTTCCAGGTATGGATCAGGTGAATACGGAAGACTGTGCGGGCGAGTCAGCAGGCGTGTTTGTATTTGAATCCCGCCCCAATCAGTCGCTGTCGCGTCCCCAGGAACGGCTCGTTTTCTGGAGCCTTGCGGCACTGTGCTTTGCGACGGCGAGCGGTTTTGCAGCGATGGGGTACTGGCTGATCTTGCCCTTCGCCGGGTTGGAAATAGGTCTGCTGGCTTGGGCATTCAATGCGTTGCGTAGCCGCGAGGCTGATTACGAGACCCTCGTGATCGAAGGCGATGCGGTGGTGCTGGAGTGGCATTCCGGACCACGCAGTGGGCGTCGCGAAATGAATCGCCACTGGGTGCGCGTGGCATGCGGATGCAGGGCGCCAGGCAGAAATTGCCGACTGAGCGTGAGTTCGCATGGACGCGCAACGGAGATTGGGCAGTATTTGAGTGACGAAGCGCGGCTGCAACTGGCTGCCACACTACGAAACAGGTTGCAGGGCCAAGGAAACGCACCGGGGTGCAGGGCAGCGCAAACCGGGTAGCAACGACACCAATAATGGGTACGAGAGGACGGGGGACACGATGAAAAAGATGTGGCAACGGGCAGGGATGATGGGAGCGGCGCTGATGACCAGCAGGTCGGCGTTGGCGGAATACGCATACAACCTCCAGGTGCCGGCAAGTCAGGTGGCGCAGGATGTGTTTCAGTTGCACAACCTGATCATGCTGGTATGCCTGGGGATCTTTGTTGTGGTGTTCGGTGCAATGTTCTATTCGCTGATCAAGCACCGCAAGTCGGTTGGCCATCAGGCCGCACATTTCCACGAAAACACGACGGTCGAGATCATCTGGACGGTGATTCCATTCGTCATCCTGGTGGGGATGGCCTATCCCGCCGCCAAGGTGGTGATCGACATGAAGGACACGTCCAACCCCGATTTGACCGTGAAGATAACGGGCTATCAGTGGAAGTGGGGTTACGACTACCTCAACGATGGCGTCAGTTTCTACAGCAACCTGTCGACGCCGCACGAACAGATCCAGGGAACGGCCAAAAAGGGCGAGAACTATCTGCTTGAAGTCGATGAGCCGATGGTGGTGCCGGTCGGCAAGCGCGTGCGCATGCTGATCACCGCCAATGATGTGATCCATGCGTGGTGGGTTCCCGCACTGGGTGCCAAGCAGGATGCGATCCCCGGCTTCATCCGCGACAGCTGGTTCAAGGCCGACAAGATCGGCACCTATCGCGGACAATGCGTCGAACTGTGCGGCAAGGACCACGGCTTCATGCCGATCGTGGTCAAGGTCGTATCGGAAGAGGACTACGCCGCCTGGGTTGCGAAGAAGAAAAGCACAGCCGCAGTGGCTTCGGCCGACAACACCAAGACCTTCGAGCTGACGGATCTGGTCGCGCGAGGCGAGCAGGTCTATCAGGCCAATTGTGCGGCCTGTCACCAGGCCGACGGCATGGGACTGGCCGGCGTGTTCCCGGCGATCAGCGGGTCCAAGGTGGCCAATGGTCCGATCGGCGACCACATCGCCGTGGTGCTGAACGGCGTGCCGGGGACTGCCATGACGGCGTTTGCCGGAATGCTGTCCGATGCCGATGTCGCAGCGGTGGTGACCTACCAGCGCAACGCATGGAACAACAAGATGGGTGATCTGGCACAGCCTGCCGAGATCGCCGCCGTACGGGGCGGTGCCGCTGCCGAAGCCGCCGCACCCGCACCCGCTGCTGCAGCCGCCGCACCCGCTGCGCAGTAAACATACAAAGAGGAGAGCACAAGATGTCTGACGCTGCACACGCCCACGACGACCACAGCCACGGCCATCCCACAGGGATCATGCGCTGGCTGACCACCACCAACCACAAGGACATCGGCACGATGTACCTATGGTTCGCGCTCATCATGCTGTTTTCGGCTGGCGCCATGGCGCTGCTGATCCGCGCCGAACTGTTCCAGCCGGGTCTGCAGATCACCAACCCGGATTTCTTCAACCAGCTCACCACCATGCACGGCCTGATCATGGTGTTCGGCGCGCTGATGCCGGCCTTCACCGGCTTCGCAAACTGGCAGGTGCCGCTGATGATCGGCGCGCCCGACATGGCCTTCCCGCGCATGAACAACTGGAGTTTCTGGCTGCTGCCGGTGGCGGGCCTCATGCTGATCAGTTCGTTTTTCCTGCCGGGTGGCGCAGTGGCGGGTGGCTGGACGATGTATCCGCCGCTGTTCATCCAGGGCGGCATTTCCTATGACCTGACAATTCTGGCCGTGCACATCCTTGGCCTGTCGTCCATCATGGGCTCGATCAATATCGCCACCACCATCCTCAACATGCGTGCGCCCGGCCTCACGATGATGAAGATGCCGCTGTTCGTGTGGACCTGGCTGATTACCGCCTACCTGCTGATTGCCACCATGCCGGTGCTGGCGGGTGCGGTGACCATGCTGCTGACCGACCGCAACTTCGGCACGCATTTCTTCAATGCGGCCGGTGGCGGCGACCCGGTGATGTTCCAGCACATCTTCTGGTTCTTCGGCCATCCCGAGGTGTACATCCTGATCCTGCCGGCGTTCGGAATCGTATCCAGCATCATCCCCACTTTCGCGCGCAAGCCGCTGTTCGGCTATGCCTCGATGGTCTACGCGACGGCGTCGATCGCCATCCTGTCCTTCATCGTGTGGGCGCACCACATGTTCACCACCGGCATGCCGGTGACGGGGCAGCTGTTCTTCATGTTCTCCACCATGCTGATTGCTGTGCCCACCGGGGTGAAGGTGTTCAACTGGGTGGCGACCATGTGGAAGGGCTCGATGACCTTCGAAACCCCGATGCTGTTCTCCATCGCCTTCGTCTGCCTGTTCACCATCGGGGGCTTCTCCGGCCTGGTGCTGGCTATGGCACCCGTCGATATCCAGGTGCACGATACCTATTACGTGGTGGCGCACTTCCACTACGTGCTGGTGTCCGGCTCGCTGTTCACGATTTTTGCCGGCATCTACTACTGGCTGCCCAAGTGGACCGGCCACATGTATGACGAGAAGCTTGGCAAGTTGCACTTCTGGCTGTCGGTGATCGGCATGAACATCGTGTTCTTCCCGATGCACTTCCTGGGTCTGGCCGGCATGCCGCGCCGTATCCCCGACTACGCGCTGCAATTCACCGAGTTCAACCAGATCGCGACCGTCGGCGCCTTCATCTTCGGTTTCAGCCAGCTGATTTTCCTGGCGGTGGTGCTGAAGGCGATCCGCGGAGGCGCCAAGGCGACCGATCGGGTGTGGGAAGGTGCTGAGGGCCTTGAGTGGACCCTGCCGTCACCCGCGCCTTATCACACCTTTGAAACCGCGCCGGTGGTGAAGTGACTGGAGACGAAACAGGAATGACTGAAAAGCGCACGGGGAAATACCGCACGTCCATCATTCTGGCGGCGCTTGCAATCGGCTTGTTCCTGTTCACGCTCTATAGCGGGTTGAAATAAGCGATGGCACTGGGCAACAAGAAAACCCTGGCCAAGTTTGTGGTTGTGACGCTGGGTATGTTTGGCTTCGGTTTTGCCCTGGTGCCGTTTTATTACAAGATTTGCGAGGTCACCGGGATCAATTCGGGTGCCGAGCAAAGCCTGGTAAAGAATTCCCAGATCGACACCAGCCGCTGGGTGACGATCGAGTTCGACGCCAACACCAATAATGGATTGCCATGGCAGTTCAAACCCGAAATTCGCAGCATGAAGGTGCATCCGGGCCAGTTGGTGCAGGTGGAGTACGAGGTCACCAATACCAGCGATCAGGCCATGGTTGGGCAGGCGGTGCCGAGTTACGGGCCGGCGCGCGCAGCAGGATTTTTCAAGAAAATTGAATGCTTCTGCTTCACGCCGCAAACCCTGGCTGCCCGCGAAACCCGTCGCATGTCAGTGTTATTTGTGCTGGACCCGGGAATGGAACGGGATGTGCATACCGTCACGTTGTCATACACCTTCTTCAATACCGGGATGAAGGCGCAGACTGAGACCGGAAGGAGCGTGCCCCATGGCTAGCGGCGGCAACGTGAAGGCCGCCATGGCAGTGTTCTGGAGTTTTTTTGGTGTGCGGAAACGGCGTGATTACGACGCCGACGCGCAAAGCCTGACGCCGGCGCAAGTGATTATTGCCGGACTGATAGGCGCTGTGGTTTTTGTGTTGACGATGATGTTGCTGGTGTATCTGGCGATGCAGTTCGTGAAGTGAACGATCTACCAAACAAGAAAGAGGGGATGAGATGAGCCTGGCACAAACTGATAAATATTATCTGCCGCAACCATCGATCTGGCCGATTGTCGGCTCGATCGCGCTGTTACTGATGGCGGTGGGCGGCGTCATGATGATGAACGAGGTCGACCATGGCGGCTGGGTGCTGCTGGCCGGACTGTCGGTCATTTTCTACATGATGTTCGGCTGGTTCGGTGAAGTGATTCGCGACAGCGAGGCGGGGCGTTACAACAAGCAGGTCGACGCGTCGTTCCGCTGGTCGATGGGCTGGTTCATCTTTTCCGAGGTGATGTTTTTTGCCGCCTTCTTCGGCGCGCTGTTCTACACCCGGGTGCTTTCGGTGCCCTGGTTGGCAGAAGCCGAAACCGGCAGCCTGCTCTGGGAGGGGTTCCAGGCGACATGGCCGACCGCAGGACCGGGCCTGACGAAGGATGGATTTGACTTCACCCCGATGGGGGCATGGGGCATCCCGGCGATCAACACCCTGCTGCTGTTGAGCTCAGGTGTCACGGTCACGTGGGCTCATTGGGGGTTGAAAAAGAGCAACCGCACGCAGTTGATCCTTGGCCTGGCGATGACCGTTGCGCTGGGCGTGGTCTTCCTCGGATTGCAAGCCTACGAATACCATCACGCCTACACCGAAATGGGGCTGACGCTGGGTGCGGGGGTCTACGGCGCCACCTTCTTCATGCTGACCGGTTTTCACGGTTTTCACGTGATGGTCGGGACGACCATGCTGATCGTGATGCTGCTGCGCTCGATGGCGGGCCACTTTACCGCCGAGCACCATTTTGCCTTCGAGGCGGTGTCGTGGTACTGGCACTTCGTCGACGTGGTGTGGGTGCTGCTGTTCGTGGTGGTGTACTGGCTGATCTAGGCGTCAACACATACCGGGTGGCCGCCTGGTGCGGCGCGCCGGTCAAACAAAAAGCCGCGCACCGCGCGGCTTTTTGTTTTGTGAGGCGTCAGCGCAGTCCGTTCGCCGGAATGATTCCAAAGTAATATCCGCCCATCAGCAGGAGAAACAGGGCCAGCGAAAGCGTGACCCTTACGGTCAGCATTTTGACGACCCGTTCGGACTGGCCCTTGTCCTTGATCAGGTAGTAAAGTGCACTGGCAAGACTGCCCAGGATGAAGACGATAAATAGCAGTGCAAGGAGGCGCATGAGTGGGTTTTCTCGGCAAAATTTAAGTCTAACCGGATTGCGCGGCCCATGCACTTGTTGAAGCTGCGTGTCGGTCCGTGGCAGTTTGCGCCCACCGTGTTGCCCACGCTGGCGGCACTGTTTTTCTTTGTGCTGACCCTCTCGCTCGGCAACTGGCAAAGCGGTCGCGCCGATACCAAGCGTGAATTGCAGGCCCGCTACGAGGCGGCGGTGCGCGAAGCGCCGATTCACTTAGGCAGCGATCTGCTCGATCACGATAGCGCGCTCAATCGCAAGCTGGAGGTCGAGGGGGTGTTCGACGACGCGCATACCATCCTGATCGACAACCGGGTGCTGAATGGTGTGGCGGGGTATCACGTGCTGACGCCGCTTCGGATCCAGGGAGGGGAAGTCTACATCCTGGTCAACCGTGGCTGGGTGGCCACCGGGCGTACGCGAGATCGGGTCCCGGCGCCGCCGACACCGCCGGGTGTCGTCAGGCTGGAGGGGATGGCAGTCGATCCGCAGACGCGGTATTTCGAACTGTCCGATACACCGCCGCAGGGCCGTGTCTGGCAGAATCTTGACTTTGATCGCTATGTGAAGGCCACCAGACTGCCATTGCAGCCGGTTCTGTTGTTGCAGACCAGTGAGCAGGCGGATGGCTTGCAGCGCAGTTGGCCACGTCCCGATACCGGGGTCGAATCACATGTCAGCTATGCCTTCCAATGGTACAGTCTTGCCGCGACACTGGTGGTGTTGTGGCTGATAATAAACATAAGGCGTTTCCGTGAAGGTGACGCGAGTTCTTCATCCTCAGAATAATTTAGACCCATGCAATTGAGCCCGCGCAACAAACTCCTGTTCCTGATCGGCATCTTCGTGGTGCCTGTGGTGGCCGCCTATCTGGCCTACTTTGGCTTGCGCCCGGATGGGCATACCAATTATGGTGAACTTCTCCAGGTGACGCCCCTGCAGCACACGGCGGGGGCAGCGCTCGATGGCACGGCACTGGATCTTGAAGTGCTCCAGGGCAAGTGGGTTATGGTTCATGTGGGTCCGTCGGATTGCGATGCTGCATGTGCGCAGCAACTCTATCTGATGAGGCAGACCCGGATCGCGCAGGGCAAGGAGCAGTCCCGCATCGAACGCTTGTGGGTGCTGACCGATGCGGGCGGGGTCGCCCCGGCCCTGTTGCAGGAACATCCCGGCCTGTATGTGTGGCGTCCGGCCGATGCGGCCTTTGCCGGCCAGTTTCCGGCCGCGCAAAGCCCGGCCGAACACATCTATCTGGTCGATCCGCTGGGCAACCTGATGCTGCGTTTTCCCGGGCAGCCGGACCCCAAGCTGATGTTGAAAGACCTCAAGTTGTTGCTTAAAGCCTCACAGATCGGTTGACCATGAACTTTTATCGAAATCTTATTCTGGCCGCGCTCATCCTGACGTTCGGCGTCGTGAGCCTCGGAGCCTATGTGCGTTTGTCGGATGCCGGACTGGGTTGCCCTGACTGGCCGGGCTGCTACGGCAAGATCACGCCGACCCATGCTGCCGACGCGATCAACGCAGAACTCGCTGTCAGTCCGCAGGGCCCGGTCTCCCACGCCAAGGCCTGGAAGGAAATGGTGCATCGTTATTTTGCCGGGACGCTGGGACTGCTGGTGCTGGCGATCGCGGTGCTGGCCTGGCGATGGCGGCGCGAAACGGCCAGTGGGCCGGGATTGCCCACGGTCTTGCTGGCCCTGATTGTGTATCAGGCCCTGCTGGGAATGTGGACGGTTACGCTGGTGCTCAAGCCGCTGGTCGTCTCCGGGCATCTGCTTGGGGGGATGGCAACCCTGTCGCTGCTGCTCTGGTTGTGGCTGCGCGAGCGCGGTCAATCAAGTCATGCCTATTTTGCGCGGGTCGACCATATGCGCGGAACCGTGGCGGTGGGACTGGTGCTGGTGGTTGCGCAAATCGCGCTGGGGGGCTGGGTCAGCACCAACTACGCTGCACTGGCGTGCACCGATTTTCCGCTGTGTCAGGGCGTGTGGGTGCCGCCCATGGATTTCGAGCACAGCTTCACGCTGCACCGTGAACTGGGTGAAACTGCGGCGGGTGACCTGCTGCCGCAGACCGCGCTGACCGCGATTCACTGGGTGCATCGGGCCATGGCCCTGATCGTGACGCTGTATCTGGGCTGGCTGGCGATCCGGTTGTTGCGCACGCCGGGCTATGTCTGTTTCGGGATGGCGGTCGGCGGGCTGCTGATTCTGCAGGTCGTGCTGGGAATCAGCAACGTGATTTTCAGCCTGCCGCTGGCCCTGGCGGTGGCCCATAACGCCGGTGCGGCGCTGCTGCTGGCCAGCATGGTGTGGCTGAACTACCGGGTACGCCGGAGATGAGGGTGGAATCCCTGATGATCCAGGGGGTGGCCTGCCGCTGCCAGCAGTTTCTGGCGCTGTGCAAGCTGCGCGTGGTCAGCCTGATCGTTTTCACCGCGGTGATCGGCATGTTCCTCGCCGTGCCCGGCTTGCCTGATTGGAATGTGCTGTGGGCCGGCACGCTGGGAATCGCGCTGGTGGCCGGCGCCGCCGCCGCCTTCAATTGCCTGATCGAGCAGAAAATCGACGCCGTGATGGCGCGCACGCGTGCGCGTCCGCTGCCGCGCGGCGAGCTGACCAATACGCAGACGGTGATCTTTTCCGGCGTGGTGGGTGGCCTGGGGCTGTATCTGCTGTACGTCTTCGTCAATCCGCTCACCATGTGGCTCACGCTGGCCACCTTTGTCGGCTATGCGGTGATTTACACGGCGCTGCTGAAACCGGCTACGCCGCAGAATATCGTCATCGGCGGCGCTTCCGGCGCGATGCCGCCGGTGCTCGGCTGGGCCGCCGCCACGGGTGAAATCCACCACGACGCCCTGCTGCTGTTCCTCATCATCTTTGCCTGGACGCCGCCGCATTTCTGGGCACTGGCGCTGTACCGGCGCGAGGAGTATGCCCAGGCGGGATTGCCGATGCTGCCGGTGACGCACGGCGAAGCCTACACCCGCCTGCATGTGCTGCTCTACACGCTGCTGCTGTTTGCCGTGACCATGCTGCCGGTCGGCACCGGCATGGGCGGCTGGATCTATCTGGTGGGCGCCACCGTGCTGGGCGGCCGCTTCATCCACTATGGCTGGCGCCTGTATCGTGAATACAGCGATGCCCTGGCGAAGGAAACCTTCCGCTTTTCCATCTGGTATTTGAGCCTGCTTTTCGGCGTGATGCTGGTAGATCATTACTACCTGATACCCGTTTGATTTGTATGGGGAATTGAGCCTGTAACTGGATATTCGGACAGGATTGTTTTATATTGTGCCCACACCATTTGAAGGGGCACGAGATGATCCTCTCCCGTACCAGTCAGTACGCCGTTCAGGCATTGATCTACATGGCCACCCAGCCGAGCGCCATGCCCGTTCTGAACAAGGACATCGCGTCGCAACTCGGCGTGCCCGCGCCGTATCTCGCCAAAATCCTGCAAAGCCTTGCCAAGGGCGGCCTGCTGTTTTCATTCCGTGGCCGCCTGGGTGGTTTTTGTCTGCGCGATGAGGGCAACAAGATCACCCTGATGCAAATCGTGCTGCTGACCGAAGGACCTCAATTTACCCAAAGCTGCCTGTTGGGGCTCAAAAAGTGCAGCGATGAGACCGCCTGCCCGCTGCATTTTCGTTGGGTTCCTGTGAAAAACAAGATCATTGACCTGCTGCAGGACACCACGCTGGAAAAGCTGGCCAAGGCGGTTGAAACCGGAAAATACCGTCTTGCCGATGTGCCTGGACAGTTGTTCGAGCAGCTCAAGGCATGAGAACCTGGCTCGTCACCGCCTGTGCCGCGGCTGCGTTCATGCTGGCCGGTTGCCAGCCCGCCCCGCAGCAGCCCTCCTTCCTGGCGACCGACATCACCGGCGCCGCCTTTGGACGGGACTTCAAGCTCACCGACCACAACGGCCAGGTCCGCACCCTGGCGGATTTCCGGGGCAAGGTGGTGGCCGTCTTCTTCGGCTATATCCATTGCCCGGATGTCTGTCCCACCACGCTGTCGGATTTTTCGCTTGCGCTGCAGCAGCTCGGCCCGCAGGCTGAGCGCGTGCAGGTCATTTTCGTTACGGTGGATCCGCAGCGCGACACCCCGGATCTGCTGAAGCAGTTCGTGCCCGCCTTCAATCCCGGTTTTCTCGGCATGTATACCGATGCGGAATCGCTGAAGCAGTTGGCGCACGAGTACAAAGTGGTCTATCAAAAGAGTTCGGTGAAAGCGGCTGACGATTATTTGATCGATCATAGTGCCGGCACTTACGTTTATGATCCGCAAGGGAATTTAAGACTTCTGATGCCGTATGGCAGCAGCCCGGATGCCATTTCGAAAGACCTGAAAACGCTGCTGGCGTCATCCTGATCCGGGTTTTCGGCTTGCGGTGCGCAGGCAGGCTGTCCTATAATCCCGCAGTTTTTTAATATAAGCATATGCTGTTTGAAGCGCGGCACTAGGCGCTATTTCGGGTACAACAGGAGCGGTCGATGGCGGTAACCTCATATTCCGGTGCGGAACAATACAATTTTGACATCGTAAAAAAATTCTCCGTCATGGCCCTGGTGTGGGCAGTGGTCGGCATGTTCGTCGGCGTCTACATCGCGTCCGAACTGGCCTGGCCGCTCCTCAACTTTGACAGCCCGTACTTCTCGTTCGGCCGCTTCCGCCCGGTTCACACCAGTGCGGTGATCTTCGGCTTCGGCGGTTCGGCATTGTTCGCCACGTCCTACTACGTGGTGCAGCGCACCTGCCAGACCCGCCTGATTTCAGACGGCATGGCCAGCCTCACCTTCTGGGGGTGGCAGACCGTGATCGTGCTGGCCGCGCTCTCCTATGTGATGGGCTATTCGCAGGGCCGCGAGTACGCCGAAATGGAATGGCCGATCGACATCCTGGTCGAGATCGTGTGGGTGACCTACCTGATCCTGTTCGTCGGCACCATCATGCGCCGCAAGCAGCCGCACATTTACGTCGCCAACTGGTTCTACCTCGCCTTCATCCTGGCCACCGCACTGCTGCACACCTTCAACAACCTGGCGATGCCCATCGACCTGTTCTCGATGAAGTCGTACAGCCTGTTCGCCGGCACCCAGGATGCGATGACGCAGTGGTGGTACGGCCACAACGCGGTGGGCTTCTTCCTCACCGCCGCCTTCCTCGGCATGATGTATTACTTCGTGCCCAAGCAGGCCGGCCGCCCGATCTATTCCTACCGCCTTTCGATCGTGCACTTCTGGGCGCTGGGCTTCATGTACATGTGGGTGGGCGCGCACCACCTGCACTGGACCGCGTTGCCGGACTGGACCTCGTCGCTGGCCGCCGCCTTTTCCATCCTGCTGCTGATGCCCTCGTGGGGCGGCATGATCAACGGCATCATGACCCTGTCGGGTGCCTGGGACAAACTGCGCACCGACCCGGTGATGCGCTTCATGATCGTCGCGCTGTCGTTCTACGGCATGTCGACCTTCGAAGGCCCGATGATGTCGCTGAAGGAAGTCAATGCGCTGTCGCACTACACCGACTGGACCGTGGGCCACGTGCACTCCGGCGCGCTCGGCTGGGTGGCGATGATCTCCTTCGGCTCGCTGTATCACATGATGCCCAAGCTGTGGGACACCAAGATATGGAGCCGCAAGCTGGTCGAGTGGCACTTCTGGCTGGCCACCATCGGCATCGTGCTGTACATCGTCGCGATGTGGATTTCAGGCATCACCCAGGGCCTGATGTGGCGTGCATTCGACGAGTTCGGCAACCTGCAGTACTCGTTCGTCGAGTCCGTCGCGGCCATGATGCCCTTCTACGCGATGCGTGCCATCGGCGGCATGTTCTTCCTCAGCGGAGCAGTGCTGATGGCGACCAACATGTTCATGACCATCCGCCAGGGCAAGCGTGAAAGCGCTGCGCTGGGAGCCAAACTGGCCGCCAAGATGGCCCATGCCTGATTCAGGGAAGACAAGACATGAATATCAACTTCAAACACGAATGGATTGAAACCAACATCGGCCTGATGGCCGTGTTGACCATGCTGGCGATCAGCGTCGGCGGCCTGGTGGAGATTGCACCGCTGTTCTTCATCGACAAGACCATCGAGAAGGTCGAGGGCGTGCGCCCCTACACGCCGCTGGAACAGCGCGGCCGCGACATCTTTCAGCGTGAAGGCTGCTACACCTGCCACTCGCAGATGATTCGCCCGTTCCGCGACGAAAAGCTGCGTTACGGCCATTACTCGCTGGCAGCGGAATCGCAGTACGACCATCCCTTCCAGTGGGGTTCCAAGCGTACCGGTCCTGATCTGGCGCGGGTGGGCGGCAAGTACTCGAACGAATGGCACGTGCAGCACATGGCGGCGCCGCGTTCGATGGTGCCCGAGTCGGTGATGCCGAACTACCCGTGGCTGCTGGCGACCCCGCTCGATATTTCCGATACGGCGGCGCGCATGAAGGCGCTGCGCAAGGTCGGGGTGCCGTATTCGCTGACGCAGGCTGAATACGACGCCAACGTGACCCAGTTCGGCGAGACCGTGGCCCGTCAACTGCACATCCCCGATGCGCAGAAGAACCTGATCGAGCAGGCCAACTTCGGCAACTACGACGGCGACCGTTCCGGCATTTCCGAAATGGACGCGCTGGTGGCCTATCTGCAGGTGCTGGGCACCATGGTCGATTTCAGCAAGTACACCGACGACGCATTCGTCGGCGACCGCTAATCGGGTCGGGCTGGAGGCTTGAACATGGAATGGCTGATGTGGTTCTCGAAACCCGAAAACACCAAGCCGCTGGCCCTGATCATTTTTTTCGTTACCTTTATCGGCATCGTGATCTACGTCTACGGTAGCAAAAAGCGGAGCAAGCAACTCGAGTCATACCGCGACATTCCGTTTCTGGACGACCAGCCAGGCGATCAAGACGACACGAAGGACAAGCAATGAGCGAGCAAAAACTACAATCTCAAACGGTTCAAACCACGGGCCATGCCTGGGACGGCGACCTGCAGGAATACAACAACCCGCTGCCGGCATGGTGGGTCTACACTTTCTACGCCACGGTGGTCTTTGCCCTCGTGTACTGGACCATCTATCCCTCGTGGCCGTTAGGCAAGGGCTGGATCGGCGGCGTCTCGCAAATCAGCTATGTCAACAGCGAAGGCGAAAGCAAGACGCACAGCTGGAACACCCGCGCGCTGCTGATGGCTGACATGAACAAGGCTGCGATTGCGCAGAAGCCCTACTTCGACAAGATCCAGGCGATGTCCTACGAGCAGATCGCCCAGGATCCGGAAATGAACGGCTTCATCCTGTCCGCAGGCAAGGCCTTGTTCTCGGACAACTGTGCGCCCTGCCACCAGGCAGGCGGCCAGGGCGTGATCAGCTTCTTTCCCAACCTGACCGACGACGACTGGCTGTACGGTGGTTCGTACGAAAAGATCCACGAAACCCTGATGAACGGTCGGCGCGGCTACATGCCGGCCTTTGGCGAAGTGCTCGACGGCGAGCAGATTGACCAGCTGGCAAACTATGTCGCCAGCCTGTCCGGCAACGAACACGACGCAGGCAAGGCGACCGCCGGCGATGTGCTGTTCCACAGCGAAACCGCAGCCTGCTATTACTGCCACACCAGCGCCGCCACCGGGCGCAAGGACATGGGCGCGCCCAACCTCACCGACAACATCTGGCTGTGGGCCGACGTGCCGGCAGCCAGTGCCGGCGAGGGCAAGGTCGCTGCGATTCGCACCGTGATCGCAAACGGCCTCAACAGAGGCGTGATGCCGGCGTGGGCCGGGCGCCTGTCGCAGGAACAGATCAAGGTTTTGACGGTCTACGTTCATGAACTCGGCGGCGGACAATAAGGCTGCTGACTGAAGAGACAAGCAAAGCCCCCGTTCTCGGGGGCTTTTTCTTCCCACCCATGCAACCGGTAGCGAAATGCAGACAGGCTTAGAAGACCAGCTTGGTCTTTACCAGAAACGCATACCCATCTTCACCCGATCGGTGAAGGGACGCTTTCGCCGTTTCAAGACCACGGTGCTGGTGCTGGCCTATGCGATTTATTTCCTGCTGCCGTGGCTGCCGTGGTCGCGGCTGGATGCGCCGGCGCAAGCCGTCCTGTTCGATCTGCCGGGCCGCCGCTTCCTGATTTTCGGCCTGACGGTCTATCCGCAGGACGTCATCTGGCTGGCGCTCTTGCTGTTCATCGCCGCCATCTTGCTGTTCTTCGTCACCGGGCTGGTCGGCCGCGCGTTCTGCGGCTACTTCTGTTTCCAGACGCTGTGGACCGATTTCTTCATCTGGATCGAACACAAGATCCAGGGTGAGCGTCCGGCCCGGATCCGCCTCTACCGCCAGCCCTGGGATCGCGAAAAGGTCCTCAAGGTCGGCGGCACGCATGCCCTGTGGATATTGGCGTCGTTCTGGACCGGCCTCACCTTTGTCGCCTATTTCACCTACGCGCCGCAACTGGTGGTGGACTTCCTCACCGGTCAGGCCGCGGCCGCCGCCTACATCACGACGGGCATCCTGACGCTGTCGACCTATGCCGCGGCCGGCCTGATGCGCGAGCAGATCTGCACCTACATCTGCCCGTATGGCCGCTTCCAGAGCGTGATG
>JBAVWB010000047.1:0-1718 GCA_049697615.1 Thiobacillus sp. | reverse complement strand
CCGAACGCGCGGCCGTGCCGCATCACCTCATCGACATCTGCGACCCGTCGGATCCGTATTCCGCCGGACGGTTCCTGCGCGACGCACTCCAGTGCATCGACGAGATTCGCGCCCGGGGCAGGGTGCCGCTGCTGGTCGGCGGCACCATGCTGTATTTCCGTGCGTTATTGCAGGGCCTGGACGATCTGCCGCGCGCCGATGCGGCGTTGCGGAAACAGCTGGAGGCCGAGGCGGCTTTGCGCGGCTGGCCCACACTGCACGCCGAACTGGCAGCGGTCGATCCGGTGACTGCGGCGCGGCTGGCGCCCAACGATTCCCAGCGCATTGGCCGCGCGCTGGAAATTTTCCGGCTCACCGGCACGCCGATGTCGGCGCTGCTCGACCGCGCCCAATCCGAATTGCCCTACCGCGTGCTGCAGATCGCCCTGATCCCCTCCGACCGCGCCGTGCTGCATCAGCGTATCGCCGACCGCTTCGACGCCATGCTGGCCGAAGGCCTGATAGACGAAGTGAAAACCCTGCGCCAGACCTACGCGCTGACGGCCGACCTGCCGGCCATGCGCGCGGTCGGATACCGGCAGGCATGGGCCTATCTGGAAGGCGAGATCGATTTGGGGGAATTGCGCGAACAGGGCATCGCCGCCACCCGCCAGCTCGCCAAGCGCCAGCTCACCTGGCTGCGCTCGTGGCCCGATGCGGTGACGCTGGATTGTCTGGCGGAGGATCTGGACGCGCAGGCGACGACGCTCGTGGCGCGCCATTTGAGAACTTAGCTGCCCGAAATTCCTGGAATACCGTGTAGGAGGCCCGCCCCGGGCCGATGCTGTGATGATTGCGAGGGTTCGATAATCGCGGCGAGGACGCCGGTGCGTGGTTGTTGCCGCTTCAGCGGCTTACAACCACGGCCTACTTCTTGCGGGTGCTCCTACACCCCCGAGGCGAGCGGCTTTAATCCTTGCTCGTCGACTCAACCTTCGCGCGCGCCTGCCCGCGGTGGAAGCGGATGCCGACGGTGTCGCCCACGTTCAGCGTCGCGGCATCCTGCACCACCGCGCCGTTTTCCAGTTGCACGATGCTGTAGCCGCGCGCCAGCACGCCTTCCGGGTTGAGATGGGTGAGGCTGCTGGTCAGCCGCGCCAGATTGAGCTGACGCTGTCCCAAGCCGCCCTCAACCGCACGCCGGACGCGCAGGCCCAGCGCGTCCAGCCGTTGCTGTTCGCGCTGGATGACATGGCGCGGCGTCACCACCCGCTGGCTCAGTCGCGCGATGCGCAGCTGTTCGGTGCCCAGGCGCGTGCCGCTGGCGTGGCGCAGGCGCTGCGCCAACTGGTGAAGGTCAGACTGGCGGCGGCGCAGTTGCTCGGCCGGGTGGACCAGGCGGCGCGCCAGGTAATCCAGGCGCTGCATTTCGGTCTGCTGCCGGCGAGCGAGGTGATGCTGCAGTTGGCGTGCCAGATTGCCCAAATGCAGCAGCAGTTCGGCGCGCACCGGGCTGGCGAGCTCGGCCGCCGCCGTCGGCGTCGGCGCGCGCAGGTCGGCGGCAAAGTCGGCCAGGGTGAAATCGGTTTCGTGGCCGACCCCGCTCACCACCGGCATCGGGCTCGCGGCAATCGCGCGCGCCACCGCCTCGTCGTTGAACGCCCACAGGTCTTCCAGCGAACCGCCGCCGCGGCACACCAGCAGCACGTCGCACTCGGCGCGTTCGCCCGCCGTGCGGA
>JBAVWB010000046.1:0-2656 GCA_049697615.1 Thiobacillus sp. | reverse complement strand
CCGAGGTGTCGTCGAAACCGCCGACGTGGGTGTCGCCGATGAAGACCTGCGGCACGGTGCGGCGGCCGGTGCGGTTGATCATTTCGTCCTGCTTCGCCGGATCGAGGTCGATGCGGATCTTCTCGATCTCGGTGACGCCGCGGCTTTTGAGCAGTCGCTCGGCGGCGACGCAATAGGGGCACACGGCGGTGCAATACATCAAGACTTTGGCCATGAGACCTCCTTATTTCTGGGTGACGGGCAGGTTGGCGCGTTCCCACGCGATGATGCCGCCGGCCTGGTTGTACACGGTCTCGAAACCGGCCTTCTTCAGCATGCCGCAGGCGCGCGCCGAGCGCTGGCCGCTGCGGCAGGTGACGAGCACGGGCTTGTTCTTGAACTTGTCGAGTTCGTTGAGGCGGCCGGCCAGCTGTCCCAGGGGAATGTGCTTCGCCTTGGGAATGTGGCCGGCGGCAAATTCCTTGTCCTCGCGCACGTCGAGCACGAGGGCGTCATCGTTGTACAGCCGGGTGGCTTTCAGCGTGTCGGCCTGCTCCACGCCGGAAAGTTTGCCGCCGATGAAGGACCAGATGAGCATGGCGCTGGAAACCACGGCCAGCGCCACCAGCATCCAGTTGTCCTGAAGGAATTGCAGATCCATGAATGCTCCCGCTTAAAGGCCGCAGCCCTGCTTGACGCCGGCTTTCGCGAGAATGATGTCCATCGGGCAGAAACGCGTGATGCCGGACTGGAACAGGTTGAAGCCAACGAAGGCGGTAAACCACAACCAGGAGATCTGGGTCATGTCGACCGTGCCGGAAAAGTGCGCCAGCGCAAGCGACAGCATGATGAAGGATCCGGCAATGATACGGACGAGGCGTTCAACGGTCATGGTAAGACTCCCTAATTATTGAGATGGAAATTTGCGGTAATTGGCCGCGTAGTACAGCACCGGAATCACCACCAGCGTGAGCAGGGTGGAAACGAAGATGCCGAAGATCAAGGATACCGCGAGGCCGCTGAAAATGGGATCGTCGAGGATAAAGAAAGCGCCCATCATGGCGGCGGCCCCGGTCAGCACGATCGGCTTGGCGCGGGTGGCACCGGCCTGGATCACCGCTTCCTGGAACGCCATGCCGGCGGCCGCCTGCTCGTTGATGAAGTCGACCAGCAGGATGGAATTGCGCACGATGATGCCGGCCAGCGCGATCATGCCGATCATCGAGGTGGCGGTGAACTGCGCGCCGAGCAGGGCGTGGCCGGGCATCACGCCGATGAGGGTGAGCGGAATCGGCGCCATGATGACGAGCGGCGTCAGATAGCTCTTGAACTGCGCCACCACCAGGATGTAGATCAGCATCAGACCGAAGGCGTAGGCCAGGCCCATGTCGCGGAAGGTTTCGTAGGTGACCTGCCACTCGCCGTCCCACTTGATGCTGAATCCGGCGTAGGGATCGGCCGGCTGCCGGATGAAGGTTTCTGACAGCGTGCCGCCCTGTTCGAGCGGCATGTCCTTGAGCGCGCCGCGCATGCCGAACAGGCCGTACAGCGGTGAATCCAGCGTGCCGCCGGTGTCGCCGACCACGAACACCACGGGTAGCAGGTTCTTGTGGTAGATGGTCTTTTCGCGTTCGCTCGGCATCACTTCGACCAGTTCGGACAGCGGCACCAGATTGCCATTGTTGCCGCGCACGGTGAGCTTCAGCAGTTCCTCGATCCGGGACTGGCGTTCAGGCGGCAGGGTGATGCGCACCGGGATTTCGTACTTGGCGCCGCTGCCGTGGATGGGGGTGACGTTCTCGCCGCCCAGTCCCATTTTCATCGCCGCGACGACGTCTTTCTGCGCCACGCCCGCCATCGCCGCCTTGTTCTGCAGCACGCGCAGCACGAAACGCTGGGCGTCGTCCTCCACCGTGTCGTCGATCGCCACGATGCCCTCGGTTTTCTCGAAGACCTTGCGCACCTGCTTGGCGACCTGCATCTGCGCGTCGTAATCGGGGCCGTAGACTTCGGCGACGATGGGCGACATCACCGGCGGGCCGGGCGGCACTTCGACCACCTTGACGTCGGCGCCGTGCCTTTTCGCAATCGCCTCGACGGCGGGACGGATCGCCTGCGCGATGTCGTGGCTCTTGCGGTCGCGCTCGTGCTTGTCGACCAGGTTGACCTGCAGGTCGCCGACCTCAGGGCCTGCGCGCAGGTAATACTGCCGCACCAGGCCGTTGAAGTTGATCGGCGCGGCCGTGCCGGCATAGGCTTGGTAGTCGGTGACTTCCGGCATCTGCGCGACGGCCGCGCCCATTTCGCTGAGTATCTGGGCGGTTTTTTCAAGCGGCGTGCCGACCGGCAGGTCGACGATGATCTGGAATTCCGACTTGTTGTCGAACGGCAGCATTTTCATGATGACCAGCTGCACCACCGGCAGCGCGACCGACAGCAGGATGGCGATGCCGATGCCGAGCCACAGCTTGCGGCGCGCGCCACGGCCTTCGGTGCCGCGCAGGAACGGCGTCAGCCGGGTACGGAAGAAGGCGGTGAGCTTGTTGTCGCCTGCGTCGGCGGCGCCGTGCGCCGCCTGCTTGATGAGCTTCAGCGCCAGCCAGGGCGTGATGATGAAGGCGATGGCCAGCGAGATCAGCATGCCGATCGAGGCGTTGATCGGGATCGGGCTCATGTA
>JBAVWB010000045.1:0-8432 GCA_049697615.1 Thiobacillus sp. | reverse complement strand
GGCGGGCGGCGTGCTGGAAGCCACGGTGGCCGCGATGCAGGTGCCGCCGGGCGAGGTGCTCGCCTGGATGGGCGCCGCCATCGGCCCGCAGGCATTCGAAGTGGGTGACGAGGTGCGCCAGGCGTTTGTCGCGCAGCATGCCGAGGCATCCGAAGCCTTTGTGCCGCAGCCCGCGCCGGGCAAGTGGCTCGCCGACATCTACCGGCTGGCGCGCATCCGCCTCAACCATATCGGGGTGCAGGCGACCTACGGCGGCGGACGCTGCACGTTCAATGAATCCGACGCCTTCTATTCCTATCGCCGCGACGGCGTCACCGGTCGCATGGCGTCACTAATCTGGCTGGCGTAAGCGCTGGATGCCTTGCTGCCGCTGCCACCCGATTGTAATAAAATACTTAATTATCCAAATACCTGAAATAAAGAACGATGGCTGATAACTACGACGATTTACAGCAGAGTTACGGACGCTGCCTGCGGGGGAAGAATTTCATCGAGCGTTTCTATGAGATATTTCTGGCCAGCCACCCGGACATCGCCCCGATGTTTGCAGATACCGACTTTCAAAAGCAGCGCATGGCCTTGCGCCGGGGGATCAGCGCAGCGATCTCGCATGCGGCCGGCAGTACGCTTACCAAGCGCACGATCGACCAAATGGCCGACGCGCACTCGCGCGGGGGCCACGCACCGGTTCCGCCCGAGCTCTATCGCTATTGGGTGGACAGCCTTGTACAGGCGGTCAGTGAAATGGATCCCGAGGCGACCCCGCAGTTGATCGCGCGCTGGCGCCAGGGCATGGGGGTCGTGGTCGACACCTTTATCAAGCATCACTGAATGACGTCATCCTGCCATGACAGGGTGACTCGGCGCCGGCAAGCGGCTGGATTCCGGCCACCGCCGGAATGATGCTTCATTCCTTGCCGGGCATTCCCTGAAAGTCTTCCCGCACGCGCAGGTAGTGCGGAAAGCGCGGCAGGCCGTTTTTCGTCAACTGCTGGTAGCGGTAGGTGATGCGCGTGCCGATGGCCGGCGGTTGGCGACGCAATGAATCGGAGAGGCCACTGCCGATGCGGAAGCGTTTGCCGTCCGGCATTGCCATTTCCAGCGCCCCCGTCATGCCCTGATATTTGCCCTTGCCGGGGATGTGGCCGACGACGACCGCTTCAGCATCCAGCCAGGGTTTCAGCTTCAGCAGCGCATCGCTGCGGCCCGTCACATAGGGCGCATCGGCGCGGTGCAGCATCAGGCCTTCGCCGCCTGCACGCACGATGGCGTCGAGTTGCTGCATCAGCGCGGCGCGGTCTGCCACGCGCATCTGTCCGACGGCTTGCAGCCAGGGAACGGCAGCCAGTTCGACTATCGTTTGCATCTGCTGGACGCGTGCGCTGAAATCGCCCGCTGCGCCGGGCAATTCGAAAATCAGGTAGCGCACCTGCCGCCATTCGGCGTCCACCGGCTCGGTCTTTCGCACCGTCCCCGACAGCGCATCGAACTGATCGCGCCCGATCCACAATTCGCCATCCAGCGGCAGCGCAGGGAAGTTCGCCGTGAACCAGGCTGGCGCGGGAACGCGTCCGCCGCCGCGAAAATGCAGGCTGCGGCCGTCCCATTGCGCGCGCACGCCGTCGAATTTCTCGCTCACCCAGTACTGGCTGATGTCGACGTGGGCGGCGTAGACCTCGGCCAGCAGCATCGCCGGTGCGGGCGGCGTGTCGGCCCATCCCGGTTGTGCCGTCAACGCCAGCAGCGCCAGCCACAGCGCGGACAGGGCGCGTGCTATTCCAGCCACTTGTGCAGGAACTGCGCGTGACCCATGGCGGGGTCGAGCTGATAGGCCGTGAAGCCGAGCCGCCGGTACAGGGCACGCGCCGACGCATTGCCGTCCAGCACTTCCAGAGTCAGCTTGCAGGCGCCGCGCTCGCGCGCGATTGCCTCGACCTCGGCAAACAGCTGCGCCGCAATGCCCTGGCCGCGGTGGCTGGAAGCGACCACCACGTCGTGCACGTTGACGAGCGGTTTGCAGGCGAAAGTGGAAAAGCCCTCGATGGCGTTGACGAGGCCGACCGGCGTTTCACCGTCGAACGCCAGCACGCTGAAGATGAAGGGCCGCGCGGCAAGCGATGCGACCAGGTTGCCGCGTGCGAAGTCGGACAGCGGCGCACCGCCGCCCGCCGGATCGCGTGCGTAGTGGTCCAGCAGGTCAATCAGTGCGGCGGCGTGCGCCGGGTTGTCGTAGCGGGCGCGGACGATTGCGATCATTGCCGACGCGTCCTCAGGCCGTCATTCCGGCGAACGCCGGAATCCAGTCAAAGAGAAACCCGCGAAGCGAACTGTGTACACAGGGTGTTCCGCTTGCGCGGGATATTTTCAATTCGCTGGATTCCGGCGTCCGCCGGAATGACGGCGCTTGGGCCAAGGCGCAATTCCTGAACATCACGTGTCGATGCGCATCGAAAGATCGACCGCCCGGATATGCTTGGTGAGGCTGCCGACGGAAATGCGGTCGACCCCGGTTTCGGCCACCGCACGCACGGTTTCCAGCGTGATGTTGCCCGAGGCTTCGAGCAGGGCGCGGCCATGGGTGAGCTGCACCGCGTGACGCATGTCGGCGAGGCTGAAGTTGTCGAGCAGGATCAGCGGTGCGCCGGCGGCGAGCGCCTGCCCGAGCTCGTCCAGGTTTTCCACCTCGATCTGCACGCTGACCTGGCCGTTTGCTAGCCTGAAGGCCGCTTCCAGCGCCGACGCAATGCCGCCGGCCGCCATGATGTGGTTTTCCTTGATCAGGATGCCGTCGTACAGCCCGGTGCGCTGGTTCTGCCCGCCGCCCACCCGCACCGCGTACTTTTCGGCCAGGCGCAGCCCGGGCAGGGTCTTGCGGGTGTCCAGGATGGCGGCGTGCGTGCCGCGCACCGCCTCGACATAGGGGCGGGTGGCGGTGGCCACCGCGGACAGGGTCTGCAGGAAATTCAGCGCCGGGCGCTCGGCGGTCAGGAGCGCGCGCGCATTGCCGCTGACTTCGGCCAGCATGTCGCCGGCGGCGACGGCGTCGCCCTCGTTCACCTTCCAGTCGATGACGCAACCGAGGTCGAGCGACTGGAAACAGGCGTCGAACCACGGCCGGCCGGCGATCACGGCGGGCTCGCGGGTGATGACGCGGGCGCGGGCGGTTTTCGTCGCCGGGATGAGCAGGGCGGTGAGATCCCCGCTGCCGACGTCCTCTTCCAGCGCGCGCGCGACGTCGGTCAAAACCTTTTCTATATTCAATTCAGACATGGCGGGTTGAAATCGCCTGAGACGGCATCATTTGGGTGACATTGAATATACCTTAAGCACGAGGCCATCCATGCGTTTTGACAAGCTCACCACCCAGTTCCAGCAAGCCTTTTCCGACGCCCAGAGCCTGGCCGTCGTCGGCGATCATGCCTACATCGAGCCGCAGCACCTGCTGCTCGCCCTGCTGAATCAGGAAGGCGGCGGCGCGTCGTCCATCCTGTCGCGCGCCGGGGCACAGGTGCCCGCGCTGAAGGCGGCGCTGACCCAGGCGCTGACGCGCCTGCCCAAGGTCGAAGGCCAGGGCGGCGAAGTGTCGATTTCGCGCGAGCTCAACAACCTGCTGAACCTGACCGACAAGGAAGCCATGAAGCGCAACGACGCCTTCATCGCGTCCGAACTGTTTCTGCTGGCGGCGCTGGACGACAAGGGCGAAACCGGGCGCCTGATGAAGCAGCACGGCGCCAACCGGCCCGCGCTGGAACAGGCGATCCAGGCCGTGCGAGGCGGCGAGGCGGTGCAGTCTCAGGAAGCCGAAGGCCAGCGCGAGGCGCTCGCCAAATACACGCTCGACCTCACCGCGCGTGCGCGCGAAGGCAAGCTCGACCCGGTGATCGGGCGCGACGACGAAATCCGCCGCTCGATCCAGATCCTGCAGCGCCGCACCAAGAACAACCCGGTGCTGATCGGCGAACCCGGCGTCGGCAAGACCGCCATCGTCGAAGGCCTGGCGCAGCGGATCGTCAACGATGAAGTGCCGGAAACCCTGAAGGGCAAGAAAGTGCTGGTGCTGGATCTGGCGGCACTCCTGGCCGGCGCCAAATACCGCGGCGAATTCGAGGAGCGGCTGAAAGCCGTGCTGAAGGAACTGGCGATGGATCCGGGCCGTTACATCGTCTTCCTCGACGAACTGCACACCCTGGTCGGAGCCGGCAAGGCCGAAGGCGCGATGGACGCCGGCAACATGCTGAAGCCGGCGCTGGCGCGCGGCGAGCTGCACCTGATCGGCGCCACCACGCTCGACGAGTACCGCAAATACGTGGAAAAAGACGCCGCGCTGGAGCGCCGTTTCCAGAAGGTGCTGGTCGACGAGCCCAGTGTCGAATCGACCATCGCCATCCTGCGCGGCTTGCAGGAACGCTACGAACTACACCATGGCGTCAACATCACCGACCCCGCCATCATCGCTGCCGCCGAATTGAGCCATCGTTACATCACCGACCGCTTCCTGCCCGACAAGGCGATCGACCTGATCGACGAGGCCGCGGCGCGGGTCAAGATGGAAATCGATTCCAAGCCCGAGGTGATGGACAAGCTCGACCGCCGCATGATTCAGTTAAAAATCGAGCGCGAGGCGGTCAAGCGCGAGAAGGATGAGGCGTCCAAAAAACGCCTGCAACTCATCGAGGACGAGTTGCTGACCCTGCAACGCGAATCCAACGATCTGGAGGAAATCTGGAAGGCCGAAAAAGCCCAGGTGCAGGGCAGCGCCCACATCAAGGAAGAAATCGACAAGCTGCGCGGCGAGATGGTCGACCTGCAGCGCCAGGGCAAGCTCGACAAGGTTGCCGAGATCCAGTACGGCAAGCTGCCGCAGCTGGAAGCGCAGCTGAAGCACGCCGAATCGGCCGACACCAAGCCCGTGTTCAAGTTGCTGCGCACCGAAGTCGGCGCCGAGGAAATCGCCGAGGTCGTCTCGCGCGCCACTGGCATTCCGGTGTCGAAGATGCTGCAGGGTGAACGCGACAAGCTCTTGCACATGGAAGACAAGCTGCACAGCCGCGTGGTGGGGCAGGACGAGGCCGTGCGCGTCGTGTCGGACGCGATCCGCCGTTCGCGCGCGGGCCTATCCGATCCCAACCGGCCGCTCGGCTCCTTCCTGTTCCTCGGCCCCACTGGCGTCGGCAAAACCGAACTATGCAAGACGCTCGCCGAGTACCTGTTCGATTCCGCCGACCACATGATCCGCATCGACATGAGCGAATTCATGGAGAAGCACTCGGTTGCGCGCCTGATCGGCGCGCCGCCCGGTTACGTCGGCTATGAAGAAGGCGGCTATCTGACCGAGGCGGTGCGCCGCAAGCCTTATTCCGTCATCCTGATGGACGAGGTGGAAAAAGCGCATCCGGACGTCTTCAACGTGCTGCTGCAGGTGCTCGACGACGGCCGCCTGACCGATGGCCAGGGCCGCACCGTCGACTTCCGCAACACCGTGATCGTGATGACGTCCAACCTGGGTTCGCAGATGATCCAGCAGATGTCGGGCGACGACTACCAGGTCATCAAACTCGCCGTGCTGGGCGAAGTGAAGTCCTATTTCCGCCCCGAGTTCATCAACCGCATCGACGAAGTCGTCGTCTTCCACGCGCTGTCCGAGGGCCACATCGCCAGCATCGCGCGCATCCAGTTGCAGGGCCTGGAATCACGCCTGGCGCAGATGGAGATGCAGCTCGACATCACCGAAGCCGCGCTCGCCGAAATCGCCAAGGCCGGCTTCGACCCGATCTACGGCGCACGGCCGCTCAAGCGTGCGATCCAGAGCGAACTCGAAAACGCGCTGGCGAAGGAAATCCTGTCCGGACGCTTCGGACCCAAGGATACGATTCGTATCGATGCGCAGAATGGGGTGTTCAGCTTCGAGAAGGCGCTGGAACAAGCGGCCTGACCGAACTGCACACGCAAAAGGAGGGCGGATTCCCGCCCTCTTTTTTTTGTGGGGGTAAACGGAACCCGGTAGCAGGAGGGTGCCCGTTTCGTTCAGTCAGGCTGGCCGAATCGCCAGGCTCAGTCATAGAGTCCGGACGACGTTCCGGCCCCTTGCAAGGGGCCAAGCGGATTGACTTGAACGGACTCCTCTTGAATATTCGGGCTGCCGCTCCACTGCTTGTAGACCACCCTGTTGCCGACGATTACGATCAATGTGCCGAATTTCCAGCCAGTCGTGATCGTTTCCCGTCTGAAGTTGAGAAAGTCCATGAAAAAGTTTCCAACCCGGTTTCTTTTCAAGCGACTCCGCTCCATGTAGAAGCCCTGGCAGGCATCCTGGGCCTTCATGCATTCTCGAATGCCTGGCGGCAATTCGATGCCGTTCGGTATGGGCGATGGGAGCACGGTCTGCACCACTTCGGCATGGTTGAGAATCTTGATGTTCGGCGTATTGAACGGGTCAAAACCGAGTTCGCGCAGGGTATCGAGGTCGGTGACGAAGGGTTCGATCTTGTCGTAGCTGGCCTTCGCTTCCTCGAAGCTCGTCCACGGCTGCAAGGATTTGTCTTGAGAGGAGGGAAGAAGCGTTGCGCACCCCGGCAGCAAGCAGGCAATCGATAGCAGAACCAGCGTTTTCATGAAGGCATCCCTTGACCCATATGGTTTGATTTTTTGGCTATTCAGTATTTTCAGTATAGGTGGGTGAAAAAGTGTCATCACGCAGCCGAATCAGCCCGATGGGGTAATGGTTGCGGCAGCTGGCGCCTCGTTCAAGGCAAACCCCCACCCTTGCGGATACCATTCGGCGGCTGCTTTGGCCGAGAGGTCGATATGCGTGAGTGCTTTGCCCATGTTTTTGCCCCATCCGAGCCCGCCCCCTAGAATGAACGACCGACACTTTTCGCGTGGATTGCCTTGCCCGCTCGTTTTTTAAAATCCCTGATGCTGCTTGCAGCGCTTTGCTCGATGCCGGCGCACGCGCTGACGGTGGAGGTGGAAGCGCCGGATGCGCTCAAGGCCTTGCTGACGCAGCATCTGGAAACGGCACGTGCGGCGCGGCAGCGCGAGGTGCTGGACGAGGCGGAGCTGGCGCGGCTGCGCAGCCTGAGTGCTGAAACGGCGCGCGAATTGCTGGCAACGGAGGGCTATTTTTCGCCGCAGGTCGACAGCACGCTGACGCGGGTGGGCGACGACTGGGTGCTGCGCTATTCAGTGACGCCGGGGCCGCGCACCCGGATCCGCTCGGTCAAAATCGACTTTACCGGGGCGCTGGCCGGGGCAGACGAGGCGCGCTTGCGCGGGCGCACCGAGCGCAGTTTCACGCTGCAGGCAGGCATGCCGTTTCGCCAGGCCGACTGGAATGCTGCCAAGGCCGCGCTGCTGGGGCCGCTGCTGACGAGCCGTTATCCGGCGGCGCAGCTGGCGGCGAGCGAGGCGCGCATCGATCCCGGCACGCAGACGGCGGATCTGGCGCTGACGGTGGACAGCGGGCCGGCGTTTTTATACGGCACGCCGGCCATCAGCGGCAACCAGCGTTATCCCGAGTCGATCATCCGCAACCTGAGTCCGTTGAAACCCGGGCAGCCTGTCAGGCAGCAGGACCTGCTGGATTACCAGGCTGCACTGGAAACGAGCGGCTATTACGCGCAGGCCATGGTGCGCATCGAACCTGATCCGGCGCTGGCGGCGTCGGCGCCGGTCCAGGTCGAGGTGGTGGAACGGCCTGAAAAACTGTTCAGCGTGGGCGCTGGCATCAGCACCGACACGGGAGCGCGGGTGTCCGCGTCGTGGATGCATCGCAACCTTCTTGATCGCGGCTTGCGCCTGAAGCTGGACGCGCGACTGGAAACCGCGCGCCAGGGCGGGGCGGCGGAACTGGCCTGGCCGCGCAATGCCAGGGGCTACGAGAACAGCCTGGGCCTGCAGTTCAAGCAGGAAGACATCGAGGGGCAGGAAACGCGCGCTACGGTGCTGGCCGCCAAGCGCACCCGCACCCGCGGGCAGATCGAGACGACACTGTCGCTGCAGTATCAGACCGAAGAACAGGAGATCGGCGATGTGGTGAGCGCGAGCAACCAGGCGCTGGTTGCCAACTATGCCTGGACCCAGCGCACGGTGGGCCGCGCGTTTTACCCGCGGCGCGGCTATGTGCTGACGCTGCAGGGCGGCGGCGCGGCCGAGGCCCTGCTGTCGGACACCAGCTTTGTTCGCCTGTATGGCCGCCACACCCAGTATTTCCGCGCCGGCGACAACGGGCGCTTGATCCTGCGCGGCGAACTCGGCAGCGTGCTGGCGGAAACACGTGACGGCATCCCCACCGATTTCCTGTTCCGCGCCGGCGGCGACAACTCGGTGCGCGGCTACGCCTATCAGAGCCTGGGGCGCACGCTGACGGGCGGGGTGGAATCGGTGCGCTATCTCGCCACCGGCAGCGTGGAGTACAACCATTTCTTCGAAGG
>JBAVWB010000044.1:0-7340 GCA_049697615.1 Thiobacillus sp. | reverse complement strand
GCGGATCAATCCGTTTTCTGCATCGCCTCGCGGATCACCCGGAATATCTCGCGGAAGGCCTTCGGCGGCTTGTTGCGCGCCGCTTCGTCGCGCGCATTGCGGATGATCTGCCGCAGGTGCGTGGCGTCGGTGTCGGGGTAGCTGTTGAGGAACAGCGTCAGCGCCTCGTTGTCGGCGATGAGTTTATCGCGCCACTTCTCGGCCTGGTGCAGCTTGGCATTTTCCGCCGCAGACGCGCCGTTGAAGGCGTCGAGCTGGGCCTGGATCGGCGCCGGATCGACGCCGCGCATCAGCTTGCCGATGTATTGCTTTTGCCGCCGCAGCGCGCTGTTCTGGGTGATCTTGCGGCAGGCGGCGACGGCCGCACGCAGGTCTTCCGGCAGTTCGATGCGCTTGAATTGTGAGTCGGGCAGCTTCACCAGTTCGGCGCCCAGGTCCTGCAGGGCTTCGACTTCGCGCTTCTTCTGGCTCTTGCTGGGGCCGTCGTAGACGTCATCGGGGTCAAATTCAAGTTCGGCATCGGGGTCGATCAGGCGCACGGCGGGTCTTTCGGTTGCTGTTATTATCGCCATTGTAGTTTCTGCCCATTCAAAACGTGCCGATTCGATTCCTATTGCGCCCCATTTTCCTTTTGTAAGCCGACATGTCCCGCTCCCAATTCAGCTATACCCGCGATCAGCTCATGGCCCTGTCCCGGCTGGTCATCGAGCATGCAGCCAAACAGGGCGCCACCGCGGCCGACACCGAAATCTCCGAAGGCGTCGGCCAGAACGTCAGCGTGCGCCAGGGTGAGATCGAGACCATCGAGTACAACAAGGACAAGGGTGCCGGCGTCACCGTCTACATCGGCCAGCGGCGTGGCCACGCCTCGACCTCGGACCTGTCGGAAGCGGCGCTGAAAAGCGCGGTTGAAAAGGCCCTGACGATTGCCCGCTACACCGCCGAAGACGAAGCGGCCGGCCTGCCCGAGGCCGACCGTCTGGCGAAGGACGTGCCCGACCTCGACCTCTACCACCCCTGGTCGCTCACCGTCGAAGAAGCGGCCGAGCGCGCCAAGGTCTGCGAAGCGGCGGCCCTGGCGGTCGACAAGCGGCTGACCAATTCCGAAGGCGCGGGCGTCAGCCTGCACACTTCGCAGTTCATCTATGCCAACAGCCTGGGGTTCTGCAACGGCTACGCCGGCTCGCGCCACGGCATGTCGGTCGCGGTGATCGGCGAAGACAAGGGCGGCATGCAGCGCGACTACTGGTACACCAGCGCGCGCAATGCCAACGATCTGGATTCCGCCGAAACCGTCGGCCGCATCGCCGGAACCCGCACCGTGCGCCGCCTGAACGGCCGCAAGCTCGACACCCGCACCTGCCCGGTAATTTTCGAGGCGCCGATCGCCACCGGCCTCATCGGCAACTTCGTCGCCGCAGTCTCCGGCGGCAGCCTCTACCGCAAATCGTCGTTCCTGCTCGACAGCCTGGGCCAGCAGGTGTTCGCGCCGCAGGTGACCATCCGCGAGCAGCCCCTGATCCCCGGCGGTCTCGGCAGCGCGCCGTTCGACAGCGAAGGCGTCGCCTGCCTCGACCGCGACGTCGTCAAGGACGGCGTGCTGCAGGGCTATTTCCTGTCGACCTACTCGGCGAAAAAGCTCGGCATGACGACGACCGGCAATGCTGGCGGCAGCCACAATCTCCTGGTCACCCCCGGCGAGCACGATCTCGACGGCCTGCTAAAACAGATGGGCACGGGACTCCTGGTCACCGAACTGCTCGGCCAAGGCGCCAACATGGTCACTGGCGACTACTCGCGCGGCGCCGCCGGCTTCTGGGTGGAAAACGGCGAAATCCAGTACCCGGTCGAGGAAGTCACCATCGCCGGCAACCTGGCCGGGATGTTCAAGGGCATCGTCGCCATCGGCAAGGATATCGAGCGGCGCGGCTCCAAGCAGGTCGGCTCGATTTTGATCGACAAGATGACGGTGGCGGGCAACTGACATGCATGCCGCCAGCCGCTTTTTCATCGCGGTTTGCGTTGCCTTTCTTCTCGCCGCGTGCGACCGCGCGCCGACGCTTCCGAAGCTCAGTTCGAACGACGTCATCGTCGCTTTCGGCGACAGCCTCACCCACGGCACCGGCGCCAGCACGAGTGATGCCTACCCTGCCGTGCTGGCGTCGCTTACCGGCCGCACCGTGATCAACGCCGGCGTTCCAGGCGACACCACGACCACCGGCCTTGCGCGCCTGCCCGCGGTGCTGGCCGAACACCAGCCACGCCTGGTGCTGCTGTGCCTGGGCGGCAACGACATGCTGCGTAAAAACCCCGAGGCTGCAACCGAGAACAACCTGCGCCTGCTGGTTCAGACCATACGTGCCAGCGGTGCTTCTGTGGTGCTGATCGGCGTCCCGGAGCCCGAGCTGTTCGGCAGTGCGCCGGATTTCTATTCGCGCATCGCCGAGGACATGCAACTGCCTCTGGAGCAGGACATATTTAACGATGTTCTGAAGGACAATCGCCTCAAGTCCGACCCCATCCACGCCAATGCCGCCGGCTACCGCGTGGTCGCCGAGCGGCTGGACAAATTCCTCAGGGAGACCGGCGCCCTGTGAACGCCCTGCTCGCCCTGGCCCGCCTGATCGACGTGCTGACCGAGCGCGTCGGCCGACTTGTCATCTGGCTGGTGCTGGTCGCCACCCTGATTTCGGCGGGCAACGCGCTCTCGCGCTATCTGCTGGGCGAAAGCTCCAACGCCTGGCTGGAAATCCAGTGGTATCTGTTCGGCGCGATGTTCCTGCTGGCGGCGGGCTATACGCTCAAGCACAACGGCCACGTTCGCATCGACATCCTTTACAACCGCCTGAGCCCGCGCGGGCAGGCCTGGATCGATCTCGCCGGCGGTCTGCTGTTCCTGCTGCCGATGGCGGTGCTGCTAGTTTGGCTGGCGTGGCCGATGTTCTATGAAGCGTGGGCCACGCAGGAACACTCGCCCGACGCCGGCGGCCTGCTGCGCTGGCCGGTGAAGCTCTTACTGCCGGCAGGCTTTGCCCTGCTCGCCCTGCAGGGCGTGGCCGAAGTCATCAAACGCATCGGCGTGCTCAGCGGCCACCTCGTCCTTCCGCGCGAAGCGCCGGAAGAGGAAGTCTGATGGAAGCCGCGTCATTGGGATTCCTGGCGCCGCTGATGTTTCTCGGCCTGGTGGTCTTCCTGCTGCTGGGTTATCCGGTGGCGTTCGCGCTCGCCGCCAACGGCCTGCTGTTCGCCGGCATCGGCATCGCGTCAGGGCTGTTCGACGTCTCGCTCCTGCACGCGCTGCCCGAGCGGGTCTACGGCATCGTCGCCAACCCCACCCTCTTGGCCATCCCCTTCTTCGCCTTCATGGGACTGATCCTCGAGCGCTCCGGCATGGCCGAGGACCTGCTCGACACCATCGGCCAGCTGTTCGGCTCCTTGCGCGGCGGCCTCGCGTACGCGGTGATCCTGGTCGGCGGGCTCCTGGCCGCCACCACCGGCGTGGTCGCCGCCACCGTCATCGCGATGGGCCTCATCTCGCTGCCGGTGATGCTGCGCTACGGCTACGACAAGCGGCTGGCCTCGGGCGTCATCGCCGCTTCCGGCACGCTGGCGCAGATCGTGCCGCCGTCGCTGGTTCTGATCGTACTGGCCGACCAGCTCGGCGCCTCGGTCGGCGACATGTACAAGGGCGCGCTCATCCCGGGCCTGGCGCTGGTGGGGCTGTATCTGCTCTACATATTCGGCGTGACGCTGGTGAAGCCCCATGCCGTCCCCGCCATGCCGGCTTCCGCGCGCACCCTGCACGGGTCGGCGCTGCTGCTGCGCGTGTTCACCACCCTGCTGCCGCCGCTGGTGCTGATCTTCCTGGTGCTCGGCACCATCTTCCTCGGCGTCGCCACCCCCACCGAGGGTGGCGCGATGGGGGCGGCGGGCGCGCTGCTGCTGGCGCTGGCGCGCGGGCGGCTCTCCCGCCTGCAGCTCACCCAAGCGATGGACAGCACGACCAAACTCACCACTTTCGTCATCTTTATCCTCATCGGATCGACGATCTTCACCCTGGTGTTCCGCGGGCTGGACGGCGACGTCTGGGTCGAACACCTGTTCGACCAGCTGCCCGGCGGCGTGCTCGGCTTCCTCATCGCGGTCAACCTGCTGGTGTTCACGCTGGCGTTCTTCCTCGATTTCTTCGAGATCGCCTTCATCGTGGTGCCGCTGGTGGGCCCGATCGCCACCAAACTCGGTATCGACCCGATCTGGTTCGGCGTCATGCTCGCGGTCAACATGCAGACCGCCTTCATGCACCCGCCCTTCGGCTTTGCGTTGTTCTACCTGAAGAGCGTCGCGCCGAAGTCCATCCGCACCGCCGACATCTACTGGGGCGCGATCCCCTTCCTCGTCATCCAGCTGTTTATGGTCGCCGTGGTGCTGGCTTTCCCGCAGGTGGTGCTGCGCGATCCGCCGCCGGACGCCAGCAGCGTCACCGAAATCCCCATCGACGTCGATCCCGACGCCTATTACCTGCCCGCCGAGTGGCGCTGAGGCTCGGCCCGGGGCGGGAAAACGTGAGAAAATGAACGGCTTCGCGCATTGCTTGTCTTAAGCGCGTCACTCGTCAACTCACACTCCAGGACTGAATCCATGAGCGAACTCATCATTGAAGACCTCGTTGCAGGCAGCGGCGACACCGCCAGCGCCGGCCAGTACGTAACGGTGCACTACACCGGCTGGCTCACCGACGGCAAGAAATTCGACTCCAGCGTCGACCGCAACGACCCCTTCGAATTCCGCCTCGGCGCTGGTCAGGTCATCCCCGGCTGGGACCAGGGCGTGGCCGGCATGCAGATCGGCGGCAAGCGCAAGCTCACCATCCCGCCGGAACTGGGCTACGGTTCACGCGGCGCGGGCGGCGTGATCCCGCCGAACGCCACACTGGTGTTCGAAGTCGAGCTGCTGGGCGTCAACTAAACCCTTTTTGTCCGCGAAGGACGCGAAGGAACGCGAAGAAATTCTTCAGGGTTCTTCTTCGCGGCACTTCGCGTCCTTCGCGGATAAATCTTTATGACCCAAGCCCTGTTCTCCCACCGCAAGCACTGGGCGGCCCGCTTCGGCACCGCCCCCTTCCTGCCGATGTCGCGCGCCGAAATGACTGCGCTCGGCTGGGATGCGTGCGACATCATCCTGGTGACGGGGGATGCCTACATCGACCATCCCAGCTTCGGCATGGCGCTGGTGGGGCGGCTGCTGGAAGCGCAGGGCTACCGCGTCGGCATCATCAGCCAGCCCGACTGGCACTCGGCCGACGCCTTCCGCGCGCTGGGTCAGCCGACGCTGTATTTCGGCGTCACCGCGGGCAACATGGATTCCATGGTCAACCGCTATACCTCGGACCGCAAGATCCGCTCGGACGACGCCTACACGCCCAACGCCGAACCGAACAAGCGGCCCGACCGCGCGGTCACTGTGTACGCGCAGCGCTGCCGCGAGGCCTTTCCCGGCACCCCGGTGATCATCGGCTCGATCGAAGCGTCCCTGCGCCGCATCGCGCACTACGACTACTGGTCGGACACCGTGCGCCGCTCGGTGCTGCCGGACTCCAAGGCCGACCTGCTGATTTTCGGCAACGCCGAGCGCGCGCTGCTGGAGATTTCCCATCGGCTGGCCAAGGGCGAAAAGATCGGCGACATCCGCGACGTGCGCGGCACCGGCTTCATGGTGGCGCGCGACTGGAAACCGGAAGACAACTGGCTGGAAGTGATGTCGACCGAGCTCGACACCCCCGGCGCCATCGACGCCCACGTCGATCCCTACGCCATGACGCCGGACGGCCCCACGGCGCAGACGCCCGAAGGTGCCGACACGATCAAGACAGCGCCGATCCGCATCGTGCCGAAAGCCGAGCGCCTGGCCGCCAGGCAGGCAGTGCGCGAACGCACCGTGATCCGCCTGCCTGATTACGACCAGGTGAAGAACAACCCGACGTTCTACGCCCACGCCTCGCGCGTGTTCCATCTCGAATCCAACCCCGGCAACGCCCGCGCCCTGAGGCAGGCGCACGGCGAGCGCGACGTCTGGCTCAACCCGCCGCCGATCCCGCTGACCACGCCGGAGATGGACGCGGTGTACGACCTGCCCTACGCGCGCGCGCCGCACCCGAGCTACGGCGACGCCAAGATTCCGGCGTGGGAGATGATCCGCTTCTCGGTCAACATCATGCGCGGCTGTTTCGGCGGCTGCACCTTCTGCTCGATCACCGAGCACGAGGGCCGCATCATCCAGAGCCGCAGCGAAGATTCGGTGATCAAGGAAATCGAGGCCATCCGCGACAAGACGCCCGGCTTCACCGGCATCATTTCCGACCTCGGCGGGCCCACCGCCAACATGTACCGCATGGCGTGCAAGTCGGAGAAGATCGAGAAGGCCTGCCGCCGTTTGAGTTGCGTGTTCCCGGACATCTGCGACAACCTCAACACCGACCACACGCCGCTGATCCACATGTACCGCCGCGCGCGGGCCTTGCCGGGGATCAAGAAGATCCTGATCAGTTCGGGCCTGCGCTACGACCTCGCGGTGCGCTCGCCCGAATACGTGAAGGAACTGGTGCAGCACCACGTCGGCGGTTACCTGAAAATTGCGCCGGAGCACACCGAGGCCGGCCCGCTCTCTAAAATGATGAAGCCCGGCATGGGCGCCTACGACCGCTTCAAGGAGATGTTCGAGGCGGCGTCGAAGGCGGTCGGCAAGAAGCAGTACCTGATTCCCTACTTCATCGCGGCGCACCCCGGCACCACCGACGAGGACATGCTGAACCTCGCCCTGTGGTTGAAGAAGCACGACTTCCGCCTCGACCAGGTGCAGACCTTCCTGCCGACGCCGATGGCGCTGGCGACGGCCATGTACCACACGGAAAAAAATCCGCTGAAGAAAGTGCTAGGCGGCAAGGCCGAAGCGGTGTCCGTCGTCAAACAGGGGCGCACGCGGCGCCTGCACAAGGCCTTCCTGCGCTACCACGACGCGGACAACTGGCCGCTGCTGCGCGAAGCGCTGAAGGACATGGGCCGCGAAGACCTGATCGGCAACAGCAAGAAGCACCTCATCCCGCTGTACCAGCCCGCCGGCACCGGCAAGCAGCCGGAGGGCACGCGCACGCCGAGCGCTGAAGACAAGCGCGCCAGGACCGGCGCGGGCAAACCCGGTTTAGCCAAACCCCATGCGGCCAAGCCTGCACCGGCCAAGTCAGCCCAGCCCAAGCCGGGGGCCAAACCCGCTGCGGGCAAACCCGCGCCGGCCGACCGCGGCCGGCCGCCGCAGGTGCCCAAGCATCCCTTGAGCCAGCGCCGGGG
>JBAVWB010000043.1:0-13462 GCA_049697615.1 Thiobacillus sp. | reverse complement strand
CGGCAATCTCGCCGCCGGCGGCACCGCCCGCGCGCAGCCGCTGTCGGCACGCGACCGCGTCATCGCCGACACCCTCGCGCCGTGGGCACAAGCCAACGGCATCTTCCTCGCCGGGCTCGACGTCATCGGCGACTGCCTCACCGAAATCAACGTCACCAGCCCCACCGGGTTCCAGGAAATCACCGCGCAGACGGGCCATGACGTCGCGGTGCAGTTCATCGCCGCGATCGAGCGCGGATGTCCAACCACGATTCGCCCTTGAGGCGGGTTCGCGCATGAGATCCACGCGATACGCCCTGTGGCCTCTGCTGCTGTGGGCGCTGGCCGCCTGCAGCCCGCCGCCGGTGCATCAGCAGCAGGCCTATGTGTTCGGCACCCTGGTCGAGGTCAGCATCCATGGCGCGCCCGAAGCGCAGGCGAGACAAGCCGCCGCCGCGGTGCTGGCACGCTTCGACGAACTGCACCGCACCCTGCATGCCTGGCAACCGAGCGAACTGTCCCGGCTCAACGCTGCGCTGGCCCGCGGCGAATCGACGACCGTCTCCCCCGGACTCGCGGCGATGCTGCGCGATGCACAGCAGCTTTCGATCCAGTCAAACGAACTGTTCAACCCGGCCATCGGCGGGCTGATTGCGCTGTGGGGCTTTCACGCCGACACGCCGCAGGCGCGCGTGCCAGACGACAGCGCCATCGCAGACTGGCTGGCACGACGCCCTCGCATGGCCGACCTCATCATCGACGCGATGACCATTTCAAGCCCCAACCCGGCGGTGCGCCTGGATCTCGGCGGCTACGCCAAGGGGCGCGCACTCGACGACGCGGTGGCCATCCTGCACGCGCACGGCATCAGAAACGCGCTGGTGAACATCGGCGGCAACGTGATCGCGCTGGGTGCGCACGGCGACCGTCCGTGGCGAATCGGCATCCAGCATCCGCGCAAGCCGGGCACGCTGGCGACGCTGGATTTGCGCGACGGCGAGGCGATCGGCACCTCGGGCGATTACCAGCGCTTTTTTGAAGCGAATGGGCGTCGCTACAGCCATTTGATCGATCCGCGCACCGGCTTTCCGGCATCCGGCATGCAGTCGGTGACGGTGCTGGTTGCCGGCGAGCAGGCGGGTACGCGCTCGGACGCGCTGTCAAAGCCGCTGTTCATCGAGGGTGCGGGACAACTGGCAGACCAGGCCGCGCGCCTTGGCATCGCCGGCTATCTGGCGGTGGATTCCGCTGGCCAGATGCACGTATCGACTGCGATGAAGGCGCGGCTTCGTTGATCGGTTTGGGCAACACGTTCGCTCCCTCTCCCCTTGAGGGAGAGGGTTGGGGAGAGGGGAACGCGCAGCCTATGCGCGTTAGAATGCTGTTTTTGGTCTGATATCCCCGCAATGATAGGCATCCTCATCGTCGCCCACGGTTCGCTCGCCGACAGCCTGGTCGAGTGCGCCACCCATGTGCTGGGCCAGCGTCCACGCGGGCTCGCCACGCTCGATTTCAAGGGCCACGCCGATCCCGACGAACGGCAGAAGGCCCTGCAGTCACGGCTCGACGAACTCGACGAAGGCGACGGCATCCTGGTGCTGACCGACGTCTACGGTGCCACCCCCAGCAACACCCTGTGCCGCGTGCTCCAACCCGCGCACATCGAGGGCGTGTCCGGCGTCAACCTGCCGATGCTGCTGAAGGCGCTGAACTACCGTGAGACGCTGCCTCTGCTGCCGCTCGTCGAGCGCATCGTCGAGGGCGGTCGCAACAGCATCAACCATATTTCCGAGACCATGTGCCATGCAGCAACGGGACGTTGAAATCGTCAACAAGCTGGGGCTGCACGCGCGCCCGTCGGCCCGGCTGACCCAACTGGCATCCAGCTTCAAGAGCCGCGT
Source organism: Thiobacillus sp. (assembly GCA_049697615.1). GTDB lineage: Bacteria > Pseudomonadota > Gammaproteobacteria > Burkholderiales > Thiobacillaceae > Thiobacillus. The sequence continues at coordinate 11,582 of JBAVWB010000043.1, read as the reverse complement.
ATTCATGTCGCGCAACGGCCGCCGCGTCAATGCGAAAAGCATCATGGGCGTGATGATGCTGGCCGCCGCCAAGGGCTGCAGCGTCACCCTGGAAACCGAAGGCGAGGACGAGGTGGAAGCGATGGATGCGCTGGCCGGACTGATTTCCAGCGGTTTCGGGGAAGAGCTCGCATGAGCTTCTCGCTGCACGGCATCGGCGTCTCCGGCGGCATCGCCATCGGCTATGCGCACCTCGCCTCCAGCGCGCGGGTCGAAGTGCCGCAGTACATGCTCGACCGCAAGTACATCGACGAGGAACTGGCGCGTTTTGACGAGGCCATTTTCACCAGCCGTGCCGAGCTTGAAATCCTGCGCACCCACATCCCGCCCGGCGCCCCGGCCGAATTGTCGGCCTTTCTCGACATGCACCTGATGTTCCTCGGCGATTCGACCATCGCCGAGGAACCCAAGCGCCTGATCCGCGAAACCCAGTGCAATGCCGAGTGGGCGCTGGCGCAGCAGATGGAAGCGCTGGTGGCGCGCTTCGAGGAAATCGACGACGCCTATCTCAGGAGCCGCCAGGAAGATGTGGTGCAGGTGGTGCAGCGGGTGCTGAAGGCGCTGACCGGCCACCCCAGCCACCTGCCGCTGGACGTCAACTTCGACGTCGAGCGCATCCTGGTGGCGCACGAACTGTCGCCGGCCGACATGGTCGTGTTCAAGAACGTGCATTTCGCCGCCTTCATCACCGACCTCGGCGGCACCACCTCGCACACCGCAATTCTCGCGCGCAGCATGGCGATGCCGTCGGTGATGGCGTTGCACAATGCGCGCGGCCTGATCCGCGACCACGATCTCCTGATCGTCGACGGCCGCGACGGCGTGGTGATCGTCAACCCCGACGAATCGGTACTGGCCGAATACCGGCTGCGGCAGAACCAGTGGCGCATCGACACCGACAAGCTGAAGCGGCTGAAGACCAGCAGGTCGGCCACCCTCGACGGCACGCCGATCGAACTGATGGCCAACATCGAGCTGCTCTCCGACATCGACGCGGTAAAGGCCGCGGGCGCGCACGGCATCGGCCTGTTCAGGAGCGAATTCCTGTTCCTCAACCGCAGCGACCTGCCGACCGAGGAGGAGCAGTACCAATCCTACAAGGCTGTGGCCGAGGCGCTGGACGGCAAGCCGGTCACCATCCGCACGCTCGACCTGGGGGCCGACAAGCAGGCGCCCTGGGGCCACACCGTGGCCGACAACCCGGCGCTCGGCCTGCGCGCGATCCGGCTATGCCTGGCCGAACCCGGCCTGTTCCTCACCCAGCTGCGCGCAATTCTGCGGGCATCCGCACACGGTCAGGTGCGCATCCTCATCCCCATGCTGGTGAGCTTCATGGAGTTGCGGCAAACCCTGCAACGCATCGACGAAGCCAAGGATTCACTGCGCAGGGACGGCCTGAAATTCGATGAAGGCATTCCGGTCGGCGGCATGATCGAGGTGCCCGCCGCGGCGCTTTCGGCCGCATTCTTTGCCGAACAACTCGATTTCCTGTCGATCGGCACCAACGACCTGATCCAGTACACGCTGGCAATCGACCGCGCCGACGACAGCGTGTCGCATCTGTACGACCCCTTGCACCCGGCCGTGCTCGGCCTCGTCCAGCACACCCTGCGCGCCGGCGCCAAGGCAGGCAAGCCGGTTTCGGTATGCGGAGAGATGGCGGGCGATCCGCTGTTGACGCGGCTGCTGCTGGGATTGGGTCTGCGGACGTTTTCGATGCAGCCGGCGAGCCTGCTGCAGGTCAAGCAGCAGGTGCTGAAATCACATCTGGAAGAGCTTTCGGCCGCCACGCAACGGCTGCTGAAGAACACCGACCCGGACAGGACGGCGCAGTTGCTGAATCGGCTGAACGGCTAGGCGACCAGCTCGGCGGCGATGCGCAGCAGTTCCGCCTTGTCGCTACGGAGCTTGCCTATATCCTGCTTGATCTGAGCCATGCGACTCTGCAGCGTGCCCATGTTCTCCAGAATGCGTTGCAGACTGGCCAGCCGGGTATCGAGATACTGCTTGTGCTCGCGGATGCGCGTCATGACGGGATCGAGCGCAATGCGCAGCCAGCGCTCGGCCTCCGACCGCGCCAGGTCGAACGCCTTGCGCGCTTCTTCGGCCAGGCCGGCATAAAAGCGCCGGATCATGAAACGCTTTTCCAGCATCAGATTGGCCGGATCCCGGCAGAAGGCCTCGGTCTCGCGCGTCAGCGCTTCCAGCCGGTTGCGATAGGCGCCCAGATCGAGTCTCGGCACCTGCATTTTGGGCAACTGGTGCTGGCGGTGAAAGCGCATATAGGCCTGATCCAGCGCATCCAGCATGTTGTCGGCCTGCTGGGTGGCGGACTGGAGCCGGGCCACCATCTGCTCGCTCAGCTGACGGATGCTGCTGGTGAGCCCGCGCGTGGTCAGGCTGGATTCCATTGCCGCGCGCCCGGTCTTGCATATGTCGTTCAGTGTGTCATCCGACAGTTGCGACAGCAGGAGTTCGCCCTGCTTCTGCACCATTTTCCGGGTCGCCCGGAACTGGTCGGCCGTGGCGTCGTAACTGTCTTTTTCCTTTTGCAGGGTGGCGCGCGTCTGTTCGATCAGGTCGCGGTTCTTGCCCGACAGCTGGCTGAGCTGAATCAACTCGTCGCTGCTGCGCTTGAGGCGCGCGGCCAGGTCCAGCCGGCTTTCATCGAGCAAGGCATTCACCTCGCGGCTGACTGCGTGATAGAGCATGTCGCGCCGCGCCGGGATCACCTGGTGCGCCAGCAGGTATTCAAGCGATTCGATGCCGGAACGCACGCGCAGGGCGGCATCGCCGAAAATGGTGGCGGCCAGCGCCTTCTGCGCCGACACGGTGAACACCCGGCTGCGCGGCAGCTTCAGCACGCGCGCAGTTTCCTCGGCCTGACGCTCGATGGTGGCCTGCACCTCGGCATCGCTCTTGAGATCGTCCCACAGCATGTCGATCTTGTTCAGCACCGCAACGTGGTAATTGGCATGGCGGTGCACATGCTTCTGCCAGATTTCCAGATCCGAGCGCGTCACGCCGGTATCGGTCGCCAGCAGATACATCACCGCATGTGCGTTGGGAATGACCGACAGGGTGAGTTCAGGTTCGGCACCCAGCGCGTTGAGTCCCGGGGTATCGAGAATCGTCAGTCCGGCCTGCAGCAGCGGATGCGGATAGTTGACCATGCCATAGCGCCAGGCCGGCACCTCCACCGTGCCGTCGGCGCGCAACTGGTGGCTCTCGGTCGGGTCCTCGCTGTCCCACAGCCCGAGTTCGATGGCATCCACCGCTGCCATGGGCTTGGTCTCGGTGAGCTTTTTCAGGCTTTCCTGCAGCTGGCGGGGATCGGTCGGATCAAGCAGCACCCGGACCCACTCGATCGGCATGTGCTTGAGTCGTGCCAGAGATTCGCTGCGGCGGCGGGTTTCGATCGGCAGCAGACACAGGCTGGGCGCATCGTCCGGACTGGCAAACAGCTCGGTCGGGCACATCGTGGTGCGGCCGGCGTCGGAGGGCAGCAGGCGCTGGCCATGGTCGGCAAAAAACAGGGCGTTGATGAGTTCAGTCTTGCCGCGCGAGAACTCGGCGACAAAGGCCACCACCAGCTTGTCCTGGCGCAGGCTCGATGCGGTATCGGCCAGGCGCAGGGTGCGCTCGGCATCAATGCCATGCTGACGGTCGAGCCAGTCGGCATAGTCGGTGATCGCCGTGGCCAGCCGCATGCGCCGTTCGCTGAAATCGGCGACTTCCTGTTCCAGATGAATACTCATGTTTTGCCGATCTTCTCGATATCAAGCCAGGGGGTCTCAAGCCCCGTCACCGCCACGGTTTTCTGCCGCGAGGTTTCGCCGCGAACCAGGCGCATACGATTCCACACGTGCCATGGCGCGTAATGGATCGGAGTCCTTTAGGGCACCGCGGACTTCGGCACCCCCAGTTGCGCGGCCAGCCAGGCCAGCAGATGCGCATTCGCTTTGTTATCGACCGGTGGAGCAGCAATCTTTAGCTTCAGCCTGCCGCCATGTTCCCCTACGACTGCTGTGGCCTTTGCCCCCGGCTGCACCTGCAGTTCCAGCAACCAGCCGGCGCCGTCACGGCGCGCCCAGGCCGGGGGGCCGCTCACGCTCAAAGCGAGCCCAGCAGCGCGCGCTCCAATGCCAGCACCGGCACCATCAGCACCAGCTGGCACAGGATGAACAGCACCAGCGGCGTCAGGTCGATATTGGCGACCATCGGGACGGCCCGGCGCAAGGGACGCAGGAAAGGCTCGGACAGCTCGTACACCACCGGCATCAGCGGGGTATCGCTGTTGACCCAGGAAAGGATTGCGCGCACCAGCGTGAGGCCGATGATCATGTAGACCGTCAGGCTCAGCAGCTTCACCGCCGCCAGCCCCAGCATCACCGGCCACACCCGGCCACCGGCCAGCGCAAAGGGAAAGTCATTCAGCCAGTAGGCTGCGATGACGACGACGAACTCGACCGCCAGTGCCAGCACCAGGCAGGCCAGATCGAGCCCGAACAGGCCCGGCACCACCCGGCGCAGGGGTTTCACCGCAAAATCAGTGATCGCGACGATGAACTGGGCGAAGGGATTGCGGAACGGAACCCGGAACAACTGCATCATGAAGCGCAGCAGCACGGCGATCACGAACAGGTTTCCCAGCGTCTGGACGAGGAAAATCAAGGCGCCCGAAATCATGCCAAACGCCCCAGCTCATCGCCCAGCTCGGCGCTGCGGCGGCTGGCGGCCTCCACTGCCTGGCCGATGGCCAGCTTGACCGCCGCCGCCTCCAGCACGGCAATGCCGCGCTCGGTGGTGCCGCCCCTGGAGGTGACGCGCTGCCGCAGCACGGCGGGTTCCTCGCCCGATTCCAGTGCCAGCTTGGCCGCGCCAAAAAAAGTCTGCAGCGCCAGCTGGCGCGCGGTGTCCGCAGCGAGTCCCTGCGCCACGCCGGCGGCCTCCAGCGATTCGATGAAATAAAACACATAGGCCGGGCCGCTGCCCGACACCGCGGTGACGGCATCCATCTGCGGCTCGTCCTCAACCCACACCACGCCGCCGACGGCGCGCAGTACCGCCTCGGCCTGCGAACGCGCGTCCTGGCTGACGCCGGACGGCGCAAACAGCCCGGTCACCCCGGCCTGCACCAGCGCCGGGGTATTGGGCATGGCGCGCACGATCCGGGTGTGCCCGCCCAGCCAGCGCGCGAGGTCGGCCACCCGTATCCCGGCGGCAATCGACACCACCAGCTGGCCGGCGAGGCGCAGCGCCAGCGCGGCCGCCACGTCGGGCAGGGTTTGCGGTTTCACCGCCAGCACGATAAGGGCGTGCAGCCGGGCCTGCGACAGGTCCGTATGGATCACCACGCCGAAGCGCGCGGACAGCTGCGCCCGCGCATCGGCATTGATTTCGACCACCTCGATATCGGTGGGCTGGGTGCCGCTGGCGATCAGCCCGCCGATGATGGCGGCCGCCATGTTGCCGCCGCCGATGAAGCTCACTTTATGCATTCCTGATTGTCCTCTCGCCAAATAATGCGGTTCCGACCCGAACGATGGTCGCGCCCTCCTGAATCGCTGCTTCCAGATCGCCCGACATGCCCATCGACAGGGTGTCGAGCGCGTAGCCACGCGCACGCAACGCATCGAACTGCTCACGCACCTGCCGGAACGCGGCGCGCTGCGCTGCGACATCCGGCGTCGGCGCCGGAATGGCCATCAGGCCGCGCAATTGCAGACCGGTCAGTTTCGACACGGCCTCGGCCAGCGCGGGCAGTTCAGCCGGCGCGACGCCGCCCTTGCTGGCCTCGCTGCTGACATTGACCTCGATGCAGACCTGCAGCGGCGGCAGCCCGGCCGGGCGTTGCGCCGACAACCGCTCGGCAATCTTCAGCCGGTCGATGCTGTGAACCCAGCTGAAATGCCCGGCGATCGCCCGCGTCTTGTTGCTCTGGATCGGCCCGATGAAATGCCACTCCAGCGGCAGGTCCTGCAAAGCCGCCTGCTTATCCAGCGCCTCCTGCACATAATTTTCGCCGAATTCACGCTGGCCGCAGGCCGCCAGGCCGCGCACCGCCACTGCATCGAAGGTCTTGCTGACAGCCAGCAGGCTCACCGCCGCCGCGTCGCGCCCCGATTCGGACACGGCGCGTGCGATCCGCGCCTGCACCGCCTGCAAACGTTCGCATGGCGTACCCGCGGTGCCGCTCAGGCCGGGCTCAAGTTTGCGCATATCGGGGCCGTTATCCATAACGATTATTATTGAACACAAACCCTGTTCAATAACAGCCACGATTTAATTGTTATCGATCCGAAACGCAGTGCGGCTTTCAAGGTATTTCGCCAAGCTGCCAGCCCCGGCGGTTTCAAACGGTTTCGTTTCGGATCAATAAAGTCAAAATCCCAATCAACACTGAACGAGGCGCGCGTGGACATCTCTGAACTGCTGGCTTTTTCCGTCAAGAACAAGGCATCTGACTTACACCTGTCGGCAAGCCTGCCGCCGATGATCCGGGTCAACGGCGACATCCGCCGCATCAACCTGCCGCCGATGGACCACAAGGACGTGCACCGCATGGTGTACGACATCATGAACGACAGCCAGCGCAAGGTGTATGAAGAGACGCTGGAAATCGACTTCTCGTTCGAGATCCCCTCGCTGGCGCGCTTCCGCGTCAACGCCTTCAACCAGCAATACGGCGCCGGCGCGGTGTTCCGGACAATTCCGTCGAAGGTGCTGTCGCTGGAAGAGCTCAACTGCCCGCCCATTTTCAAGGAAATCTCCGACCAGCCGCGCGGCATCGTGCTGGTGACCGGGCCGACCGGTTCGGGCAAATCGACCACGCTGGCGGCGATGATGGACTACGTCAACGAAAACCAGTACGCCCACATCCTCACCGTCGAGGACCCGATCGAATTCGTGCACCAGAGCAAGAAATGCCTGATCAACCAGCGCGAGGTCGGCCCGCATACGCTGTCGTTCGCCAACGCCCTGCGCAGCGCACTGCGCGAAGACCCCGACGTCATCCTGGTCGGCGAATTGCGGGATCTCGAGACGATTCGCCTCGCGCTGACCGCCGCCGAAACCGGCCACCTGGTGTTCGGCACCCTGCACACCTCGTCCGCCGCCAAGACCATCGACCGTATCGTCGACGTGTTCCCGGCCGCAGAGAAGGAAATGGTGCGTTCGATGCTGTCCGAATCGCTGCGCGCCGTCATCTCGCAAACGCTCCTGAAAACCAAGGACGGCACGGGCCGTGTCGCTGCGCATGAAATCATGATCGGCACCCCCGCGATCCGCAACCTGATCCGCGAGAACAAGGTGGCGCAGATGTATTCGTCGATCCAGACCGGCGGCAATATCGGCATGCAGACGCTCGACCAGAACCTGCAGGATCTGGTGAAACGCAACATCATTGCATCCGGCGTGGCGCGCGCCGCCGCGCAGAACAAAGACTCCTTTTTGGGTTGAGGACTGAACGATGAATGCCGAAAAAACCGTCCACGACCTGCTGCGCCTGATGCTGGCGAAGAACGCCTCCGACCTGTTCATCACCGCCGGCTTCCCGCCCGCGATCAAGGTCGATGGCAAGATCACCCCGGTGTCGAACCAGAGCCTGACCCCCGCGCACACCAGCGAACTGGCGCGCTCGATCATGAACGACCGGCAGTGGAAAGACTTCGAGGCCAGCAACGAATCCAACTTCGCGATCAGCCCGCCCGAAATCGGCCGCTTCCGCGTCAACGTCTTCGTGCAGCAGGGCCGCGTCGGCGTCGTGATGCGGACCATCGTCACCAAGATTCCGAAGATGGAGGAACTCAACCTGCCGCCGATCCTGCGCGACGTCGCGATGATCAAGCGCGGCCTGGTGATTTTCGTCGGCGGCACCGGCACCGGCAAGTCGACCTCGCTGGCCGCGCTGGTGGGCTACCGCAACGAGAACGCCTGCGACCACATCATCACGGTCGAGGATCCGATCGAATACGTGCACGAGCACAAGAAATCCATCATCACCCAGCGCGAGGTCGGCATCGATACCGACAACTGGTTCTCCGCGCTGAAGAACACCCTGCGCCAGGCGCCCGACGTTATCCTGATCGGCGAAATCCGCGACCGCGAAACCATGGAATACGCGATCGCCTTCGCCGAAACCGGCCACCTCTGCCTGTCGACCCTGCACGCCAACAGCGCCAACCAGGCGCTCGACCGCATCATCAACTTCTTCCCCGAGGAAAAGCGCGACCAGCTGCTGATGGACCTGTCGCTCAACCTCAAGGGCTTCATCTCGCAGCGGCTGGTGCCCCGCAAGGGCACCACCGGACGCGTCGCCGCCGTCGAAATCCTGCTCAACTCGCCGCTGATCGCCGACCTGATCTTCAAGGGCCACGTCCATGAGATCAAGGAAATCATGGCGAAATCGCGCGAGATGGGCATGCAGACCTTCGACCAGGCGCTGTTCGACCTGTACGAGGCCGGGATGATTTCCTACGAGGATGCGCTCCGGAACGCCGACAGCCTCAACGACCTGCGCCTGCAGATCAAGCTGCACGGCCAGGAGGCCAAGGGCCGCGACATGATGGCGGGGCTGGATCATCTCGACATCGTCTGAGGCCATCCGGCAATGAAAACGGGGTGCGCGGCACCCCGTTTTCATTCGTGCTGCCGGAAGAAAACCGGCCTTTATTCCGGGTTGATCACCACCCGCGCCGCCAGCCCCTGATTGCCCGGCAAGGCCTTGATCGCCTCGGCCGCGGCTTTCAGGGCGGCTTCTTCGCCGCCGGTTTTCACTGTCAAGTGCGCGTCGTCGGGCATCGGTGCGCCCATCGACATCGGAATGATCGACGACCTGCCGCTCCCGGACGAACCGAAATCGGCCATCAGGTAATAACTGCGGACCCCCTCGGCGCCGTCGCTGAGGGTGCCGGTCAAACGGATCGCTGCGGTCATCATGGGGGGCTCATGGCTGGGTGGGGAAAAGACTGCACGCCGGCCAGGGTTCCACTCAGGCCAGCTTGGCTGGCTTGTCCGGCCGCATCGTTCCCGCGACGATCTTGTATTGCAGGAAGCGGGTTTCGATCGGGCCGTTGAACAGCGGGATGCGGCGACTGGCCTTGAGTCCAAACAACTTGGGCAGCAGGGGGTCGCCCGAGATGATCCACGCGTCCCAGCCGCTGAAATTTTTCTTCAGCCAGTCGCCCAGGCGCGGATACCACTCGGCCAGATCCTCGGCTTCGCCCAGCCGTTCGCCGTAGGGCGGATTGGTGACGATGGTCCCCACCGGGGTTGGCGCCTTCAGGTCGAGCACGTCGGACACCTTCAGTTCGATCGCGTCAGCATAACCTGCGGCGTCGAGGTTGTTGCGCGCCTTGTCGAGCACCCAGCGATCCTGGTCGGCACCGAAAATCGGCAGCTGCGTCAGCGGCTTTTCCTGCGCCTGCGCATCCGCCTTGATGCGTTTCCACAGCGCCGCGTCGAAGTCGCGGTAGTGCTCGAAGGCGAAGTGCCGCCCCCGCCCCGGTGCCCGGTTGAGCGCCATGTCGGCCGCTTCGAGCAGGATGGTTCCGGCGCCGCACATCGGGTCCAAGAGCGGCGTGCCGGGTTCCCAGCCGGACAGCATCAACAGCCCGGCGGCAAGGTTTTCCTTGATCGACGCCGCGCTCGCCTCGCGCTTGAAGCCGCGCTTGAAGAGCGGCTCGCCGCTGGTGTCGAGATAGAAGGTCACCGCGTCCGGGGTGAAGAAGGCATACACTGGCACGTCGGGCGCATCGGTGTCGACGCTGGGGCGTTCGCGGGTTTCCTCGCGGAAGCGGTCGCAGATCGCGTCCTTGATCTTCAGCGTGATGAAGTTGAGGCTTTTCAGCGGTGCGTTCTGCGCGCCGACCTTCACCGCAATGGTTTTTTTCACGTCGAACCAGTCCGGCCACGGCAGGTCGAGCGCGGCGCGGTAGATGTGTTCTTCCTTGCGGTAGCGGGTGTAGCCGACCTTGCGCAGGATGCGGGTGGCGATGCGCGATGTGAGATTGGCGCGCATTTCGGCGGCAGCGTCGGCCATGAACAGCACGCCGGCGGGCACCTGACGCACCACCTGCGCTCCGGCCGCCGTGAGTTCGGTTTCGAGCAGCGCCTCCAGCCCGCGCGGGCAGGTGGCAAAATGGCTGGCTGGCGGCAGCGCCTCGCGCTCTGGGCGAACGGGATGCGGCGATGGGGTGCGACGGGGCTGGGTTTTATGGGGCTGAGGTTTCAAACTGGACTCTCAAAAACATTGATCCGCGAAGGACGCGAAGGTGCGCGAAGAAAACCTCAAGAAATACTGGTTTTTTTACTTCGCGTTTCTTCGCGTCCTTCGCGGATGAAAAAAAGTTAAAACGGCTTCAGCACCACCAGCAGAACGACCACCAGCAGCACGATCACCGGGATTTCATTGAACCAGCGGAACCAAACGTGCGACTTGGTGTTCTGTCTGGCTTCGAATGCGCGCAACAGGCTTTTGCAGACATGGTGATAGCCGACCAGCCCTGCGACCAGCGCGAGCTTTGCCCACATCCAGTTCATGCTGAGCGGAAAATACGCCAGCCATAGCCAGATGCCGGTGATCAGCGTCAGCCACATGATGGGCGACACGAACCGATACAATTTGCCCGCCATGATCAGCAGGCGGTCGTAGGCTGCATCATTCGTTTCCATCGCCAGGTTGACGAAAAGGCGCGGCAGATAGAACAGCCCGGCGAACCAGCTCACCACCATCACGATATGAAACGACTTCAGCCACAGCATGGATAGACAAACCCTGAAAAAATGGACGCCGAGTCCGCTGACCGTGATTTTACTGGGTTTGATCGCCTGGCTGTGGTTTCGTCCGCCGGCCGACGTCAGCGAGGAGAATCGCACCGCACCGCCCTGGCAGGTGACACTGCCGGATGGCCGGGCGCTGACCAGCGACGAACTCAAGGGCAAAGTGGTGCTGGTGAACTTCTGGGCGACCTGGTGCCCGTATTGCCGCAAGGAAAAGCCGGTCATCGACGCGTTCTGGAAAGACTACCGCGGCCAGGGCTTCGAGGTCATTTCGATCAGCATCGACGACGCGCCGGACAAGATCGCCGCCTGGATGCGGGACAAGGGCTACGCCTTCATGGCCGCGCCGACCAACGCCTCGGTAGCTGCCGCCTTCGGTCACGTGGCCAGCGTGCCCACCTCGTTCATCGTCGATTCAAACGGCCAAATTCGCCACAAGATCGCGGGACAAGTGCATTATCCCCGGCTGGAGAAACTGGTCGTCCCCCTGCTCACCGAAGCCAAACAGCCATGACCGAATCCCGTCTCACCGAACTCGAAACCAAGCTCGCCTTCGCCGAAGACCTGCTCGAAACGCTCAACCAGACCGTGATTCGCCAGCAGGGGCAACTCGATTCAATGCAGCAGCAACTCCGCCTGCTGCACCAGCGGTTGCAGGATGCACTGCCGGACGAGGCACGCACGCCGCGCGACGAGATTCCGCCGCACTATTGACCGGGGATGGCCGGGAGCCCTCAAATGTAGGAGCGCCGCCCTCGGCG
>JBAVWB010000042.1:0-15593 GCA_049697615.1 Thiobacillus sp. | reverse complement strand
GTGTGTGATGCTGATGTATCCGAACCTCTACACCGTGGCCGAGCCGCTGGCCGAACCCGATTTTCTGGTGGTGAGCAGCCTGGCTGGATTGCGGGTGCAGGTGCTGCAGCCGCGACGCTCCGCCGCCACGCCCTGGCTGCCCGGACTGCTGGATCACCTGGCGAAGCAGGGCGCAACGGCCAGCCATGTGATCCTGGAAAACCTGCGCGAAGGCTACTGGATGCGTGAAACGCCGACTGAATTCGAGATTGCCGAGAGCCTCCGCATGGATGCCATGCTGCTGCGTGAATTGAATCAATGGGGATGCAAATGAAGCGATGGCTGGGCGTGTGTGCAATGGGGCTGTTGCTGGCGGGCGGCGCGCAGGCGGCCGGATTCGAGGCGCGCGCAGCGACGCCGGCACCGGAATTGAAGGCGCAGGATCTGGCGGGAACGACCCGAACCCTGGCCGACTATCGTGGCAAGGTGGTGCTGCTTAATTTCTGGGCGTCGTGGTGCCCGCCCTGCCTGCGCGAAATGCCGTCGATGGAGCGGCTGCGGGTGAAGATGGCGGGGCTGCCGCTGGCCATCGTCGCGCTCGACAGCGCCGAAACCGCGGAGGAGGTGAATGGCTTCTTGTCCAGAATGAAGCTGGGCTTTCCGATCCTGCTCGACCCCGACGGCAGCAACACCAAGCGCTGGAAGGTCTTCGCCCTGCCCACCACCTTCCTGCTGGATGCAAGCGGTCGCGTGCGTCATGTTTTGACCGGGCCGACGGAATGGGATGAAGGCGAGGCGCTGGAGATTATCGAATCGCTGCTGGCTGAATTGCCGGCCGGGGCGAAATCGCCCACAGGCGGGGCGTTAACCCCGCAATAAATAAGGATTATGATCAGGTTGGCTTATAGACATATCAGCCGTTTTGCTTGCCAGCCGGGGGGCTCGAAGTGCAAAATAACGGAATATTCGGAAAGATTAATATATAGCCGTCCCCGCAGCATCCAGCGCTGATGCGCTGGCGCTGCTTCCAGCAGTCACCTAGTGTGTAGTTCCGGGCAGGGAAAAGCGCGGTTTCGTTTCGAAACTGCGGGGGACCATTTTGAACCTAGAGGCCGCATGAACGCCAAGATCAAACTCGAAAATCACGACGCGCAGGAAATCAAGTACACCACCTGTTACATGTGCGCCTGCCGCTGCGGCATCAAGGTGACGATGGAGGACAACAAGGTCCGCTTCATCCAGGGCAACCGCAACCATCCCACCAACCAGGGCGTGCTGTGCGCCAAGGGCTCGGCCGGGATCATGAAGCAGTATTCCACCGCCAAGCTGACCCAGCCGCTGATGAGGAAGCCCGGCACCGAGCGCGGCGAAGGCATTTACGAGGCGATTTCCTGGGATCAGGCGCTCGACGTGCTGACCGACCGCCTGGAAGAGATTCGTGCGACCGATCCCTCCAAGCTCGGATTCTTCACCGGGCGCGACCAGATGCAGGCGCTCACCGGCCTGTGGGCGCAGCAGTTCGGCACCCCCAACTGGTCGGCGCACGGCGGTTTCTGTTCGGTCAACATGGCAGCGGCCGGCCTCTATTCCATCGGCTTTTCGTTCTGGGAATTCGGCGCACCCGACTGGGATTACGCCAAGTACTTCCTGATGTGGGGCGTGGCGGAAGACCACTCGTCCAACCCGATCAAGATCGGCCTCGAAAAACTGAAGCGCAAGGGCGGCAAGTTCGTCACCGTCAACCCGGTGCGCACCGGCTATTCGGCGATCGCCGACGAATGGCTACCGATCAAGCCCGGCATGGACGGCCTGCTCGCCATGTCGATGGTGCACGTGCTGCTGAAGCACGAGCAATTCGACTACGAATTCCTGGTGCGCTACACGAATGCCTCCTGGCTGGTGGTGCAAAGCCCGGGTCAGAAGGGCGACGGCCTGTTCCTGCGCGACGAAAACGACCATCCGCTGATCTGGGACATCGACAAGGAAGCGTTCAGGAACGGCATCGACGGCGACATCGCCCCGGCGCTGTTCGGCGAGTTTGTGGCGCCGGACGGCCGCCGCGTCAAGACCGTGATGTCGCTGATGGTCGAGCGCTATCTCGACGAGCGCTACGCGCCGGAAAATGTTGCATTGGAATGCGGCCTGCCGGCCGAAACCATTGAGCGCATCGCGCTGGAGATGGCGCACGTCGCGTTCAAGGAAACGGTCGAACTGCCGATCGAATGGACCGACGTGTGGGGTCGCAAGCATGACAAGGTCGTGGGCCGCCCGGTGGCGATGTACGCGATGCGCGGCATCGCGGCGCACTCCAACGGCTTCCATTCCTGCCGCGCGATCCACATGATCCAGATGTTGCTGGGTGCGCTCGACGCGCCGGGCAACTTCCGCGCCCGCGCGCCGTATCCGAAGCCGATTCCGCCGCATCAGTTGCCGGAAAACAACATCGACATCATCAACGCGCCGAACACGCCGCTGTCGCGTCCGCCGCTCGGCTTCCCGACGCGTCCGGAAGACCTGGTGATCGACGAATTCGGCAACCCGCTGCGCATCGACAAGGCCTATTCGTGGGAAGTGCCGATTGCCTCGCACGGCCTGATGCACATGGTCATCACCAACGCGACCAACCACGATCCCTACGCGCTCGACACGCTGATCCTGTTCATGGCCAACATGGCGTGGAACTCGACCATGAACACGTCGAACGTGCAGGACATGCTGCGCGCGAAAGATCCGGAAGAGCCGGGCCAGTACAAGATCCCGTTCCTGGTGGTGATCGACGCCTTCCATTCGGAAATGACCAACTTCGCCGACCTGATCCTGCCGGACACGACCTACCTCGAACGGCACGATTGCATCTCGCTGCTCGACCGCCCGATTTCCGAGCCGGATGCGGCGGCCGATGCGATTCGCTATCCGCTGGTCAAGCCCGACCGCGACGTGCGTCCGTGGCAGGAAGTCATGGTCGAGCTGGCGGGACGCCTGAAATTCCCGGCCTTCACCAAGCCGGATGGCACGCCGAAGTTCAAGGATTATCCCGATTTCATCGTCAACTACGAGCGTTCGCCGGGCGTGGGCTTCCTCGCCGGCTGGCGCGGCAAGGACGGCACGAAGTCGCTCAAGGGCGAGCCCAACCCCAACCAGTGGGAAAAGTACATCGAGAACCAGAGCTTCTTCGCACACCACTGGCCCGACAATCAGAAGTACATGCGCTTCGCCAACAAGGATTACCTCGACGTGGCTGCGGATGTGGGCTTCGTCGGCAAGGCCGAGCCGATCATCATGCAGTTCTATTCCGAGCCGCTGCAGAAGTTCCGCCTGGCCGGACAGGGCCTGTACGACGGCCCGCAGCCCAACAACCAGGTCGACCGCGAGCGCCTGGTGAAGTACTTCGACCCGCTGCCGATGTGGTACGAGCCGCTGGAACAGCAGCGCGTCGACAAGGACGAGTACCCCTTCTTCGCGCTGACCCAGCGCCCCATGTTCATGTACCACTCGTGGGATTCGCAGAACGTGTGGCTGCGTCAGATTATGGCGCAGAACTACATGTACATGAACGCGCGCAAGGCGGCTGAAATGGGCATCAAGGACTTCGACTGGATCTGGGTCGAGTCGCACAACGGCAAGATCCGCTGCCAGGTCAAGACCATGGAAGGCACCCAGGAAAACACCATCTGGACCTGGAACGCCATCGGTAAGCAGAAGGGCGCTTGGGGCCTGAAGGAAAACGCGTCGGAAGCGACCAAGGGCTTCCTGCTCAACCACCTGATTTCCGAACTGCTGCCGGAAAAGGCGGGCGAGCGCCGCGTCACCAACTCCGATCCGGTGACCGGCCAGGCGGCGTGGTTCGACCTGCGCGTGAAGATATGGAAGGCCGCGCCGGGCGAAACCGGCTCGTGGCCGCAGTTCGACGCGCTGAAGGCATTGCCGGGCGACGAGCGTTACGAGCGCCCGAACGTGCTGCGCTACGACGCGCGCAGCCACGAGAAGAACTGAGCAGCACCCAGAACAAATAGAGCGAGCAAAACTATGAGACTTGGATTGGTCATCGACCTCGACGTGTGCGTGGGCTGCCATGCCTGCGCCATCGCCTGCAAGGAGTGGAACGCCTCCGGCACCATCGGCCCGTTGTCCGACTACCAGCCCTACGGCGCCGAGCCGTCGGGCGTGTGGTTCAACCGGATCCGCCATTACGAAATGGACGCGTATCCGAACAACAAGACGGTCAACTTCCCGATGTCGTGCATGCACTGCGAGGACGCCGACTGCGTCACCGTGTGCCCGACCGGCGCTTCCTACAAGCGTCCCGAAGACGGCATCGTGCTGATCGACCAGGACAAGTGCATGGGCTGCAACTACTGCTCGTGGGCCTGCCCTTACGGCGCGCGCGAACTCGACCGCTCCAGCGGCACGATGAAAAAGTGCACCCTGTGCGTCGACCGCATCTACGACCAGGAACTGCCGGTCGAGGAGCGCCAGCCCGCCTGCGTGCTGACCTGCCCGGCGCACGCCCGCATGTTCGGCGACTTCGATGATCCCGATTCGGCGGTGTCGCGCACCGTGCGCGAGCGCGGCGGCTTCCCGCTGATGCCCGAACTCAACTACAACCCGACCAACACCTACCTGCCGCCGCGCAGCAAGCCGGTGATCCCGGTCGACACCCAGCCCAAGGGCGGGTTGAAGGAAAGCATCAAGCAGTTCGCCAACAAACTGGTGCGCCGCTAAATTTAATAGGCACTCAACTTTACCCTTCGTCATTGCGAGCAATGCAAAGCAATCCAGAAAGCCCGCGAAGCCGGCAGCGTCTGGATCGCCGCGATCCTGCGGATCTCGCGATGACGGATAAAGAATAAACAGGAGTAACCATGCATCCCGCTTTCTCAGTCATTTTCTTTACCGTCGCATCGGGCGCCGGCTTCGGCCTGTTCTCGCTGCTGTTCATCGCCGACTTCTTCAAGCTCGGCGGCGGCTTCAGCAATGACCAACTCGTCGCGGGCGGCCTCATCGCGATGGCACTGGTCGTGTTCGGCCTGTTGTCGTCGACCTTCCACCTCGCCAACCCGAAAAATGCCTGGCGCGCGTTCACCCGCTTCCGCACCTCGTGGCTGTCGCGCGAAGGCGTGTTCGCCGTGGTATTCATGCCGCTGGCGCTGATCTACCTTGCCAGCATCATGTTCGACGCACCGCAGTGGCTGCGCGTCAGCAGCGGCTTTCTGACCGCGGTGATGGCCTGGATCACGGTGTTCTCCACCGGCATGATCTACGCCTGCCTCAAAACCATCCGCCAGTGGAATACGCCGCTGGTGCCGGCCAACTACCTGGCGCTCGGGTACGCCAGCGGCAGCCTGCTGCTGCTGCTGGGCGCGGTGATCGCGGGCCTCGACACCACGCCCTACATCGCCATGGCGGCGCTGATCATGGCGATTGCCGCGGTGCTGAAGGCGATTTACTACTTCTGGATTCGCAGCCCGGGCCTGTCGCCCACCATCAACACCGCCACCGGCCTCACCCGCGCCAAGGTCAAACTGCTTGACACCGGCCACACCCACGGCACCTTCCTCACCCAGGAATTCGGCTTCCAGATCGCCCGGCAGAAAGCCGGTTTGCTCAAGGTCGCGGTGTTCGTGCTGGGCTTCGTGCTGCCCGGCCTGATGCTGGTATGGGTGTTCAACCAGCAGGGCGGCCAGGCTGCAGCCATCATTGCTGCCGTCGCGGGTCTTGCCGGCGCCGCGGTCGAGCGCTGGCTGTTCTTCGCCGAGGCCCGCCACGTGGTCAACCTGTATCACGGCGCCCAGCGCTGCTAAGCGCTGCCTGTTTTCTGTGGGAGGGCCGCCCTTGGCCCGATGCCGTGATGATCGCGGCAACGAAAATCGTGGCGAGGGCGCCACTCCTACAGGGGGTGCGGCCCGAGCCCCGCTCTTGGCGCGCCCCTCGTTTCGGGGTATATTAGGAAGCACTAATTTCCCAATTGCAGGAGTGTGACCGCTATGTTTGGACTCTCAGGTTTCAAGGAAGTCGATCCCGGTTATGTCGCTGAAATCGCAGCCAAGGGCGCCCATCTGATCGATGTGCGCACCGAGGCCGAAGTCGCGCAGGGCGTGATCGATGGCGCCATCCATATTCCCTTGCATTTGTTGCCGCTGCGCGCGTCCGATATTCCCCAGGACAGGCCCGTGGTGATCTACTGCCGCTCTGGTGCGCGTTCGGCCCAGGCGTGTGCGTTCATGGCCGCCCAAGGCTTTGGCAACATGCACAATCTGGCGGGCGGCATCATGGCGTGGGCGCGTTCCGGAAACGCGCTCAGCATGCCGCGTTAAACGGGTCTGCTACATCCGAGGTTTCCCCGCAATGCAGCGATTTCGGTTGCAATGGGGGGGCTTCTGGTTTAAGGTACCGCAGCGTTTTTTACTACATACTTATTTAATTGATTTAATGTAAGGAGAGCCCAATGAATTTCGATAAAGAACTCGACGCGCGCGGCCTGAACTGCCCGCTGCCCATCCTGCGCGCCAAGAAGGCCCTGGCCGAAGTCACCAGCGGCCAGGTGCTGAAGATCCTCTCCACCGACCCGGGTTCGGTCAAGGATTTCGCCGCTTTCGCCAAGCAGACCGGCAACGAACTGCTGTCCACCGCCGAAGCCGGTGGCGAATTCACCTTCTTCATGAAGAAAAAGTAATCAAGAAACCAAAATGGCGCCGTCTGTTCAAAGAACATGCGGCGCTATTTTTTTGAACGGAACAGGAGAGACGCATGGATACTAAAAAAATGGCCATCATCGCCACCAAGGGCACGCTGGACTGGGCTTACCCCCCCTTCATCCTGGCCTCCACGGCGGCCGCGCTGGGTTATGAAACCCAGATTTTCTTCACCTTCTATGGCCTGCAACTGGTCCGCAAAGACCTGTCTGTCCTGAAAGTGAGCCCCTTGGGCAACCCCGGCATGCCGATGAAAATGCCCTTCGGCCCCAAGTGGTTCAAGAGCATCAACTGGAACATGCCCAACGCCATCCAGGCCATCATCCCCGGCTATGAAAACGTGGCAACGGCCCTGATGAAGCAGACCATCGCCAACAATGGCGTGGCCACCATCCCCGAACTGCGCGAGCTGTGCCAGGAAGCCGAAGTCAAGTTCATCGCCTGCCAGATGACCGTCGAACTGTTCGGCTTCGAGCATTCCGACTTCATCGACGGCCTCGAATACGGCGGCGCCGCCACCTTCTTCGAATTCGCCGGCGAAACCGACATCTGCCTGTTCATCTAAGAAACAGCATCTGAACCAGCGGTTGCCGCATGATGAAAATGAGCCGATTCCATTCGGCTCATTTTTTTGTGACTTTTGTACCACACCCGGCCGGAATTATTTGCCCGGGGGAATGCCCCTGCTTGTCTAAGCGCTATAGGGCGCGTACGCTTCCGGACAAGCTATTCAACGAGCTTATGTGTAGTAATTTTGCCCCTCAGGAGACAACAAATGAAGTTCACAAAAGTATTCGCATTCATGGCACTGGCCGGTCTGGCTGGCAGCGCCTACGCCACCAACGGCTACTTTTCGCACGGCTACGGCATGAAGGCCAAGGGCATGGCTGGTGCATCGACCGCCATGCATGACGACGCCTTCGGCGGCGCCAACAACCCGGCTGCAATGGCCTTTGCCGGCAACCGCATCGATCTGGGCATGGACCTCTTCAGCCCGATCCGCGAGGCAACGAACGTTGGGGGTTCGGCTGCCGCCCAAAGCGGCCAAAGCGACTCGGACTATTTCCTGGTTCCCGAGTTCGGCTACAACCGCATGGTGAACAGCAACCTGGCGCTGGGCGTCACGGTGTATGGCAACGGTGGCATGAATACCGACTACCCGGCTGTTGGTGGCGGCAACCTTCTTGGTGGTGCCGGCAGTCTTGGGGTGGACCTGATGCAGTTGATCATTGCGCCGACGGCTGCTTATAAGGTCAACGCCACCCATTCCATCGGCATTTCGCCGCTGCTGGGTTATCAGCGTTTCAAGGCAGAAGGCTTGAGTGGCTTTAACAGTTACTCCAGCAGCTCGGCCAACCTGACCAATAATGGCTACGATGATGCCTTCGGCTACGGCGTGCGCATCGGTTACATGGGCAAGATCACCCCGACCATCACCATCGGCGCGGCGTATGCCAGCAAGATTAATTTCGAAGAGTTCGACATGTACAAGGGTCTGTTTGCCGAGCAGGGCGACTTCGATATTCCCGAGAACTACAACCTCGGCGTAGCCTGGCAGGCGACTCCCGCGCTGAAAGTCGCTCTCGATTATCAACGCATCAATTACAACGATGTCGCTGCAGTTGGCAACCCTGTAACCAACCTGCTGGTTTTGAACAATCCGTTAGGTTCGGCCAATGGCCCCGGCTTTGGTTGGGATAACATTGATGTGTGGAAACTGGGTGTCGAATACAAGTACTCCCAGAAGCTGACCCTGCGTGCAGGCTACAGCCAGAATGACAACCCCATCAGCGGTGCGGACATGGGCGAAGCGATGTTCAACATCCTGGCGCCTGCGGTGAACAAGCAGCATGCCACCTTGGGCTTCACTTACACGCTGGCAACCGGCAATGAAGTCACGATGTCTTACGCCCATGCGTTCGATAACGAGGTCAGCGGTACGCGGCCCGGTTTCGGCGGTGGTGTCGATACGATCGAGATGTATCAAAACTCGATCGGTATCCAGTACAGCTGGAAGATGTAAGCTTCAACAGACTTTGGTTGATGCAAAACCGGGGCATATGCCCCGGTTTTTTTATGCAATTTTGAACAGATTGCTTTGATTCATTGCCGTCGTGGCGTTGATGGTGCACTGCGATGAAATAAGCGTATTGCGGCTGCATCGCTTATGCTGCCGTCTGCTCTGCGTAAGGCAGAGGGCGTGGTTTCAACAGTACAGGCCATTGACCGAATACTTACTTAAGCAATCCAGGAAAAACCCATGAAGAAATCCGATCTCGACAGAAACGAAGGCTTGAAAATCACGGGCCAGATGAAACAAGCCGGCACGCCGGATCGTTTTGGCAGCGCGGCCGGGGCGGTCGTGTCGCGACGCGAGCAGCGCAAGCTCGAGCAGGCGCAGGGCCTGGTCGCCTTTGCCGTCAAGCTCGATGGCGAGTTGGTGAAGCGGATTCATGCCCTCGCAGAAGCACGCCAGACGGGCATCAACGAAACCGTAGCCGCCCTGCTGGCCAAGGGTTTGGCCGACAAAACCTGATCATCGAAACAACCGGGGCCCGATCTCGACAAGTGGCCTCTGTTCCGCGGTGCTGTTGCTGTCAGCGGGCGAACCCCACAAAAAAGCGCGGTTACAACCTCGCTTTTTTGTTGTCGTTGAGACTGGAATCAGGCTAGCCGTGCGTGCTGCGCTTCCAGTTTTTGCAGCATGGTGGCGAAGTCGGCCAGCCGCGCCTGCTCCTGCTGCACGACGGCGGCGGGGGCTTTGTCAACGAAGCTGGGGTTGGCCAGCTTGATCTTCGCCTTGGCGATTTCATTCTGGATGCGGGCGATTTCCTTGGCGAGCCGCGCGCGCTCGGCGTCCTTGTCGATTGCCACCACCAGCATCATCCGCATGTCGCCGACCAGGGCGACCGGGGCGTCGGCGTCCGGCAGCGCGGGCACGGCGCTGACTTCGCTGAGTTTGCCGAGCGCGACGATGTAGGGCGCGAGCGCGTTGATCATGCCGGCGTCGCCCTCGATCACCAGCGGCACGCGCTGGGCAGGCGACAGGCTCATCTCGCCGCGCAGGGTGCGGCAGGCGTTCACGAGTTCCTTCAACAACTGGATGCGCGCGACGCTGTCGGGGTGGCGCTGTGCTTCGTCGACCTGCGGATAGGCGGCGAGCATGATGCTGTCGCCCGTCACGCCGGCGAGCGGGGCGACCTTCTGCCACAACTCCTCGGTGATGAAGGGGATGATGGGGTGGGCGAGGCGTAGCGTCGCTTCCAGCACGGTGGCCAGCGTGCGGCGGGTGGCGCGCTGCTGCTCGGGCGTGCCGCTGTTCAGTTGCACCTTGGCGAGTTCCAGATACCAGTCGCAGTACTCGTCCCACACGAATTCGTAGACCGCGCGCGCGGCCTGGTCGAAGCGGTAGGCGGCGAAGGCTTCGTGCACTTCGCCGACGGCCTGCTGCAGGCGCGCCGCGATCCAGCGGTCGGCGTCCGAAAAGTCCATCGGCTGGCCGGCGTCCTGGCCGCAGTCGTGGCCTTCCAGATTCATCAGCGCGAAGCGGGTGGCGTTCCACAGCTTATTGCAGAAGTTACGGTAGCCCTCTGCACGCTGAAGATCAAATTTGATGTCGCGGCCGTGCGTGGCCAAACTCGCGAAGGTGAAGCGTAGCGCATCCGTTCCGTAGGCGGCGATGCCTTCGGGGAATTCGCGGCGGGTGCGCTTCTCGATGCCGGCGGCCTGCTTGGGGTTCATCAGGCCCTGGGTGCGCTTGGCGACCAGTTCGTCGACCGCGATGCCATCAATCAGATCAATAGGGTCGAGCACGTTGCCCTTCGACTTGCTCATCTTCTGGCCTTCGGAGTCACGCACGAGGCCGGTGACGTAGACCTCGCGGAACGGCACCTTGCCGGTGAAGTGCAAGGACATCATCACCATGCGCGCGACCCAGAAGAAGATGATGTCGAAACCGGTGACCAGCACCGAGGTCGGCAGGTAGCGTTCGAGTTCCGGCGTCTGCTCGGGCCAGCCCAGCGTCGAGAAGGGCCACAGCGCGCTGGAGAACCAGGTGTCGAGGACGTCGTTGTCCTGCGTCAACTCGCGTCCGCCGGCCTGCTTCTTCGCCTCTTCCTCCGTGTGGGCGACGTAGAAATTGCCGTCGGCGTCGTACCACGCGGGGATGCGGTGACCCCACCACAGCTGGCGCGAGACGCACCAGTCCTGGATGTTCTCCAGCCACTGGCGATAGGTCGTCGTCCAGTTCTCCGGAACGAATTTCAGTTCGCCCGAATCGACTGCGGCGAGGCCCTGTTGGGCCAGGCCTTCCATGCTCATGAACCACTGGTCGGTGAGCATCGGCTCGATCACGGCGTGGGTACGGTCGCCGCGCGGGATCATCAGCTTGTGCGGCTTGGCCGAGACGAGCAGGCCCTTGGCCTGCAGTTCGTCGAGCAGTTTCTGCCGCGCGTCGTAGCGGTCCAGCCCTTGGTATTCGGTCGGGCACAACTCGTTCATTTTGGCGTCGAGCGTGAGCACGCTGATCGCCACCAGCTTGTGGCGCTGGCCGACCTGCCAGTCGTTGAAGTCGTGCGCCGGGGTGATCTTGACCACGCCAGTGCCGAATTCGCGGTCGACATAGTCGTCGGCGATGATGGGGATGCTGCGCTCGGCGACCGGCAGTCGAACGTGCTTGCCGATGAGATGCTTGTAGCGCTCGTCCTCCGGATGCACCGCGACGGCGCTGTCGCCGAGCAGGGTTTCCGGGCGGGTGGTGGCGACGGTGAGGTGGCCTGAGCCGTCTTCAAGCGGATAGTTGATCTCCCACATGAAGCCGTCTTCCTCGGTGCTGACGACTTCGAGGTCGGACACCGCCGTGCCGAGAACCGGATCCCAGTTCACAAGCCGCTTGCCGCGGTAGATGAGGCCTTCGCGGTAGAGCCGCACGAAGACTTCCGTGACGGCCTTCGACAGGCCATCGTCCATGGTGAAGCGCTCGCGGCTCCAGTCGGGGCTGGTGCCGAGCCGGCGCATCTGGCGGGTGATGGTGGAGCCGGAATGCTCTTTCCACTCCCACACCTTTTCGAGGAATTTTTCGCGGCCGAGGTCGTGGCGCGAGACGCCCTGCGCGTCGAGCTGGCGTTCCACCACGATCTGGGTGGCGATGCCGGCGTGGTCGGTGCCGGGCTGCCACAGCGTGCTGTCGCCCACCATGCGGTGATAGCGGGTGAGGGCGTCCATCAGGGTGTGCTGGAAGGCGTGCCCCATGTGCAGCGTGCCGGTGACGTTGGGCGGCGGCAGCATGATGCAGTAGGCGGGGACATCGGGCGCGTCCCCGCAAGGAGACTCCGATCCACTACGGGCTGAAGCCCGTGTGGAGTCGTATGCGCCGGCCTTGAAGTAGCCGGCGCTTTCCCACTGGGCGTACCAGCGTTTCTCGATGTCAGCCGGTTCGAAGGATTTGGCGAGTTCCATGGCGTGCGCGCAAAGGGTTGATTATCCCAAAAAACCCCGGCACACGTCCCAAAAAATCATCGGGACGGGCCGCAAAACACGTCCGGATGCGGTTCAGGTTGACGGGTCGCGCGGCTGCTTGAGTTTTTCGGCGACGGCTTCGCGCACGATTTCGCGCACGTTGACGTCAAGCTGGGAGAGCAGGGTGGCGACGGTCTGGTCGAGGTTCCTGCGCAGTTCGGCAGCGACCTGCTTTTCCATCACTTCGGACAGGCGGGGCGCCAGTTCGCTCATCAACTGCTCGGCCAGGGTGTCGGTCACGACAGCAGGAGGGACGGCAGCCGCAGGCGCTACGGACGCCGGCGTTGCCACGGGCAGGTCAGGTTCGGCGGGCACGGCTGTGGCCGTGACGGGTGCAGGCGCTGCCATGGCGGGCGGCGTGCCGCGCTCGATCACATCGGTCAGCACCGGCAGCCAGGCGCCGGGCGGCGGCGTGTGTTCGGGGGAAGGGTCGGATTCGGGCGCAGTTGCAGGACCGGAGGGCGCGGCAAGGTCGGCCTCGCTCCCGCCGCGATGCTTTTTCAGCAGCGCATCCATCTTGTTCAACATCGGACTGTCGCTCATCGGGCCTCCTGCCCGGCGTGCTGGCGCAGGTCGTGCGTTTGCAGGTCGTAGCCGCGCGTCTTGTAAAAGCGATAGCGCTCGCGTCCCGCCTCGACCCGGGCGTCATCCAGGCCGACGATTTCGACCAGGCGCTCGAAGCGGGCAAAGGCGGGCGGCTGCCCGGCGTGCAGGTTGATCATGACGTCGGCACTGCGCAGGGCGTCGGCGTGGGTGCCGATCAGCACCGGGGTTTCGCCGGCCAGTGCGTCGCTGTCGCGGCAGTGCGGCACGAAGCCGAGCGCGGGCGTCGTCCACAAAAGACGATCGATGGCGTCGGCCACCGCCGCATCCGGCGCATAAATCATCACCTGCTTGCCCTGGCCGTGCGCCTTGGCGGCGACGCGGCGGGCGACGTCGAGCGGATCGTCGGCAAAAGTGTAGAAAAGGATCTCGGTCACGTCTGCCGGCTTATTTCTGGGCGCGGTTCAGCAGGAAGTGCACCAGAAGCGAGACCGGTCGACCGGTCGAGCCTTTCTTCTCGCGGCCGCCCGTCCAGGCGGTGCCGGCGATGTCGAGGTGCGCCCAGTGGTATTTCCTGGCAAAGCGCGACAGGAAGCAGGCCGCAGTGACCGAACCTGCTGGGCGGCCGCCGATGTTGGCCATGTCGGCAAGACTGCTCTTCAGCTGGTCCTGGTAGTCGTCCCACAGCGGCATGCGCCAGACGCGGTCCCAGGCATGGTCGGCGGCATGCTCGATCTCGCGTGCCAGCGGGTCGTGGTTGCTGTAGAGCGCGCTGGGGTGTGCACCCAGCGCGATCACGCAGGCGCCGGTGAGGGTCGCCAGATCGACCACGGCGTCGGGCTCGAAACGCTCGGCGTAGGTCAGCGCGTCGCACAGGATGAGACGGCCTTCGGCGTCGGTGTTGAGTATCTCGATAGTCTGGCCGGACATCGAGGTGACGATGTCGCCCGGCTTGTTGGCGTTCGCGTCCGGCATGTTCTCGCAGGCCGGGATGAGGCCGACGAGGTTGAGCGCCAGCCCCAGTTCGCCGATGGCGCGGAAGGCGCCGATGACTGCGCCGCCGCCGCTCATGTCGTAGTTCATCTCGTCCATTTCGGCGGGCGGCTTCAGCGAAATGCCGCCGGCGTCGAAGGTGACCGCCTTGCCGACCAGGACCACCGGCTTGTCGCCTTTCTTGCCGCCCTCGTGCTTCAGCACGATGAAGCGCGGCGGCTTGTCGCTGCCCTTGCCGACCGACAGGAAAGAACCCATGCCCAGCTTGTCGCAGGCGGCGTAATCGAGAATCTCGCAGCCGAAGCCATGGGCTTTTGCCACTTTTTTTGCCTCGCCGGCCAGGTATTCCGGGGTGCAGATGTTGGAAGGCGTGTTGCCCAGATCCTTGGCGAGATGGATGCCGTGGGCGATGGCCAGCCCCCGTGCGAGGCCGGCGTCGCCGAACTTCAGTTCGCCGCGCCGCGAGACGGCGAAAATCACGCGCTTGAGCGGGCGGCGCGCCTCCTCCGGCTTGCTCTTCATGCGGTCGAAGCGGTACAGCGCATCGTGGGCCGTGATCACCGCCTGCTCGATGTTCCAGGTGACGTCGCGCTTCTTCACCGGGATTTCGGAAAGGGTGATGGCGGCTTCCATCGAGCCGGTGTCGCGCAGGGTTCTGACGGCGCAGGCGATGGCATCGCGGTAGGCCTTTTCGTGGAAATCGCGCTCCTTGCCGAGGCCGACCAGCAGCACGCGGTCGGCCAGGATGTTGGGCACCCGGTGCAGCAGCAGCGTACTGCCGGCCTTGCCTTCCATGTCGCCGCCGCGCAGGATCTCGGACAGGTAGCCGTCGCTGGCGCGATCGATGTCGATGGCAGGGCCCGACAGCTTGCGGCTTTCGAATACGCCGACGACCACGCAGGCGGTGCGCTGCTTTTCGGGGGCGCCGCTTTTTATGCTAAATTCGAGTTCGATTCCCTTGTTTTCCATGTCTGTGCTCAAAAAAATACAATTTGCCTCTGCGCCGCCGTCAGGCGGAACACGTTGGAGGGTCGCGCCGATGAGCGGCGTTTCCGATGGGGCGATTATTGGCGCGGGCGCGGTGGAATGTCAAAAGTCCGTTCCTGTCACGAACGATTTCCGGATGTTCCCATGATTTATCGCCGCGCGCTGACCCGCGAGATGGCCTTCACCACCGGCGCCGTACTGACGGTGCTGATCGCGATCGCGCTGGTGGTGCTGTTCATTCGCCTGCTCGGCGACGTGGCGCGCGGCGAACTCGCCAACGAGGCGGTGCTGGCATTTCTCGGATTCTCGCTGCTGCATTTTTTGCCGGTGCTGATGACGATTGCGCTGTTTATCGGCGTATTGCTGCCTTTGTCGCGCATGTGGCGGGACAGCGAGATGGTCATCTGGTTCAACGCCGGCCTGTCGCTCACGCAGTGGATGCGGCCGGTGCTGACTTTTGCCGTGCCGTTTTCGCTGGTGATCCTGCTGCTGACAGCAGCGATTAATCCGTGGATGCAGACCAAGAAAAACGAATATCGCCAGGAACTGAAGAGCCGCAGCGAAAGCTCGCTGATCGCCCCCGGCCTGTTTGCCGAATCCGGTTCCAGTCAGCGTGTCTATTATGTCGAGTCGCTCAACCCGCTGACCGGGATCGTGCGCAACGTCTTCATGCAGTCGTTTATCGATGGCCAGCTTGGCCTGGTGGTCGCGCGCGAGGGCAATCACACCGAACTGTCCGACGGCTCGCGTTATCTGGTGTTCAAGGATGGGCGTCGTTATGAGGGCACGCCCGGACAACTCGACTACCGCATCGTGCAGTTCGAGCGTTACTGGATGCGCCTCGACCCGGTCGCCACGGCCGACAGCGTGGCCGGCATCCGC
>JBAVWB010000041.1:0-1804 GCA_049697615.1 Thiobacillus sp. | reverse complement strand
GAACAATTCCCGAGCCGTCCATGTTTGCCCTAATGGGCATGGGTATTGTTGGTCTTCTGTGCGGCATCCGAAAAAGAAGGCGCCGACCAATCTCTAGCCGCTTTCTTAATTTGACTGTATCTTGAGGTTGACCGGTTTTAAGTCTTTTGGTAGTAAGCCTTTCCTTGGAATGTGTTTCAGGGAGAGGAGGAGCCGATGGAACGGCGGTTTGAGCTGCGGCTGGGAGAGCTTTTGGACGACGCGGTACTGGATCCCCGGGTACCGGAAGGAATGCTGTGTCGCCTGGAACAATTCGTCGAGCCGTTTGCGGAGTGCTTGGCCAGCAGCGAGCAACGGCAGCATGTTTGGGAATACGTGGGCGGGTTGTTTTCGGACGTGAAACGGAAGAGTGCGGAGGCCATCGCCTACTTTCACGATCAGGATCGGCAAGCATTGCAGAAGTTTATCGGGCAGTCGCCCTGGGACGATCGTCCGCTGATCGGAGAGTTGGTCCGGCAGGTCGGCGCGGAGTTGGGCGAGGCCGACGGCGTGTTGGTTTTCGATCCCTCGGCGTTCAAGAAACAAGGGAAGGAGTCGGTCGGCGTAGCGCGGCAGTGGTGTGGGCGGTTGGGAAAGATCGACAACTGCCAAGTGGGTGTGTATCTGGGTTACATCTCGCGGAAGGAGCACGCCTTGGTAGACGCGCGGTTGTATCTGAACAAGGAGTGGGCGAACGACAAGCGGCGGCGGAAGAAGTGCGGCGTCCCCCGTGAGGTTCGTTTTCGGACGCGGCACGCCCTGAGCTTGGAGATGCTCGTTCAACACGGGGCGGTACTGCCTCACGGCTGGGTCGCGGGCGACGACGAAATGGGGCGTAGCTCGGCGTTTCGTCGGGATTTGCGGACTTTGGGAGAACGATATCTGTTGGCCGTGCCATCGAACACCTTGGTACGCGACTTGGAGATGTCGCCGCCGGCGTACGGCGGCCGCGGCCGCCATCCCCAGGTTCCTTTCATGCGGGTAGACCGATGGTGCGCGGCGTTGCCCGAGAGTGTTTGGACGACGATCAGCGTCCGGGATGGGGCGAAAGGTCCGCTCTTGGTCCAAGCCGTGAAGACGCGAGTTCAGGCGAAGACGGATCGGCGTCGCAACGGTCCCGAAGAGATGCTGGTGATTCTGCGGGAAGCGCAGGACGACGGAACGATGAAGCACGATTACTACCTGTCGAACGCCTCCGCCGAAACCTCGTTGACCGAGTTTGCCCGAGTGGCCAAGGCCGAGCATCGGATCGAGGAATGCCTGGAGCGGGCGAAGAGTGATGCGGGGCTGGCCCAGTTTCAGGTTCGCAATTGGATTGGCTGGCATCACCATCAAACGCTCTCGCTGTTGGCCGCATGGTTCCTGACGCAGGAAGATCGGCGGGGAAAAAAAATACACCCCGGCGCTCACGGTGCCGGCGGTTCGGTCGATCCTTGCCTCCCTGTTACATCGCGCCCTCGATTGCGGCTCTCCATCCTACATCCGCCGCAACATCACTCGCCGTCTGCAGCGAAACGAAAGCGCCTATGCGTACCATTGGAAATCACGTAACCGTTTGGCTCCCTTGAGAATCCATCAACGGAAATAGTGGATACAGTCAAAGTATCGGACCGTGGTTTTTCTGGCGGTGTCCGTCGTGCTGATTGCGTTGTTGCCGTCGATCACGTCGTTGCTGATTGCGCGGTACGGCAATCGGACCGCCGCGATTCGGACCAAGTGGATTCTGCTGGTGCTGTGCGGGCTGGGCGCGCTGGCCCTTTGGTCGGGGAGCGAAGCGGTTCTGCCC
>JBAVWB010000040.1:0-12888 GCA_049697615.1 Thiobacillus sp. | reverse complement strand
GCTGATTAATTCGTCATTGCGAGGAGCGCAGCGACGTGGCAATCCAGAAATGCCTGCTTGATCAATGCGCTGGATTGCCGCGCTGCGCTCGCAATGACGGCCATTTCGAATTAATCAGCGTTTCCCTGGAACCTTGCCGGGTGTGTTGAAAACCATGGCTTTACAGATACCCTGTACGGTGCATTAATCGGTACTGATCAAAGTACAGGAGGCAGCCATGAATGTCGTCCCCGCCCAGGAAATCAAGCGTCGCGGCATCGCAGCCGTGGATGAAGCCCTGGCCCAGGGCCCGGTGCACATCATCATGAACAACCGCCCGCAATATGTGGTGCTGACCGAAGAGCGCTACCGGGAGCTGCTCGAGTCCCATGAAGAAGCCGCCCTGGCCCGTATCAAGGCATCGCTGGAAGATGCCAAGGCCGGCCGTGTCACCCGCCACGACAGCGTCGAAGCGCTGATGCAGCACCTGGACAGCGAACCGGCGGCAAGAGCTGGACGCTGAGCACCTCGGCATTTTTCGATTGCCGTGTTCGCAAGTTTCTGACCAAACACCCCGATCTCCGGCCTCGCTTCATTGAAACCATGGCGCAACTGCGCGCCGATCCCTTCGAACCCAGCCTGCGCCTGCACCCCCTGACTGGAAAACTCCAGGGCATGCAGGCCGTCAGCCTGACTTACAACTATCGCATCACCCTGACGCTGCAAATCACCGAGCACGAAATCCTGCTGCTCGATATTGGTAGCCATGACGAGGTGTACGGGTGAATGGGGGCGGGGCAGAAAATCGAAAATCCCTAACCAGGCCGTGGTGGCGTCCCCTCACTTCACCGCATCGGGCTCGAATTTCAGCACGTTGCCGTTGATGCAGTAGCGCTTGCGGGTGGGCGGCGGGCCGTCGTCGAAGACGTGGCCGAGGTGGATGCCGGAACTGGCGCTGCGCACTTCGACGCGCTTCATGCCGAAGGCGCTGTCTTCATGCAGGGTGATGGCGCCCGGGAGCGGGTTGAAAAAGCTGGGCCAGCCGGTGCCGCTTTCGAACTTGGTATCGCTGCGGAACAGGGGCGCGCCGGTGATGGGGTCGACAAAGGTGCCGGGGCGTTTTTCGTCCAGGTGCGATCCGGTGAAGGCACGCTCGGTGCCCTGCTCGAAGGCGATCTTTTGCTGTGCGGGGGTCAGCAGCTGAAAGCCCAGCCACTTCCAGAAGTCGGCTTGCTCGCCGCTGTAGCCGGTGTAGCGCGAGACCTCGCGGCCTCGCTGGAACAGGACGATGGTGGGGGTGGCGAACAAGGCCTTTTCCAGCTTCCAGCCGGTGGGCGCGTTGGGGTTCAGCGTGCTGGTCACGGCAACGGGGGACTGCCAGTGGTCGAGGACTTCGGCCTTGAATTGCTTGCAGAACGCGCAGTCCTCCGCTTCGAACACCACCAGTTGCCGCTCGAAGGCCAGGGCCTTGCCGTCCAGCCGGGGCGCGGCCTGGGCCGGCGCGGCATTGTTCGAGCCGGGATACTTCACGCCGGTGCCGCCCAGGCCGCAATAGCCTTGGGGATTTTTCTTCAAGTAGTCCTGGTGGTAGTCCTCTGCCGAGAAGTAGTTTTTGAGCGGGGCGATTTCGGTGGTGATGGCTCCCCGCCCGGCCTTCGCGAGCGCCTGCTGGTAGGCGTCACGTGTTTTGAGGGCGACGTCCTGCTGGGCCTGGCCATGGGTGTAGATGGCGCTGCGATAGTTGGTGCCGACGTCGTTGCCCTGGCGGTCGCCCTGGGTGGGGTCGTGGCTTTCCCAGAACTTGATCAGCACGGTTTCGAGGGCGGTGCGGGTGGGGTCGAAGCTCACCTTGACCACTTCGGCATGGTTGCGCTGGCGGGTCTTGCCGGAACGCACGGCGCGCTCGTGGGTGAGCACGGCTTCATAGCTGCCATCGATGTCGCCATTGGCATAGCCGCTTTCCACATCGACCACGCCCGGCACTTCGGACATCCGCTTTTCCGCGCCCCAGAAGCACCCCATGCCCAGCACGATGGTGTCGAGCTGGGCATCCGGTTCGCTCGATGCCGGTTTGGCGGGCGTGGCGGGGATCTCCCTGGCGCAGGCGCTCATCAGGGTGCCCAGGCTCAGGGTCAGCAGAAGGGCTTGCAGCATTCGGGTTGAAAACATGGGCATGGTCTCGTTAGGTCTGCGGTTCAGTATGATCGGGGCGTGGGCCGGGTTTGCGGTTTCCACACGATAGCCAGGGATTGGTCGCGCATCGAGGCCATTCCTGACAAAATTTTAAAAAGGCTGAACAACCCATCTATGACCCGCTTCGCCGCCATTGATTTCGAGACCGCCAATAACGCACGCGACAGCGCATGCGCGGTGGGGGTGGTGATCGCCGAGCGCGGACGCATCGTCGATCGTTTGTATGCGCTGATCCGCCCGCCGTCGCGCCAGTTTTTGTTCACGCATATCCATGGCTTGTCGTGGGATGACGTGAAGGACGCGCAGCCTTTCGATACGGTGTGGGCGGAGCTGGCGCGCGAGCTGGCGGGGGTGGGGTTTCTGGCGGCGCACAACGCGCCTTTCGACAAGGGCGTGCTGGGCGCCTGCTGCGAGACGTATGAGCTGGCGGCGCCACCGCTGCCTTTTGTGTGCACGGTGAAGCTGGCGCGGGCGCAGTGGGACATTCGCCCGACCAAGCTGCCCGATGTGTGCAACTACCTGGGCATCGATCTGCGGCATCATCAGGCGGATTCGGATGCCGAGGCGTGCGCGCGGATTGTGATGGCGGCGCAGGCGGGCGGGTGGCGCCATGAATCCTGATGGTGTCGAATCGATCCTGCCAGCATGACCCTGCGGGCACATCCCGTGTTCCAGCCCCTGACCGGCCTGTATGAGCCATCCTCGATTCGGCAGCCTGAAGCCCGGTTCGACGCCACCGAATTGCGGGCGCGGGCCGGTGCGGCGAGGTGCGCGGCGAAGCCGCCAGGGTGGAGCCATTGCGGCTTCGGCGGCTGAGCCCGCGCGGAGGGCGCCCGCCGTAGCCGGTTCAGTTGCCTTCCTGTTCCCCCACCGGCTCGGCATCGTGCATCTGCGGATGCGCGGTTCTTAGCCAGCCCGCCTCGCTATCCCAGAACACCGGCTTTTCGGTCTGCAGCATGTGGAGCAGGTTGCGGTAGTCCTCCGAACCCAGGTTGGTCAGGCGGAACAGTTCGGTGAGCCGCGTTGCGCTGCGCAGGATGATGCGCCCGCAGCCGGTTTTGTCGGGCGAGCCGGAGGGCATCCACTCGGCATAGTAGTGACCAATATTCACAACAGCCATCGTCGTTCTCCTCAAGCGTTGATCCATCTTAAAAATAGGCGGTTTTATCGCGATGCCGGCTTGTCCGGTGTGGAAGCAAGGCTAGATTGAGGAGTGTCACGCGTGATCGGCAAGGGAGAACGACGATGAAGGGCTGGCGACTTGCGGGGGTATTGATGATGAGCATGATGGGTACAGGACAGGCGCAGGAAACCGGGGCGATCAAGCTGCCGCCGCCCGAGACGGCAGGCGGCATGCCCCTGATGCAGGCGCTGCAGGCGCGGCATTCGACGCGGGAGTTTTCCAGCACGCCGCTGCCGCCGCAGGTGCTGGCCAACCTGCTGTGGGCGGCCAGCGGGGTGAACCGGCCGGACACGGGCCAGCGCACCGCGCCTTCGGCCCACGACTGGCGCGAGATCGACGTGTACATGACGACCGCCGACGGCGCGTATCGCTACGATCCGCCCACCCATACCCTGAAACGCGTGGCGGCCGGCGACCTCCGCCCCCTGGCCGGCGTGCAGGATTTTGTGGCGACCGTGCCGCTGAACCTGGTGTATGTGGCCGATCTCGACCGGATGAGCGGGGCCAGCGCGGAGGACAAGGCCTTCTACAGCGCCACCGACGCCGGCTTCATCGCCCAGAACGTGTACCTCTATTGCGCCTCGGCAGGCCTGGCCGTGGTGGTGCGCGGCCTGGTCGACCGCGAAGCCCTGGGCGCTGCCCTGGGGCTGGGCAAGCATCAGCGCATCATCCTGGCGCAATCGGTGGGGTATCCGGCTGGGGGAGGGAAGTAAACCAATTCGGGCTATCCCGGTTCGATCCCAGCCTTCATAATTCGGCCTCCCGTTCGAGGTCGATTTTTTCATGCGCCGTTTGTCCGTTGTCCTGCTCGCTGTTTTGCTGTCCGCCTGTGCGGCCACGCCGCCACCCGCTCCGCCGCCTGCGCCCACCGTCGTTGCACCCAAGCCGCCGATCAGGATCGCGCTGGCGCTGGGCGGCGGCGCGGCGCGGGGCTTTGCCCACATCGGCGTGATCAAGGCGCTGGAGGCGCAGGGCATCGTGCCGGACATCGTTGTGGGCACCAGCGCGGGCTCGGTGGTGGGGGCGCTCTATGCGTCGGGCATGCGCGGCTTCGACCTGCAGAAGCTGGCGCTGGGGATGGAGGAGGACATGCTGTCGGACTGGACACTGCCCAACCGGGGCGTGCTGAAGGGCGAGGCGCTGCAGGATTTCATCAACCAGAAGGTGAGGAACCAGCCCATCCAGAAGCTGCCCAAACCGCTGGGGGTGGTGGCGACCGATCTGCAAAGCGGCGAAAAAGTGCTGTTCCGCATGGGCGATACCGGTACTGCGGTGCGCGCTTCCAGCGCGGTGCCGGGGGTGTTCCAGCCGGTGACGATCAGCGGCCGCGATTTTGTCGACGGCGGCCTCACCTCGCCGGTGCCGGCGCAGTCGGCACGCACGATGGGGGCGGACTTCGTGATCGCGGTGGATATTTCAAACGTGAACCGCCGGGAGAAGCTGGTCGGCACGCTGGACGTGCTGCTGCAAACCTTCGCGATCATGGGCCACACCATCAGCCGCCACGAGTTGAAGGATGCCGACGTGGTGATCCGCCCGAAGACGTCGGCGGTGAGCAGCACCAGTTTCGAAGACCGTCACCTGGCCATCCTGGAAGGCGAGCAGGCCGCCGCCGCCATCATGCCGGAGTTGAAGGCGAAGCTGGCCCGGGCCCGGGCACGCTGAAGGCGGGGTGTGTTGCAAAAGCATCCCCAGAGCGAAACCGACCTGCGCGAGCTGACCACGCGCTTCCCCCGCCCGGGCCGCATCGAGGCCCTTTATCTGCGCCCGCAACGCCGCGGTGGGGTGGTCGCGGTCGAATCCGTCATGGCGATTGCCGCGTGCGGGCTGGAAGGCGACCACTACGCGCAGCCCGCGCGCAGCCGGGTGGAAGGCGGCAAGCGGCAGGTGACGCTGATCCAGGCGGAGCATCTGCCGGTGGTGGCGGCGCTGACGGGGAAAGCGCAGGTCGACGCGTCGCAGTTGCGGCGCAATCTGGTGGTGTCGGGTCTGAACCTGTTGGCGGCGCATGCGCTGTTTCGCGACCGGCCGCTGGTGCTGCGCATCGGCGATGCGGTGGTGCTGGAGCTGACGGGACATTGCGATCCCTGCTCGCGGATGGAGGCGGTGCTGGGGCCGGGCGGCTACAACGCGATACGCGGGCACGGCGGAGTGAACGCCAGGATCCTTGCCGGCGGGCTGATCCGGGTGGGCGATGCGGTGAACTGCGCACCGGCCTGACTCCCGGTTCTGTCATTCCGGCGTATGCCCCCAGCTGTCCGGTATCGGCTTCGCCCCTGAATTGCCAATTGGCGTTTGTCTTTGCCGGATCGCCTGCCCGTTTTGTGGGAGCACCCGCAAGGGGTAGGCCGTGGTTGTAAGCCGCTGAGGCGGCAATAACCACGCACCGGCGCCCTCGCCGCGATTTTCGTGCCGATGCAAGCACCACGGCATCGGGCCGGGGGCGGCCCTCCTACGTCCCGCCTGCGCCCACGACGGGATTGACGCCTACCCGCACGCCTTGTTCGGCTGCAGCATCGGGTGATTCGGCAGGCGCAGCGCGAGCGCCTCGCGGATCTGCTCGGGCGTCATCGCTGCGGCGGCATTCGGCGTCAGTGGCGAGAACAGCGGGGCGAACACCTTGAGCCCGATGTGGCGGCCCAGTTCGCGGTAGCTTTCGAACTGGTTTTCGTCGAAGAACTGGTCGCCGGTGGACTGGTGGGGGAAGCTCGGGTGGCCATCGGCGTACTGCTTGACGTCGCTCGATTCGTCGCCGGTGAGCGAGGCCTTGATGTAGATGAGCACGCCGGGCTCCAGCGCGTTCGGATAGCGGATGCAGCCGACGGCAAAGTGCGAGGGGTTGTGCTTGCCGTCGCCTTGCGGCCGCAGCGGGGCGAGGTCGATGTCGACGCGGGTGCCGAAGTCGGTCCAGCATTTGCGGATGGCGTTGGCCAGGTCCTCGAACTGGTAGTCGGGGTCGCAGCCGGCGTCCACCGCCACCACGATGCGGCAGCGCCGCCGCACCAGTTCGTAGATGCCGAGGTTTTCGAAATGGCCGCCGTCGGAAATGTTGAGGAAGGACGAACGGCTGTCCAGCATGCCGAACACTTCCTTGATCAGGGCCAGGCCGCCGAAACGCGGGCTGTCCTTGCTCCAGGCGTCATCATGGACCGGATTGCCGCACCAGCGCCCCAGGCGAACGTTGAACACGCTCATCAGCGCCGACAGCGCGGTCGATGTGTGATAGCCCATGTTGGGGTTGGCCGCCGCGCCCGAGGTGGCGACGACAGTGCCGAGCAGGATGCCGGCGCTGGGTTCGTTCAGGATCGCAAACTGGTTGGCTGCGTATTCTTCGGTGCGGCGGTAGGTGCCGGTGCGCTCGCCTTTGGAATCCCAGAACTCGAATCCGGTATGGCCGGGGGTAAAGGTGAAGGAGGCGGCCCGACGTGTCTGCCAGGCCAGGTTCTCGCCGCCGCTCAGGTTCATCGCCGCGTTGACGATGGGGTACGGACGCTGGTCGACCAGTACCGACAACGGCAGGTCGTCGCCGGGATCGAATCCGGTAAAACGGTGGGGTTTGCGCACGATCTGGAGCGGCAGGGTTTGCCCCACGCGGGTGGCGCCGAGGAAGCAGCGGGTCAGGCGGTTGGCGTAAAAGCCATGCAGCGAGAACAGGTTGATATCCACCCGCAAGCCCAGCACGCCGAACACGGCCACACACCCCGCGCCCACCCACAGCACATCGATCACGTTCACATGGGCGAGATTGAACAGGGCTGAATTCAGGACCGGGCCGAAATGGCCGGTCGAGATGATCGGCACGCAGGTGTCGCACATCCAGGCCGGGCTGGCCAGCACCGTGTGCAGCACGGTGGCCAGCAGAATTGTCAGGCCGATGATGAACACATAGGGCGCAGCGAGCGCCACCCGGTTGAGCCACGGGTTGCCCTGGCCTGCTTGACCCTTGCCCGTTTGAGTCTGGCCGAAGGTAAGCGAGCTTTTGCCCAGAAGCACCCCGCCGATGCTGCTGGCCACCCACGCCAGGCCGCCAGCCACCGCCAGGCCCGCCAGCCACTTCACCAGGGGTGCTGCATAGAGCGTGACGGCAAAAACGATCAGCCAGGCCAGCGCCGCCAGCATGATGAGCCCGCCCAGACGTGCCCACCACTCACGGTCCTGTTCCGTGTTCAGCCGCTTCATCAAGCCGATGTGCAGCGTCACCACCAGCGAAAAACTCAGCAGTACCAGCGGGGTGCCGAAGGTGGTCGCGTACGCCATGCCGCCCGTTTCGGGAAGACCTTGAGCCCACTTGTTCAGGCTGTGGAAGAACACCCCGCCCAGCGCGCCTGGCAGCAGCGTCCACAGAATCTGCCAGGCGAAGCGGGCCAGGCCTGCCCCCCATTCGATCAGCTCATACCGCGCGTCATTCAGGCGCTTGGGATCGCCGAGCGCCGCCCACAGCGCCACCAGTTTCTTCAGCGCAGTCAGGACAACGTGGGTCCCGCCGCTCTTGAGCCAGAAAGCCACCAGCCAGGGCGCCAGATATCCGAGCGTCGTCCACTTCGCCCAGGTCGACAGCGGGTACTCGGCCGCCGCGGCATGCCCCTGCAGGGTCAGGGCGAACAGCCAGGCTGAAATCAGCGCCGGCAGCACGATCAGGCTGACGATGAAGCTGAGACGGGTCGGACTCGGGAGGTCACCCTTGCGAAACCGCGTCAGGCTCATGGCGCAGGCGCCCACCGCAACCAGCAGCAGGCCGATGGCCGCGCCGAACAGCAGGGGGATCGTGGAGTCGCCCGCCAAGGTAGTCAACGCATAGCCTTCCGCATCCACCAGCCAGCTGCCCAGGTTCAAGAGCAGGTAGGGCAGGGTCAGCAGCGCACCGAAAAACGCCACCAGGATCAGCTGGTTCAGCAGCAGGTTGCGCAGATAGATGGAAATCGCTGCCAGCGTGTCGCCGGAAAGCAGCCCCAGCCGGGGCGTCAGATAATTGCTGTAGCGGCGCAGAAAGCGCAGCGAGGGATGCTCAGCCGGGCAATCCGACGCGGGCGTGCCGGTCTTGCACCAGGGCCTCGCTTCGCCAGAAAGCTCGTGTTCGATCGCTGCCAGCGCATCCTCCAGCGACTGGTTTGGCTTGCGGCTGCGGAAAATCAGCGCCGACAGCCAGGCGCCGATATAGCCGCCGCCCGACACCGTCGACAGGTAGTCGAAGCCGCGCAGGATTTTGAGCTTGGCCAGCGCCTGGAGGATGCCGAGCGCGAAGGTCGCGCTGCGGATGCCGCCGCCGGACAGCGCAAGGCCCATCAGCTGCGCCTGGTCGGCGCAGTCTTCGGGACATTGCTGCGGCGTGTCCGTTGCCGGACGCAAGCGTGTCAGTTCTTCGCGCAATACGCCGGAAAAGGCCTCGCCGGGCGTGTTCGTTTCCATGCATTCCTCCCCTTAATGGCTGAACAATGCTGTGCGCTGTAGGGTTCGCCCTCCGCAGGGTCAATTTTTTGTATGGGTGGCGCACGTGAACGCGGGCCGCTGCCGGGTTGCGGCAAGCCTGAAGTGTATGCGCCAGCGGGGGAGATTTGGAAGGGGCAGCCATACGGCGCGAAGGCGGCGCTATGATGGCGGTGTGACTGACAATCAGGGAACTGCCATGAAAATAGGATTTATCGTGTTGCCCCTGGCCATGCTGGCGAGTGCAGGGATGGCGCAGGATGCCCAACGGGCGGCCGATCCGGCACCGGCAGCGCCGGCCGCCCAGGCGGCTGCAGCGCCGGCGGAAGCCGCCAAGCCGAAGCGGCGGCAGGGCGCCGACATGCGTCGCTGCCTGGAACTGAAGGACGACCGGGCGATCATTCGCTGCGCCGAGCCCGGCCGCAAGCCTTGATTCGTTTGGGTATGCGCGTGAGGGCGGCGGCTGTTTCGGATTGTTCTAAAGCACCGGCAGGAATTGCCGCAATCTATCTCATGTTTATTCAAAACCAACTCCAAGCATGAAACGCCGCCTATTCCTGTTGGCTTGTCTGGCTTTTGCGAGCCTTGCGACGGCCGGTCCGCTCGACGAAAAGAAGGCGGCCGCCCATCTGCAGGCGGTGGCCGCCGGCGATGTCGAGGCGCTGATGCGCGACTACGCCGAGGACGCCTCGATGGACTGGGTCGGCGGCCCGCTCGACGGCCGTTACCGCGGCAGGGCGGCGATCCGCGAGGTATGGCAGAAGTTTGCCGTGCAGAACGACGGCCAGCCGCGCCCGGCCCGCTTCGGCGGGATCGAGCAGTTCGCCCATCCGCAGGGCGTCACGCTGACGGCGTCGGCCGAATACGGCGGCAAGACGACGATCAGGGTGCGGCACGTGCTGGTCTATCGCGACGGTGAACTGACGACCGAGATCTGGCAGATTGCGCCTGCGCTGAAGGTGGATGAATGAACCTCGGTAGGCGGCTGTGGGCGGGGGTCGCCGCCGTGGCCTGCATGGCCGTGCTGGATGCCGCCGCCGCGCAGGTCGAGGTCAGGGTGCGCCTGCCGGCAGGGATGCCGGTCGAGGATGCGGCGGTGGTGGTCGAACCGTTGTCGGGCCATGTGCCGTTGCCGAAGCAGACGGCGCGCATCGAGCAAATCGACCGCGAATTCGTCCCGTATCTCAGCATCGTGCAGCGGGGCGCTGCGGTTCAGTTTCCCAACCGCGACCGCACCAAGCATCACGTCTATTCCTTCTCGCCGGCCAGGACCTTCGAGATCAAGCTCTACGCCGGACAGCCCGCCAAGCCGGTGGTGTTCGACAAGTCGGGCGAGGTGGTGCTGGGCTGCAATATTCACGACTGGATGGAAGCCCACGTGCTGGTGGTCGACACGCCCTGGTTCGGCAAGACCGGTGCGGACGGGATTGCCCGCATTGCCGGGATGCCCGCCGGAAGCTACCGTCTGCGGGTCTGGCATCCGCGGCAAAAGCTTGCCGTCGCCGAGCAGACCGTGAGGATCGAAGCCGCGCCAGCGCGCGCGGAATTCACCCTCGCGGTGGCGCCGCCCCCGCCGCGCTTCAAGCCGCCCGACAATCCTGAAAGCTACTGACGCATGCCCGGACTGACTCTCGAACGGCGCATCGCCGTCGTCTTCGTCGGCCTGGCGGTGCTGGTCATGTTTCTGATCCTGCTGCTGGTCCAGCGCAGCGGCGAGCGCATCGTCGCGGTGGAATCGCAGCGCCAGCTCGCGGCGGGCCAGACCAGCTTCGAGGCGCTGGTCGGCCAGAATCAGCGCCAGCTCGAACTGGCCGCGACGGTGCTGTCGCGCGACTTCAGCTTCCGCGAGGCGATTGCCACGCAGGATAGGCCCACCATGATCTCGGTGCTGCAGAACCACGGATTGCGCATCGGTGCGCGCGCCATGATGGCGGTCGCGCTCGACGGCCGCGTCATCGCCGACATCCAGCAGCAGCAGAAGCCGGGCGATCCGTTCGCCTTTGCTGCGCTGCTGGCTGCGGCCGAAGCGGTGGGCCGGGCCAGCGATATCGTGCGCATGGCCGATGGCCGGGTGTATCAGGTGGTGGTGGTGCCGATTCTGGCGCCGGCGCGCATCGCCTGGATCGTGATGGGCTTTCCGGTCGACCATGCGTGGGCGGGCGGTCTGGCGCGCAGCAGCGGTCTGGACGTCAGCCTGCTCGATTCGACGAACGCACGCATTCTGGCGAGTTCCTTGCCCGAGTCCCGTCACGCCACGCTGGTGCAGGCGATGGCGGGTGAGATGGCGGTATCGCGCAAGGTGACGCTCGACGGCGACCACTACCAGGGGGTGGCGCTGCCGCTCGGGCAGCAGGCTCAGGTGATCCTGCTGCATTCGCTGGAGAAGAGCGAAGCGGTGTTCAGGGAGTTGGAGCAATCCCTGCTGATTACGGCCAGCGGCGGCATCGTGCTGCTGGTATTCGGCAGCCTGTGGCTGGCGCGGCACATTGCCGGCCCGATCAACGCGCTGGCAGCCACCGCGCGGCACATCGAGTCAGGCGACTACAGCCAGCCGGTGGCGGTGCAGTCGAAGGACGAAATCGGCCAGCTGGCCGCCAGCTTCGAAAGCATGCGCCTGGGCATCGCCGCGCGCGAGGGAAAAATCACCCGGCTGGCGTACGAGGACGCGCTGACCGGCCTGCCCAACCGGGTACGCATCGAGGAGCGGCTGGCCAGCCTGGGCGCGACGGAGGAATGCGCACTGATGGTGCTCGATCTCGACCGCTTCGCGTCGATCAACGATGCGCTGGGGCATCCGGTGGGCGATCAGTTGCTGCGTCAGGTGGGCGTGCGGCTGTCGCAGCAGTTGCCGCCGCGGTCGATGCTGGCCCGGCTGTGGGGCGACGAGTTCGCCTTCCTGCTCGAAGGCATGGATCGGCCGGCGGTGCTGGATTTTGCCGAGACGCTGCGCGTGGCCTTGCTCGCGCCGATGGAAATCGAGGGCCAGCGCCTCGATGTGAACGGCAGCCTCGGCATTGCCTTTTATCCTGCCGACGGCACCAACCTCAATGCCCTGCTGCAGCGAGCGGAGCTTGCGATGTATGAAGCGAAGCGGCGGCAGAGCGGCTTCATGCTGGCCGAGCAGGTTGGCTCCGGCCCGCTGCCCGAGCATCTGTCGCTGATCGGCGAGATGCGCGACGCACTGGACAAGCGCGAATTCATCCTGCACTACCAGCCCAAGCTCGACCTGGTGTCCAACCGCATCGTCGGCGCCGAGGCGCTGCTGCGCTGGCAGCATCCGGAGCGCGGGCTGGTGCCGCCGGGGCGCTTTATTCCGTTTGCCGAGCGCACCGGATTCATTCGCGAAATCACGCCGTGGCTGCTCGGCGAAGTCGCGGCACAGACGGCTGCCTGGCGCGCGCAGGGACTGGACCTGGTGGTGTCGGCCAACCTGTCGGCGCGCGACCTGCTCGACCCCGGCCTGGTGGTGCGGGTGCGCGATCTGGTTGTGAGCCACGAACTGCCGCCTGCCGCGCTGTGCCTGGAAATCACCGAGAGCGCTCTGATGGAAGATCCCGCCTTGGCGCAGGCCCACCTGCAGCAGCTGGCAGACTTTGGCGTGAAACTGTCGATCGACGACTACGGCGCCGGCCAGGCCTCGCTCGCCTACGTCAAGTCGCTGCCGGTGCATGAGATCAAGATCGACCAGAGTTTCATCCGCTCGCTTGCCGACTCGCCCAAGGACGTGGCGATCGTGCGCTCGACCATTGCGCTCGGCCACGCGCTGGATTTTGCCGTCGTGGCCGAAGGCATCGAGACCGAGGCCGACCTGGACTGGCTGCGCGAAAACGGCTGCGATATCGGCCAGGGCTATTTCATCGCGCGGCCGATGGCGGCGGCTGCCTTCGGCGACTGGGTCGCGGCGAGCGTCAGCCCGCCCGCCCGGCACGAGCCGGCGTAGCGGGCGCCGGCGGACGGGCTAGTGTCGTGAATCGGAAATAGGGGAACAAAATGAAACGGATGGATTTTTTCGCAGGGCAAGGCGCGAGGAGGCGACATAGCCCGGACTATGGCAACGACGAGCAACGCCGCCATGCGGAAAAAGACGCCGTTTCATGTTTCGATATTTC
>JBAVWB010000039.1:0-15421 GCA_049697615.1 Thiobacillus sp. | reverse complement strand
GAGGTGCGGCGCTTGATGCCGTGGACTTCGTAGCCTTTGCCGAGCAGGAATTCGGCGAGGTAGGCGCCGTCCTGGCCGGTGACGCCGGTGATGAGGGCTTTTTTGATCATGGTGGTCCCGTCTGGTTTTTAGAAAAAACAATTAAGTCGACTTAATAACGGGAGCCCTATCCCGCTGTCCTGTTCAATGCATCACGAATCGAATTTGCCCGTAATGCGTTCCCGTTCCGTTGCACGCATTGCTGCGAGCATCGAACGGATGAAATCGGTCTGGTTGTCATAGGCGCCTGCTTCGTCGCGGTCGATCGACGACACCCGCACCAGCATGCCGTCCGGGATAACGCCGGTGA
Organism: Thiobacillus sp.; assembly: GCA_049697615.1. Lineage (GTDB taxonomy): Bacteria > Pseudomonadota > Gammaproteobacteria > Burkholderiales > Thiobacillaceae > Thiobacillus. Next base: position 15,072 of record JBAVWB010000039.1, on the reverse strand, counting down.
GCGTGTAGCGCATCTGCGCGAGTTTCATGCGCCAGCCGAACTGTGTGTGCTGTTCGCCAACCACCGCCCAGTAGGTAATCGGTTCGTTGCGGGCGCCCTGCGCGGCTACCAGGCGCTTGATCGGCAGGTCACCATACTGGGTGCGCATGATCACGGCCTGGGTGTCCTTGACCACCTGAAATCCCTGAGAGGGGTAACAGTTTTCCGGACGATGAAGCTGCATACCCTCGCCATGGGTACCGCCATAGGCCACCGACAGCATGATGCGCTTGCCTTCGCGGTTGATGTAGGTGCGGGACAGGGTCTGGCTGTAGGTTTCCTCGACAGCCTTTTTCAGTTCGGGCGAGATCATCAGAGTGGCGATGGTTTCATCCACTTTCCAGCCGCTGAACTTGGCTGGAATCAGGGTCTCCAGGTCGATTGGAGATACGGCATCGACAAGCTTGGCGCTGGGCCTGAGTGCCAGCGCCATGCCTGCGGCGCCCAACATGCACAGGCCGATGACAAGGTGCTTGAAGCTGATGAGTTTCATGAATTGCCTCCGGTCGTCGAACCCATCACCGTATATGGATTGGATTGCATGCTCATGAAATCAGGCCTGTACCCGTACACGAGGCCGGTTGGGGAAAATGAAACCCAGCAGCCCGTCCAGCGCAAACAGGAACAGCAGGCCGATGACGAACAGCATGATGCCGGCAAAATCATGCAGGAAGCCCTGCCCGGCTTCGTCGCCCAGGTGGTAGGTGACGAGGATGAGCACCATGACGCGAACGATGTTGGCGGCGAAGGCGATCGGCAAAATCGCCGCCATGATGATGAGGTTGCGCGTCAGGCTGGTGTGCTGCATCAGGTACAGATACAGCAGGCCCATGGCCGACAGGCTGAACATGGAATGCAGGCCGGAGCAGGCGTCGGCCACCAGCAGCTGATATTGCCCAACGGTAAGCGTGACGCCGCTGCGCGCGATGGGGTAACCGGCGGCATACAGCGCCTGTTCGGCGATGACCGAAATGTATTGCTTGAGGGGGCCGGTGGCGGCATCCACCACAAAGCCCGGCAACGGCACCATGAACAGCAGGAAGAACAGCGCGAACCACAGCGCACGCGCGGCGGACAGCCCCAGGGTGACGAGCAGCGCGCCGAGGATGACGGGAATCTGGGATCCCACTTCCAGCAGCAGGATGTCCTGCGATCGCCCCACGGCATAAGTCAGCAGGCCGAAAACCAGCAGCACCCAGCCAGCGACCATTTCGCTGCGCGTGACCGCGCCTGCGCCTGCGCCTGCATCCGGCAGAAACACGGCACGCTGCTGCCAGATCAGAAACAGCGTGACGACCAGCACGATGGGGCCGTGTGCGTAGTCATCGGAATTCCACAGGCCATGCGCCATCATCCAGTAGGTGGGCAGGTACAGCACCAGCAGGCCGAGCACGACCGGCCACCAGGCTTTGAGTGGCGCCAGGTCGTCGAGCGCGGAGGATCGCGGGGCAAGCGTGTTCATGGCTTCAATCCAGGACGACGGCGCCGACCACCTGCGCGCCGGCAAGAACGACCTTTTCTTTCAGCTCGGTCAGCGGCGCCATGCGGCTGATGTTGCGGCGGGTTGCGATCAGCATGCCGCCGACACGGGCCGCGATCAGCTGGAAGTCCGAACTGAGCTGCGACGGCGCGGTATCGATCAGGATGATGTCGTAGCTGGTCTCCAGACCGGCCAGCAGTGCACCCAGGCTGGGACGCGCCAGCAGTTCGACCGGGTTGGGAGGCGGTGAGCCGGCGGGCAGCACGGTCAGGGTCTGGAACGGCTTGATTGTGTGCACCTGCACCGATGGCACGCGCTCGGCCAGGATGTCGGACAGGCCCATGCTGTTGTCGAGATTGAAGATGCCCTGCTGGCGCGGCTGCCGCATGTTGGCGTCGACGAGCAGCACCTTGCGGCCCATCTGCGCGAACAGCACGGCCAGATTGGCAGCCAGGTAGCTCGCGCCTTCATCGGCACGCGTGCTGCCGATCGCCAGCGTCTTGCGGCCCTCTTTGAACCAGCGCAGCAGCAGTTCGGAACGCACCGAGCGCAGGGCTTCGGATTCCCTGCTGTAGGGCGCGGTAGCGACGGTAAGTTCGGGACTCAGGCCCGCCTCGTCGGCGGGAATGTAGGGATATTCGAACTGGTGCGACAGGGCCTGCTGAATATCGGCCTCGGTCACCAGGCCAAGCTTTTGCGCGGCTTCGCCAAAGCGCAGGTTCTCGTCCTGCTGCAGCTTGAGCACGCGCTCCATGTCCTCCGGCTTGAGCTTGCCGGCATCCTGCAGCAGCTTGCCGATGTTGTCCTCGGCGCGAATGCTGGCCGCGGCTTCGACGAAGCTGCTTGGCTCGCTGGCGCTGTTGCGTGAATTCATGGGTAACCTCGATTTATGCTGTTTGTGATGGCGCTCAGGCCATGGCGACATGGTTGCGGTTGACAAGGCGCCGCAGAAACGCGAGCAGGCGGCTGTTTTTGGACACTTCGCCCAGCACCGGGATATCCAGACTGGCAACGATGTCCTGCCCGGAACGCACCCGGCGATCCAGCAGTTCGACCAGGAAGCCCAGACTCACGCCCAACAAGGTGCCGAAAAACACGGCCAGCAGCAGGTTGAACATCACGCGCGGTTTGGATGCCGCGGTGGGCGCAACGGCCGGATTCAGCACCGCGATGTCGGTCAGCGTGGACTGCGCTTCCATGCGGCTCTGGCCGTAACGCTGCAGGGCGGAGTCGTAGATGCGCTGGGCGTTTTCCAGATCGCGCGCCAGCAGGGTGGCTTCTTCGCGCTGCTGCTTCAGTGCCAGCACCTGGGATTTTTGCCGGGCGAACGCGCCGGAGAGTTCGTTGAAGCGCTGGCGGGCCGCACCGGCGGTGGCGCCGACGCCGCGTGTCGCGGTATTGAGCTCGGTGGCAAGCTTCTCTTTGTAGCTGTTCACTTCGGCCTGAACACGCTGGTAGTCAGGATGGTTTGCGCCCACGCGCTTGGCCAGTTCGGCCAGACGCCCTTCGCCCTGTGCAATCTGGGCCTTGAGATTTTGCACCGACGGGTTGTTGAAGACCTCCGGCAGGCTGCCGCTGTCGCGGGTGCGCGAGTTGGCATCGAACGATGCCGATTGCGCGGCCACCATCTGTCCGGCCAGGTCGGCCATACGGCGCGTTTCGACGTCAAGACGCTCCTCGGATTCGACCAGACCTTTTTCGCGCTGATAGGCGGTGAGCTTTTGCTGCGCCTGATCAAGTTTCTCGCGCAGCTGGACGATCTGCTCGTCGAACCATGCGGCAGTCAGCTTGGCAGGCGCCACGCGCAGGTCGAGGTTGGTTTCAATGTAGGCCTTGGCGAAAGCATTGGCCACGATCGCGGCAAAGCGCGGATCGGAACCGGTAAAGCCGATGGAGATGATGCTGGACTCGCGCGAGGGTTCGGCGCTGACCTTTTGCAACAGCAAATTGCCCAGCCACTGCTCGATCGTGCCCTGGCCCTTGGTTGCTGCCATGAACTGCTCACGGGTGGCCGGGTTCTCCGTCAGCTTGAGCTCGCGCACGACCCGGCTCGCCACCTGGCTGCTGTTGATGATGTCGATCTGCGTGGCCATGTAGCCGGGGAACATCTGCGACGGCAATATCTGACCGGTTAAGGAATCCTTGCTCTTGGAATCGATGATCAGCGTGGTGGTGGCCGTGTACTCCTTGGGCAGCAGCAGGCTCACTGTCGCGGTGATGGCGACGGTGAACAGCAGCACGCCGAGGATGATCCACTTGCGCGCGTTCAGAATCAGCAGGAATTGGGTGAAGTTCATTGAGGTCCCTTTAGAACAGGCTTTCCTTGACGTAGATCACGTCGTCTTTTTTCACTGGGTCGGCCAGCCTGGCCTCCAGTTCCTGCATCCCGCCGTTGGCGTCGCGGCGCAGGATACGAATGCCTTTCTGGGTGCCGCGCGCGGTGACGCCGCCGCCCAGCGACAGCGCCTGCACCAGGTTCATGTTCTGTTCCAGGCGGAAGGTGCCGGGGCGCTGCACTTCGCCGTAGATGTAGAACACCGGCTGGCGCGCCACGTTGATGATGTCGCCGTCCTGCACCAGCACGTTGCTGTCTTCGCCGCCCGGCTTGAACAGCGCGATCACGTCGATTTCGCGGTACTCGGGCTTGCCGTCGCGGGTGCGCATCAGGGTGACGGTATCGGCGCCGTCGCCGGAAATGCCGCCCGCCAATGCGAGCACATCCGAGATACGGCTGACTTTTTCCAGGGTGAATTTGCCCGGCCGGTTGACCCGCCCCAGCACCGAAATCTGCTGGCTGCGGTATTGCACCACGTTGAGGCTTACGAAGGGTTCGAGGATGAAGCCGCCCTTGCTCAGGCGCTGCGCGATTTCGGCTTCGCCCTGGGCGGGGGTCACGCCGGCCAGCTTGACGTCGCCGATCAGCGGAAACGAGATATTGCCGCTTGCGCCTACGCGCGCCTCGGTGGTGAGGTCAGGCTGCCCATACACGGTGATGCGCAGCACATCGCCTGTGCCCATGCGGTAGTCATTGTCCGCGCTCCATGCGGGCGCTGCCAGCAGCAGCGCACACATCATCAATACACTCCGCCACAACCTGGTCATTTCTCACTCCATTCGGCGGCTGCATCAAAGGCAGGCCGCGCGCCAACATAAAATTGTTTGCTGCACAATCGACTATCTCGTGCGAAGCAATCCGGAAATTTGCCCGATTAAAACGCTGGCCTGCTTCGCTGCGCTCGCAATGACGAACGCCGAGCCTTGCCTCGCCCAAGGAGACCCTGAACAAGTCCACATTCGTCATTCCGGCGAAAGCCGGAATCCAGTTAGATCAAGCATCTGGACCCCGGCTTTCACCCGCAAGGGGCAGGCCGCGGTTGTAAACAGCTAAAGCTGTAACAACCGCGCACCGCCGGGGTGACGACTTGTTCAGGGTCTCCCTAAAGCGGCCTCTCTATCCTTGCCCATCGTCAAAACCGTTCACCTTCAAGCCCATCGACCCGGCAAAACCCGAACCCGTAGCCCATCGCCGCATAAACCTTAAAAAAACGCCCGCATACTCACAAAAACCGAGTGGAAGCTGTAGCTGAAGTCGTTGACTGTTACGACATCCGTATTGGATTCCCGGCGCCCGGCCTGCAGCCCGACATCGATCGTGGCCATGCGCACCGGCGCATAACTCAGCGACAGCGAACCGCTCAGGGTGTCTTCATCGCGCTGGGCCAAACCGGTGTCGTTCTGGAAGCTGCGATTTTCAAACGAAGCGCTTGCGCGCAGCGTGACTTTACTGGTGGCCAACCAGGATGCGCCGAGGCTGGTTCCTGTGTTCAGTTGATAGCTGGCGTTGAGATCGTCCGAGTTCGAAAGCTCACGGTAGACCGCCCAGTTCAACAGGGCCTTGCCGGTAGGAACGTAATCCGCCGACAGCCGACCCGCCAGGCTGGAAAAACCATTCTGCGCGGTGTCATTCTCGCGCTGGACATAACCGACTTTCGCGCGCGTAACCAGCTTGCCGGCCACGTTCCAGTCGCCCAGCAGGTTATATTCGGTCTGCGTGTAGGCACGCTCGACCGACAAACCGGGCAGACGATTGGGATATTCACCCTCAGCCCGACGCACCTGACCGCGCAACTGGCTACCTTTGGGCGTGGTGTAACCCAGCGAGGCAGAAACGCTTGTCTCTTCGTAATCGAGTGGCGCTTGCTGCGTTGTGCTGTTGCTGACAGTCACCCCGTCTGCACCGAGCCCCACGTTCCAGCGCGGGTGAAATTGCCATTCGGCGCTGACAAACTGATTGTCACGCGTGACCTGATTGTTGATGGCTTGCAACCCGCCACCCAGAGACAAGTCGTTGAAACTGGTCTGGGTGACGCTTTCGGTTGCCCCGATGCGCCCCGTCCAATGATTACCCAGCCGCCAGTTCCACCTTAATTGATAATCCGATCCGTCGTAATCCAGCGAAGTGAAACGCGAAAAACGCACCAGATTCTTGCTGGCGCTGGCCTGGATGCTCTGACGGCCAGGCCTCCAGTCCATATTCAATCCGGCATTCAATACACCGTACTGGTCCGATCCCGCATCTCGCGTAACCGGCACAACCACGCCGTTTTCCACCACAACGGTCGTTTCACCCTCAGCCAACCGAAAAAGATTGCTGTCGTAATAGCGGGTGTAGGAGACAAACGGGCGGAAGGTATCGCCGTCCTTCGCCAGCGCGGGCAGCACCAGCAGCGCGCCAAGCGCCATGCCTGCAAACTGCAGCGCACGCCTCCGGATTTCGCAGGGTGCGCCGTGCGCGCCATTGAACGCGCCCAAAGGAATACCGTCCCTGCGAGACATCAATCGGTGCGCGCGGCGCACCCTGCGGTGTTTCTTCGGCGCGATTTGCGACACAGCGCCAATCACTACGCTCACCAGAAACTCCAGCGGCCGGTGGCCACCACATAGGTTCCGAGCGCGCCATTGGTGACGGCATGCGCGATGATCGGCGCCCACAGGTTGCGGGTGCGGATATACAGCCAGCCATAGGCCAGGCCTGCGACGAGCCCGGCCAGCCATTGATGGTGCTCGACGGCAAACAGCGCGCTGGCAATGAACAGCGCCTTCAGGCCGATTCGCGCGGGATTCAGGTTGAGAAAGTCGGACTGCTGAATCCAGCGCTGGATGAACGAGCGCCAGAACAATTCCTCCATGATCGGCACCACCAGCGCGGCACCGGCGATTCGAAAGCCGACCAGCAACCAGTCGATCCGTCCCGATTCGTCGGCAGGATTGAAGCCCTCGCCCACTTCGCCCAGCAGCATCCAGCCCGCGTCGAGGTTGACCCACAACACCCACACCAGAATGCCGACCATGATCGACAGGAACAGGTATTTGAACGGCAGTGCGCAAGATTTCAGTTCTCCATACTGGCGCCACAACACGGCCAGCGCCACGGCCACCAACCCGGCTTTCAGCGGATACAGCCAGCGCACGTCGAAACCTGGTGCCCAGTCGGGCAACAGGCTTTCCAGCACGAGCAAGGCGATATAAAGCCCAAACGGAAGGCTGCGGACGAAGATGGGAGACATATCGGGAACGGGCGCAGTTTATTGCTGCGCCCGCCGGATTATTTCAGACCCGACATGCCCTTGCTGATCGCTTCGGCGTCAGCAGCAGGCGCGGTATCCACGGTTGAGGCGGCAGGCGGCTCGCTCGCCGCCGGGGCCGGTGCGGCAGCGGGAGCCACCTTGCCGGCATCGGCGTAATCCCCCAGGTAGACAATCTTGGCGGCGGCCTTGAGCGAGTCAATTTCAGCCTTTGCGGCTTTCTGGCGCGCCTGGGTCTGCAGCACGCGAACGATCACGGGCCGGGCCTGTTCCAGCGTCACCGGTTGCGACTGCGTGCCTGCCACCACGATCACCAGCAGGCCATCCGGTGCATCGACCAGCATGCCCTGCCCATCGTTCATGGCAGCCAGCCGCGGCAGAAGTTCAAGCGGCAACTGCTCGGCCGGCTTCACAGCCTGGGCGGCTTTTGCCGGATAGTTTTCCGCTTTCAGCCACACGGCGAAGTCGTTGAGCGATTTGGATGCGGCCAGCTTCGCGCGGATGGCGTCCCGCTTATCTTTAGGCGCCTTGATCGAGATTTCCTGGAGGCGATAGACCTTACGCTTGGAAAACAGCTCCGGATGCGTGTTGAAATAGTCGAGCACCGCTGCCTCGCCCGGCGCCTCCAGCGCTCCAAGTTTGCGGCCCATGTAAGCCTCGGCCAGAATCTGGCGCCGTGCCGCGTCCAGCGCCTGGATCACCATCGGATCGCGATCGAGCTTGTCCTCAACCGCCTGTTGCACCAGCACTTCCTGGTCGACCAGGTTGCGTATCACCTGCAGCGAAGCCGCCTGGGTTTGACCCTTGTCCAGATTGGGAATGCGCTGCAGGGCGTAATTGATCTGATGCACGGTCAACTCAGTGCCATTGACCTTGGCGGCCACCTGGGTCGGTCCCTTTTCTTTCGATTCAGCGTCCTTTTTTCCGTCACCACACCCCGCAAGCAGCGCGGCGATCAACAACGGCAGATACAATTTTTTCAGGCCGTGCATTATCGACTTCCTTTTCAATCGGTTCGTGCAGAATTATGGGGGACGCATGTTACACAGAGGTTTCAAGTCCGGTCGCAAGGCGCGAGGCGGCGACATCGTTCGGCCTGTGGACCTGATCAAAGGCCCGTCAATACGCGTTCTGGTCGCGCCAGACGACCGTGAGGGTCTTTCCGATGATCATCAGATCAAACATGAGCGACCAGTTGCGCATGTAGTCGATGTCGTACTGGATACGTGCGCGCATTTTGTCGAGGGTTGCGGTTTCACCCCGCAGGCCGTTGACCTGCGCCCAGCCGGTGATGCCGGGTTTGACCTTGTGGCGCAGCATGTAGCCCTTGATGAGCTTGCGGTACTGCTCGTTGTGGGCAACGGCGTGGGGACGCGGGCCGACGACGCTCATGCGCCCTTGCAGGACATTGATGAACTGGGGCAGTTCATCCAGTGAGGTACGGCGAATGAAAGCGCCGAAGGGGGTGATGCGGGCGTCGCAGCGGCTGGCCTGGCTGATGCTGGCGCCGTCCTCGCACACCGTCATCGAGCGAAATTTGTAGATGAGGATTTCCTGGCCGTCGAGGCCGTAGCGGCGCTGCTTGAAGATGATGGGGCCCGGCGAGGACAACTTCACACCGATGGCCAGAATCAGCAGCAGCGGCCAGATCGCGAGCAGGATGAGGCTGGCGATGACGACGTCGCTGATGCGCTTGCCGATTCCGCTGACGCCAAGCGTGGGCGATTCGGTCAGGGCGACAACCGGCATGCCGTGGATGTGGTCGACCCGCGCCTGGATGAGGTCGGAAACGAAGATGTCGGGAACGATATAGACCGAGGCCGTGGTATCGCGCAGGGCGTCGAGCAGGTTCAGGGTACGCGGTTGCGAGGCCATGGGCAGCGTGACGTAGACCAGGTCGATGCCGTTGCGGTTGACGTAGATGGGAATATCGGACAGCTTGCCGAGCAGTTTCTTCGGCTCGGCCAACTCGGTACGCTCGATTTCGCGGTCATCGAAAAAGCCAACTACGTCCACACCCAGCGCGCTGTCAGTTTCAAATCGCCCGCACAATTCCGTACCCAGATGCCCCGCCCCCACGACGATGGCGCGGCGACGCCCGCCTTCCAGCAGCAGCAGGCGCGGCAAATTCCTGCGGACGATGCGGTGCGCCACCCACATGGCGATCGGGGTGATGGACATCCACGCAATCACCAGATTGGGCGGAAAGAAATCCAGATAACCGGTGGCGTACCCAAACAGCAGGATCAACCCGGACAGGAAAAACCAGGGGATGATGACCTCGTTCCAGAAGGATCGCAGCGTGACTTCTGGCCACCTGCCGGGAAAGGTCAGGCTAAAGACGATCAGGGCCAGGATAGGGTATGGCCCGCGAAAGGGTTCGTCGAAATACAGTGCGCAACCGATCAGCACCATGACCGCCACAAAGGGATCGAGCAGGATCTTGGTCAACGAAACGACTGAGAGATGCTGTCGGAACAGCCATTGATTATGGTTAGTCATCACGCCAAGTGCATTGTCACGATACGGATTTCCTGGTGGCCCGGGGCCAAGCGCAATATGGGTCGATTCGAGCCCGTTCAGGAACGGGCATGGTGTGAGGGATTAAGGGCACTTCTATAAATTGTCATTCCGGGCTTGACCCGGAATCCAGATGCTTGATTTGACTGGATTCCGGCGAACGCCGGAATGACGAAATCAGAATTGATAGAAATGCCCTTACCGAAACGCTGATTAATTCAAAAATGTCATTGCGAGCGGAGCGAAGCAATCCAGAATGTCAGCTAAATCAATGGTCCCTGGTTCGCCGCGTCACTTCGTTCCTCGCGATGACGGATTAATCGGCGTTTCCTTAACGAATAAAAAGAGGCATGACCTTGAGATACGCGTTGGCCACCAAGCTCATCCGCCACCCATGGCGTACGAGCAGGCACCACGATTATTGATGTTTTTCATGACGGTTTTATAACCAGAACCCACGGCATGCGCCGCTCGGTTCATGCCATGCAATCAGGACTGCAATCCGTCAGTTGCTGGTGTTGAGCTTTTCCCGGTCCAGACGGTCGCGCCAGGTTTCCAGCAGGTTTTCCACTTCGACCTTTTTCAGGCCGGAGAAGGGCTCGGCCTGCACCAGCGCATCCTGGCAGGACTTGTCGCGATACTTCTGCATCATCTCGCGGCCAATGCCATAGAGCTGGCCATTGTGGTTCTGGCAGACCTGCAGGTCATGCGCTTTGCCCGACAGCTGGCCTTCCGTCTGTTTCTTGGCGGATTCGACCTGAGCGAGCGTCTGCGCAGTGGCACGCTGCAGGGCGACGCTGTCGGCCAGCTGTTTTTCAGTGTCGGCCAGACGCGCCTTCAGCGCCTCGCTTTCCGCCTGCAGGGCTTTCAGTTCGGCTTCAATCCGGCTGCGCGCCGCGCGTTCACTCGCCAACTGACGCTTGCTGGAAGCTTCGGCCGAACGGACCTTGTCCAGTTCGCGCTCCGCAGTCTCCTTGTCGGCCAGGGCTGCCGCCTTTTCCTGCTCGGCCAGCGCGCGCGCCTGGTCGAGCTGCTGCACCTGCTGCTGCATACGGCGCAGCATCTGCTTTTCGCGGCTGTCGTTCGCCGCCCAGGAAGGTGAGGTTGCGAGCGCCATCATCGCCAGCAGCAATGGAAGGGTTTTCATTCGATTGCCTCCTCAGGCAGGGGGCCGGGCAGGCCGGCCGCATCGGCGCCATGTTTCAGCAGCAGGCGCACCATCTTGAAATCGTTGTAAGTATAGGCAAGCCACAACGGCGTATGGGCATACTTGTCGCCCGCTTCCAGCGGCGCACCCGCGTCGACGAGGGTGTCGGCGATGGCGTATTGCCCCGACGTGGTCGCGAGCGCCAGCGGCGTGCGGCCATCGCGATCGTAGCGACGGAAGTCGGGATGCGACGCCGCGAGCGCGCTCACGATGCCCGCGTGCCCCTTGCGTATCGCAGCGTGCAGGGGCGCATCGCCTTCGACATTCGCACGATCGGGGTTCGCCCCGGCACGCAGCAACAGCCGGGTCGCCGGTAAATTGCCCTTGATCGCAGCCTGCGCGAGCGGCGTGTATCCCCGCCAGCGGGCCTCGGTATCGGCGCCGGCATCGAGAAGAAGCTGCACCAGTTCGACATTGTCGTGACGCACCGCGGCCATCAAGGGACTGTCGCCCCAGTAATCGCGCGCATTGGGGCTAACGCCGCTTTCGAGCAATGCCTTTGCCGTGCCCACATCCTGCCGCGCGGCAGCTTCCAGTAGCCTGGCCGCCTCGCCTTGCGCCGGTTGGGGCTGGACATCATTTCCGTCGGCCTGGATGCGCGCGAACGCCTCGGGTGGTCGCAACGCCCGCTTGCTTGCGAGCGGCTGCGCTTCCGGCCGGATCAGCCAGCCAAGTTCGGCCGACTCCCAGGGCTGATCCGCACACGCCGGCGCGGAAATCAGCGCAGCCAGCAGGCAGACGATTCTAGAACGTGGCATTGAGATCGAGCTGGAACACGTCGATGGAAAGCGGCAATCCGCTGATTTCGTCGGCCGACATCCAGCGCGCCGATAACCAGGTGTTCTTGTAGAGGCCGTAGGAACCGCCGATCATGAATCCCTTGGCGTTGGTGCCGCCAAGGTGGAAGTCGGAATCGGTGAAGGCGTCGAGCACGGCGTCGCGTTCCAGGTAGCGGTAGCCGACGAAGGCCTGCCATTTCTCGAAATCGTTGACCTTGGGATAGCCGATGGTGAGCTTGACCTGGTAGCCGTCGGTTTCCGGCTCGATGTCCTGCCCGGTGCGCGCCAGGATCTCGGCACGATCGAAACCGACGTTGCGCGCCCAGTCGACGCTGCCGATCACATGGATGGGATCGAACTGGGAAAAATCGGCCACCAGGGTCAGGTTGGCGATGCGGTAATCGGCCGCCAGGGCCCACAGATTGGTGTCGGTGTCGCCGTCGTTGTCGATATTGATGAGGCTGTTGCCTTTTTGCGGAGAACGCACCGCAGTCGCATTGTTGAAGATGTCGTGCAGCGCGGGGTTGGGGATGCCTGCGATGTTCCGGTAATCGTAGTAGCTCGCACCGGCCTTGATCCGCGTCGTCAGGCTGGGCGCCCACTCGGCACCACCCTGAATTCCGACCAGCCACTTGTCCTTCGCGCGCACGTCGATGCCGTTTTCGTCGACTTCCTGCAGGGGAAAGAGGCCCGCCGTGACGAACGGCCGCCAGACGCGTTCCGCGTTCGGCCAGGGCCGGAAGGTGGCGGCAACGCCTTCGAAATTCAGGTCGTCGTCCCACACCAGATCGGTGCTGAAGAAGGGATTGGGAATGCGGCCGCCGCTGAGGGTCAGTTCTTCGAGCGGGGTGAGCCTGAGAAAGGCGCGGTCGAGCACCAGCGAATACTTGTTGGCGGTGTTGCCGAGCGTCTGGTTGGTGGAGACCGGGTCGGACGTGTTGCCGGTGGTGATGCGTATGCCGGCATCCACGCCCGACACGACGTTGGCGTTGAGGCCGAGACGCAGGCGCATCCGCTCGCGGTGACGGTCTTCCTGCGTGTTGTCGATGTCCTGGCCGATGTTCTGGAAATACGGGGGCGTCGCGTTGCCGTCGCCGAACAGGTCGGCCTGATAGCGCAGACGGATGTCGCCTTCCCATTTCAGCCGGTCGATCCATTCGGGCACCGCGTTGATGTCGCCCCAGCGCTCCTGCTTCGCCTGCGCGACCACCTCCTCGCGGATCTGCTCGCGGATCTCGTTGCGGACGACCTCGGGAATATAGGTCACGCGCACCACGCCCTTGCCGGTCTTCGCTTCGGCGGCCTGGGCCTGCGCAGATTTTTCGGCGGCGCGCAGTTCGGCCTTCTTCAGCATTTCATCGGCGGCTTCCTGTTTCAGCACGCCCTGCTCCACCAGCAACTGGATCAGATTCAGCGTGGTTTCGTGCAGCACCTCGACCCTGGCGCGCTCGTCGTCGGTCGCCGCCGCTGCGCTGCCCGAACACACAGCAGCCACAGCAATCGCCAGCAGTTTCTTTCGTATCGTCATACCGTTCTCTTGTTTGTTCTCAGGCGCGTGAAGTCACGCGGATTTTCATCGGTTGCGGCATGTCCGCCGGCGGGCCGTCGCGCAGGGCGCGCATGCCATTCAACGCCTCCTTCAGCACGTCGTCCGCCCGGGCATCGCCTGTGCTGTCGACGAGCTGGGCCCGGTCCACCTTGCCGCTGCTGTCGAGCCACACTTTCACAATCACCTTGTAGCTCTTGTTCTTGAGCGCTTTTTCACGCGCCAGCGCCGCCTGGAATGCCGAGTTCACCGCATCGTTCACCAGCGCGTCGTACCAGGCCCACGGGTTGCCTTTTCCGCTTCCGCTTCCGATCAAATCCGCGCCGCCCTTTTTGCCGATCAGCCCGAAGCCGTCGCCGTCGCCGCTGCCTTCGGCGTCCACGCCCAGGTCGGGGCCGGGCGGCGGCGCGTCGGCCTGCTGCGGTTCGGGTGTCGGCTGCGGCTCGTCGATCTTCACCTCATCCTTCACCTCCGGCTCGGGCGGCTTCTCTTCCGGCGGCTTGGGCGGCGGCGGCGGCGGGCGAATCAGGGTGATCTGCTGCAGCTTCATCGGTTTGGACGGCTTGGCCGACAGCAGCACATCTCTTAGCCACAGCACGAGCAGCACGGCGACAACCAGAGCCAGCGCGGCACCGCCCCAGCGCATCCAGGCGGGTTTACTGCCGTCCCCGATCATTTACTTCACCAGCTTCTGGGTGACGAGACCGAGCTGGGTGATATCGAGCTGGCCCAGCAGTTCCAGCACTTCCATCACGCGGCCGTACTCCACCACGGTGTCGCCCTTGACCACCACCGGCAGCTCGGGATTGGCGGCCTTCAACGCACCAAGCTGGGTGCGTAATTCGTCCAGGCTGACCGGGTAGGTATCGAGAAAAATCTGCCCGCCCTCGGTAATCGTGATTGCTTTGGTCTGCGGCTTGGCCAGGCTGGGTGCATTGCTCGCCTTCGGCAGATTGACCTTGATGCCCTGCACCGAGGCGGTGGTCATGATGATGAAAATCACCAGCAGCACATAGGCCAGATCGAGCATCGGCACCACGTTGATCTGGTCGTAAGGCTCGTTGTCTTCCTGAACGTGCATGGCGCTCTCCCGTTATCCTGTTGCCGGTTTAGCGGCTGTAGTTTTCTGCCATTTTGGTGATTAACTCATCGTTGAACACGCGCATGTCGGAGGTGATGGCCTTGATGCGTGAGTTCAAATAGTTGTAACCAAACAGGGCAGGAATCGCCACTGCCATCCCGGCTGCGGTCGCCATCAACGCTGCCGCGATGCCGGGCGCAATCGCCGCCACGTTGACGTCGCCGGTGGCGGCAATCACGGCAAAGGTGATCATCACCCCCAGTACCGTGCCCAGCAGACCAATAAACGGCCCGCCGGAAATCGCAATGGTGAGCAGCACCATGAGCTTGTTCATCAGCGTGGTTTCCTTCACCAGCCCGGTGTCCAGGCTGGCGCGAATCGCTTCGAGCGACTGCGGTGACAGGCTCTTATCCGCCAGATGTGCGGCATCGGTATCCTTGAAACGGTGCGACAGCTCGACCGTGGCGACGTGGTAGAGGCGGTACAGCGAAGAGTGCCTGTACTGGTCGGCTATCCCGTGCGCTTTCTCGATCGCCCCCAGGTCGGTCGACAGCTCGCGGAACTTGTGCATGAACTGGCGGTTGGCCTGGTCCACGCGGTTCACATAAATCGCCTTGACGATCATGATCCAGATCGCAATCACCAGCATCACCGCAAGGATGCCGATCGCCACCCAGCCGTCCAGCGTCAGCGCGGCGAACAGCGTGCCCCAAATGCCACCCTCATCGCCGCCTTCGCCGGCCTCGTCCGCACCCAGCGCCACCAGAGAGCCAGCCGGCCCTTGCGCCGCCTGCACCGCGAGCCAGGCCGCGTCGCGCGCCTTGCCGCTCAACTG
>JBAVWB010000038.1:0-2277 GCA_049697615.1 Thiobacillus sp. | reverse complement strand
TGCCGGCACTGGCCGCGCGGCTCGACGCCTGGGCACGAGCACGCTACCGCCTGCCGCGGGCGGTAGCTCTGCAGTGTCCATCCGGAATCGATCCCGCCGCCTGGTCCGAGTGGGTGAAGGCGCTTGAACAGTTGCGCTTTGCGCCACCGCCGCCCGATGGCTACGCCGCGCTGGCGGTGCTGTGCGAAACCGCGCGTGCCTGGGAACGCCATGTCTGAATGGGGACTGCCGCTCGGATTTGAGCTGGCGCAGCCGCTCTGGCTTGCCCTGCTGCTGCCGGTCGCGGTCTGGTCCTGGCTGGTCTGGCGCCGGGCGTCGGGGGCAAGCCAGGGCGGCGACGCGGCGGGCGTGGTGCTCAACCATCCGGCGCTGCCGCTGGCGGCGGTGGATCAACTGCCCGCGCCCACCCTGCGCCGGCCGGTCCTGCTGCGCGCGCTGGCGTTCGGCTTGCTGGTGCTGGCGCTGGCGCAGCCGCGCCAGGTCGGCGACTGGATCACGCCGCCGCCGGAAGGGCGCGACATGGTGCTGCTGATCGACACCTCGCTCACCATGAGCATCCGCGATTTCAGGCAGGGCGATCTCGAAGTCGAGCGCATGACGGTGCTGAAGGACACGCTCGCCCGCTTCATCAAGGGCCGTCCCGGCGACCGCTTCGGCGTCATCGTGTTCGGCAGCGAAGTGGCGACGCTGACCCCGCCGACTTTCGATCGGGTGCACGCCATCGCGCAGATCCAGCGGCTTCAGGTCGGCATGGCGGGGCCCGACACCGCGCTCGGCGACGCCCTCGGCATGGCGCTGAAGCAGGTCCACACGCGCCGCCTGCGCCCCGCCGTGATCCTGGTGAGCGACGGCGCCGACAACAACGCCGGCACGCTGACGCCCTCCGAATCGCTGGCCGTGGCGCGCCAGGCCGGGGTGGCGATCCACACCCTGCAGTTCGGCAGCGACCCCTTTGCGGCCGGTCGCGCTGCGCGTGGCGGCAATGTCGCCGTGCCTGATCCCCAGCCCGATCTGGTCGACCTCGCGCGGCTCAGCCGCGGCCAGCACTTCTCGATCGCCAGCGCCGACGACGCCGCGCGCGTGATCCGCGCCATCGACCAGCTCGAACCGACCCTGTCGCGCCCGGCGCAACATCGCCAGGTGCGTGAGTGGTACTGGACCCTGCTGGCGCTAGCTGCGGCTGCGCTGGCCGGTGCGCGCTGGCTCACCCTCAGGCAGAGCACATGATCGAGAGCCTGCTGCACCTGCACTGGCGCGAACCGCTGTGGCTGGGACTGGCGGCGTTGCCGCTCGTGTTCGTCTGGTGGCGGCGGGCGCGGCAGGCGCGGCTGTTGCGCTATGCCGATGCCGATCTGCTGCCGTGGGCGGCAAACCAGCCTGTCGCGCAGGCAGGAGGGCGCTGGCGCACGCTGGTCCATGGGCTGGCTTGGGGGCTGCTGGCGCTGGCCGCCGCCGGGCCGCGCCTGCCGCTGGACGTGCAAGACGGCCAGCCCGCGCAGCGCCACCTGCTGACGGTGATGGCGGTGCTCGACGTGTCCGCCTCGATGCGCGCCACCGACATCTCGCCCGATCGGCTCACCCGCGCGCGCCTCGAACTGCTGGACTGGCTGCCGCGGCTGCAGGGCGAGCGGGTGGGGCTCATCCTCTATGCCGGCGAGGCGGGCGTGCTGCTGCCGCCCACCGACGATGTGGCGCTGCTGCAGCGTGCGCTTGACCAGGTCGACCCCCGCCTGATCGAGGCGCAGGGAACGAACCTCGCCGCCGCGCTCGACCTGGCGCGCGCGCAGCTCGCTGCCGCGCCCGGCCGCGACAAGGCCATCCTGCTGCTGACCGACGCCGAGGCCGGCAGCGTCGATGCGGCGGCGCAGGCGGCCGTGGACCGCTTTCGTGACGCCCGGCTGCCGCTGTTCGTGCTGGGCCTTTCCAGCGAGGCGGGCGCGCCGGTGCCGCTGCCGGATGGCGGCTTTGCGGAACAGGACGGGGTGCCGGTGCAAAGCCGCATGGCCGCTTCATCCTATCGCCAGTGGGCGCAGGCAACGGGCGGGCGCTTCGCGGTGGTCGACGATGGCGATGCCGACTGGTCGTCCCTGCATGACAGCGGGATCGCAGCCCTGCCCGGCGATCCTGTCGCGGCAGAGGGGGCAAAAGCATGGCGCGAGCTGTACGCCTGGTGCCTGGCGCCCGCGCTGGCACTGTTGATGGCGCTTTCCCTGCCGCGCCGGGTGGCGGCAATGATTGCGCTGGCCGTCTGGGGCGCCGCCCTGGCGCCGCCCGATG
>JBAVWB010000037.1:0-6557 GCA_049697615.1 Thiobacillus sp. | reverse complement strand
TGCCGATATCGGCCCCGCCGTGTCCAAGAACCCCTTCCTGGGCTTCAAGGTCAAGGGCGCAAAAGCCGGCGACAAGGTCGCCGTCAGCTGGGTCGACAACAAGGGCGACAAGAACAGCACCGAAGCCGCCATCGGCTAAATTGCTGCACAGTGCCACCGGGCCTTTTGCGGGCGTGTCCCAATAAAGGCCCGGTGCGTCACTGCGACAGGCAATCGCCATCAGGCGCATTGCCGGCTCATGACGCAAGGTCATTGGGCTTGTCGCACGCGCCAATCCGAAGTCTTGCCGCTTGCCGGCAAGGACCGTCCCTGCAAATGGCCATGTGACGACAGGGGATGCAGGCAGGGTGTGATGCCCAGGCTGCGATTTCGACGGGATGACTATGATGAATAGTTCAAGCCGCCCATTTCCCGGGAGTGACCCATGCCCAGTCTCCGCCGTATCGTTGCCGCCACCGATTTTTCCCCTTTTTCCGAACGGGCGGTGCAGCGCGCCGCGCGCATTGCCAAACAACACCAGGCCGAAATGCACCTGCTGCATGTGGTGCGCCCCCTCGATCTCTACCCCGGCCTGACGTTGACCCCGGATGAATTCGGCCACAGCGATCAGGATTTGCAGCAGGCGGAGCAGACCCGGCTGGATGCCCTTGCGGCCACCCTGTCCAAACAGTTTGGTATTCGCATCCATCCCGTCACCCGTATAGGCAGGGCTCATACCGAAATCGCCGCCTATGCACAGGAGGTGTCGGCCGACCTGATGGTGTCCGGGTCGCGCGGTGAGAGCACGCTCATGGACCTGTTCCTCGGGTCCACCGCATCGCGCCTGCTTAGAGTGGCCGCCTGCCCGGTGCTCATCGTCAAAAATCCGGCGGATGAGGCTTATCGCAAGGTGTTGGCGGCGGTGGATTTTTCCCCGGTGTCGGCTGCGGTGGTCAGCCATGCCATCAGTCTCGCCGATGGTGCGCGGGTGGAAGCGCTGCACGTATTGGGAAGCGAGGTCGAGCAGCGTTTGCGCAAGGCGAAGTTTGTCCGGGTAGACATCACGGATTGGCTCACGCGCCTGTGCGCAGATGCCGAAAAACAGCTGGATGCACTGCTGGGGCCTATCGAAAAAGGTGCGCCAGTCGGGCGCCTGGTCCAACCAGGCTTTCCTCCCGCCGCGATCTGCCAGTGCATCGAGGAGGGTCACGTCGACCTGGTTGTTCTGGGGCGGCATGGCTATGGCGGCGGCTTGCAGGATTGGCTGCTGGGCAGTGTGAGCAAGGACGTGGCCTATGCTGCGGCGTGCGACGTGCTGCTGATCGGTCCCGGCGGCACGGCTTGACCCGGAATGCCTTGATGGTCGCCACCCCGCGTTCCCGCTTGCGGGGGGCGGCGCTCGCTTTCACCGTTTTCCTCCTGATCGCGCTGACGGGATGCATGCCGGCGCGGCACTACGAAGCGGCGCTCGTGCTGCAGGACTTTGCCGCCGGTAGCGCCGATTCCAGGCTCAAGCAGACGACGCAGAAACCGCTGCGGAAAAACCTCTCCTACACGGTGTCGGGCCGTGTGCACCACGCCGATCTCTATCTGCCGGCCACGCTGGAAGGCTGCGGCGTGCCGGGCCAGGCGCATGCGTCGCACTGCCCGCGCGCAGCCTTGGTCGCCGTACCCGGCGCAGTGCCGATGAGCAAGGACGACCCGCGACTGGTGGCGTTCGCCACCACCCTGGCGCGCGCCGGATTTGCGGTGCTGGCGCCTGAGATCGCGGGCTATCGGGCATTGCGCATCCGGCCTGCGGATGTGCAGGAAATCGCCGATGCCTTCGCCTATGTTTCCAGCCGCCCGGAACTGGCGCCGGAAGGCCGTGCCGGGATGTTCGCCTTCAGCTACTCGGTGGGGCCCGCGCTGCTCGCGGCGCTGCAGGATGACATCCGCAACCGGGTGCGCTTCGTTGTCGGGGTGGGCGGCTACCATGACCTGCCGCGCGCCATGCGCTTCTTCACCACCGGCTGGTTCGAGCATGACGGCCACTCGCAGCGCATCACCCCGGACGATACCGGCCGGATGGTGCTGGCCTATTCCAGCCTCGATTACCTCGAGAACGAGGCCGACCGCGACGTCTTCGACCGCATGGTGGCGCAGCGCACGCGTGACCCCGACGCCGACCTGTCGCCGCTCGCCGCTCAATTGAGCAAGGGCGCGCGCGCGGTGTATGAACTGGCCGTCAACGACGACCCCGCCCGGTTTGACGAGCTGTTCGCGCAGTTGCCCATTCGCATGCGCGCCGATATCGACCAACTCGATCTCGCGCGCCACGACCTCCGGCCGCTGAAGGCGCGACTGATCCTGGTGCACGGCCGCAACGACAATCTCATCCCCTGGCCGGAAAGCCCGGCGCTCGCAGATGCTGCGCCGGAGGGGCAGGCCCGCGTGTTCCTCATCCAGCGCGTCCTCGGGCATGTCGATCTCAGTGCGCCGAACCTGCTGACGTGGCGATTCTGGCAAGAGGATCTGCCCGACCTGTGGCGGCTGTGGCGCGTGATCGACCTGCTGCTGGCCGAGCGGGAGGCGGACGCATGAACCTGCAACCGTCCCTCCGCCGGGCGCTCGGCCCGTGGCTGCTGGCCGCTGTCCTGGCCGGGGTCGCCTGGATGCTGCCGCCGATTGCGCAGCCGCCCGGCTATCACAACTTCGCCGATCAGCGCGCCTGCTGGGGGCTGCCCAATTGCCTCGACACCGCGTCCAACGCCCTGTTCATGCTGGCGGGGGCAATCGGCCTGTTCTTCATGCAGCGGGGGCAGGGCGTCTGGCGCGACCGGCGCGAAGCCTGGCCCTACCGGCTGACTTTTTTTGCCATGATCCTGGTCGGCTTTGGCTCGGGCTATTACCACCTCGCCCCCGACAACGCGCGGCTGCTGTGGGATCGCCTGGCGATGATGCTGGCGTTCATGGCCTGGTTCGCTGCCATCGTGTCCGAGCGCGTCAGCCCGCAGGCCGGGCTGCGGCTGCTGCCGCTGTTCGTCGCGGCCGGCCTCGGCAGTGCGGTCTGGTGGGGCCGGAGCGAGGCGCATGGAATGGGCGACCTGCGTTTCTACCTGCTGATGCAACTGATTCCCATGCTGCTGATTCCGCTGCTGCTGTGGCGCTATCCGCCGCGGTACAGCGGCGACCGCGCCATCCTGGCGGTCCTCGGGCTGTATCTGCTGGCTTTTATGTTCGATCTGAGCGACCGCCCCGTATTCGCGCTGACCGGCGGGTGGGTGAGCGGGCATACGATCAAGCACGTGATCGCCGCTTTGGCGGTGCTTGCGATGGTGCGGCACCTGCGGCGGCGCCGGGCCTGCTGAAGCCGGGGCGAAATGAGGGAAGCACAAATGAATAAAGGGCTTGGCCGAAGCCAAGCCCTTCATGTGACTGGTGCCGCTGGCCGGAATCGAACTGGCGACCTTCGCATTACGAATGCGCTGCTCTACCAACTGAGCTACAGCGGCGAAAAACAGCGCGCATTATAGCGGAATCGCCCGCGAGTGTGCGGCCTACAGCGCGGCTTTCAGGCGTGAAACCACCTTCTCCTTGCCGATCAGTTCCAGCGTGGCGTCGATCGCCGGCGTCTGCGGTTCGCCGGTCACCAGCACGCGCACCGGCATCGCCAGCTTCGGCATCTTCAGGCCATGGGCGGCCAGGGTTTCCTTGAACGCGGCGCTGATGGCGGCGCGTTCCCAGGTCAGCGCTTCGAAGCGGTTGGCGAGGTCGGCCAGTGCCGGCAGCACCTCGGGCGTGACATGCTGCGCCAGCAGTTCGGGCGTGGGATGCAGGGTGCGGTAGAACAGGGTGGCGGCGTCGGCCAGTTCCTCGATGGTGGCGGCACGCTCCTTCACCAGCGCGCACACGGCGGCGAGATCGGGGCCGTCGTCCGGGTTGGCGCCGTTGCGCACCAGGAAGGGACGAACGAGACCCGCCAGCCGCGCGTCGTCGGCCGCCTTGATGTACTGCTGGTTGAGCCAGCGCAGCTTTTCGGTGTTGAACTGCGCGGCCGAGGGCGTGATGTGGTCGAGGTCGAACCACTGCACAAACTCTTCGCGGCTGAAGAGTTCGGCGTCGCCGTGCGACCAGCCGAGCCGCGCCAGATAGTTGATCACCGCTTCCGGCAGATAGCCTTCCTCGAAATACTGCATCACCGACACCGCGCCGTGGCGCTTGGAGAGCTTGGTGCCGTCGTCGCCGAGGATCATCGACAGGTGGGCGTATAGCGGCACCGTCGCGCCCAGCGCCTTCAAAATGTTGATCTGGCGCGGGGTGTTGTTGACGTGGTCGTCGCCGCGGATGACGTGGCTGATCTGCATGTCCCAGTCGTCGACCACCACGCAGAAGTTGTAGGTGGGCGTGCCGTCGCCGCGCGCGATGATGAGGTCGTCGAGCTCGGCGTTGGCAAACTCGATCACGCCTTTCACCAGGTCATTCCACGCCACCGTGCCCTCGGTCGGATTCCTGAAGCGCACCACCGGCTGCACGCCGGACGGCGCCACCGGCAGCGTCTTGCCGGGCTCCGGGCGCCAGCGGCCGTCGTAACGCGGCTTGTCACCGCGCAAGCGCTGTGCCTCGCGCATTTCGTCGAGCTCCTCGGTGCTGCAATAGCAGAGATAGGCCTGGCCGGCGGCCAGCATCTGCTCGATCACTTCCTTGTAGCGGTACAGGCGCTGGGTCTGGTAGAACGGACCTTCGTCGTGGTTCAGCTCCAGCCAGGCCATGCCGTCGAGAATCGCCTGCACCGCCTCGGGGGTCGAGCGCGCGATGTCGGTGTCCTCGATGCGCAGGATGAACTGGCCGCCGTGGTGACGCGCAAACGCCCACGAGAACAGCGCGGTGCGCGCGCCGCCGATATGCAGGAAACCGGTGGGGGAGGGGGCGAAGCGGGTGCGGATCATGGCGGGGCCGGGCGGAAAAAGGGGCCATTTTACCCGGCTGGGTTAAATACGGTCGGGCGTCCCTAAATTGACCTCGCCGGGTCGGTTGTGGTTTAATTCGCGCCGCTTCGGGGCAGTTAGCTCAGCGGTAGAGCATCGCCTTCACACGGCGGGGGTCACAGGTTCAAGCCCTGTACTGCCCACCAGCCCGAACATCGAAAAAGGACCGGCCTGTGCCGGTCCTTTTTCATTCCCGCATGCCGGCGGCAGAAATGCATTGCCGCATCAGGGCTCAGCCGGTATAGTGCGCCCTCCCGCACCCAGCCAATCGGTGCGCGGCTCTCTTACCCCGATCTCACGATCCCCTATTCGTCTGCCTCGATTGGTGTTGCCACAAGCGCAACAGGCCGTCGCAGGAAAAAACCACATGACTACCGAAACGACCCTTGCCACCCCGGGCTTTAACGAGCTTGGCCTGGCCGAACCCATCATGCGTGCGATTGCCGATGCCGGCTACACCACGCCCACCCCGATCCAGGCGCAGGCCATTCCGCAGGTGCTGGCGGGCGGCGACCTGCTCGCCGCCGCGCAGACAGGCACCGGCAAGACCGCCGGCTTCACCCTGCCGATCCTGCACCACCTGTCGACGCGCGCTGCGCAGGCCCCCAAGCCGGGCCGCCCGCGCTGCCTGATCCTGGTGCCGACGCGCGAACTCGCCGCGCAGGTCGAGGAATCGGTCAAGACCTACGGCAAATACCTGTCGCTCACCTCGATGGTGATGTTCGGCGGGGTCAACATCAACCCGCAGTTCAAGGCGTTGAAATCGCGCGTGGACATCCTGGTGGCGACGCCGGGCCGCCTGCTCGACCATATGGGGCAGAAGACGGTGGACCTGTCCGGCGTCGAAATCCTGGTGCTCGACGAAGCCGACCGCATGCTCGACATGGGCTTCATCCGCGACATCAAGAAAGTGCTCGCCGTGGTGCCGAAGCAGCGCCAGACCCTGCTGTTCTCGGCGACCTTCTCCGACGAGATCAGGACGCTCGCCAACGGCCTGCTGAACAACCCGAAGAGCGTTGAAGTCGCGCGCCGCAACACCGCGGTGGAAATCATCGAGCAGTCGATGCACCGGGTGCCGCAGGCGCACAAGCGCGATCTGCTGGCGCACCTGATCAAGCACCACAACTGGCAGCAGGTGCTGGTGTTTACCCGCACCAAGCACGGCGCCAACAAGCTGGCCGAGAAGCTCATCAAGGACGGCATTGCTGCCGCCGCGATCCATGGCAACAAGAGCCAGTCGGCGCGCACCAAGGCGCTGGCCAGCTTCAAGGACGGCAGCGTGCGCGTGCTGGTGGCGACCGACATCGCCGCGCGCGGCATCGACATCGACCAGCTGCCGCAGGTGGTGAACTTTGAACTGCCCAACGTGGCGGAAGACTACGTCCACCGCATCGGCCGCACCGGCCGCGCCGGGGCAACCGGCTCGGCGCTGTCGCTGGTGGATGACGAGGAATTGAGCTACCTGCGCGACATCGAGAAGCTGATCAAGCGCTCGATCGTGCGGGTCGAAATCGAGCCGGGCTTCGTTCCGCCGGCCAAGGCCGACCTGATGTCCGAAGAGCGCCCGCCGCGTCCGCCGCAGGGCCGTGGCGGTCCGCGCCAGGGACAGGG
>JBAVWB010000036.1:0-22403 GCA_049697615.1 Thiobacillus sp. | reverse complement strand
GGCCGGCGTCACCAGCTTCACGGTCACCGTGCCGACCGTCAACGATACGGTCAATGAACCGGCCGAGGCCTTCACGCTCACCGTCGGCGGCATGGCCGGCACCGGCAACATCACCGACAACGACTTTGCCCCCGTGGGCACGGCCGACGCTTACGCTGCCGCAGAGGGCAGCACGGTGACGCGCGGCAGCGTTCTGGCCAATGATACCGACGCGGACAGCCCGATCCTGGCCGTGGCGCTGGTGGCGACCACGGCAGGCTCTCCCGCCCTGGCAGCGAACGGCGTGACGTCGATCACGACCGCCCTGGGCGGCACGGTGGTGATGAACACGGACGGCTCCTTCTCGTACACCGCCCCGGTTCGTAACCACGCCGACGCGATATCCGACGTGGACAGCTTCGTGTACCGGGTGTCCGACGGCACTAACCTGTCGGGCTGGACGACCGTGTCGATCGATATCACCGATACCGCGCCGACGGCCAATCCCGACCAGGACAGTGTCGGCATCGGCGGCTCCATCACCGGGAATGTGATCACGGGCGCTGGCGGAACCGGAACCGGCGCCGACGCGCTGGGCGCCGAGGCCGCGCAAATCAGCGGTGTGAGTTCCGGCGGCACGCCAGGCGTTCTTGCGGGCGGCGTGTGGACGCTGACCACGTCCAACGGCACCCTGACGATTGCGCCGGATGGCAGCTACAGCTACGTGTCCGCGATCCAGAACATCGTCGTGCCGACGAGTTCCAACCTTGCCGGCTGGAGTGCAGCGGGTGTGGGGGCCTGGGGTTTCGACGGTGGCGCCACGCCCACGCCCTTCATCGGCGGCAATGCCGCCAACGGTCTGAACTTCAGCGCGCTGAACGCCACGCAGGCCGGCTATGTCCGCTACCGCAACAATTCCGGCACCAACGACGACGGCATCGGCGTGGAAAGCTCGTCCGGCAACAACACGAACAACCGCATCGAGAACAACGAGCATCTGGTACTTGACATCGGCATGGCGAGCCGCTCGGCCAGCGTCACGCTGACCAACCTCTCGGCCGGAGAAAGCGCCACCTGGCGCGCCTACGATGCAGCCGGCGCGCTGGTCAGCTCGGGATCAGTAGCCGGGGCCGCCGGCGACATAGTGGCCGCGAACCTAAACACAGCTTCTGCTTTCCAGTATCTGGTCTTCTCTGGCAGCATGATGTCGACCTATCGCGTCAACGGCCTCACCGCGCAGCCGGATCTGAGTGCGATCACGCCGGACGTGTTCAGCTATACGCTGACCGACGCCGACGGCAGCACCTCGACGACGACGCTGACCGTGACGACAGACGCGCAGCCGTTCGCCGTGGCCGACAACGCAACGGTCTACGAGTCCGGCCTTTCCAGCGGCACCCAGGCCGGCACGATGCCGACGACGGCGACGGCGACGGGCAACCTGCTCGACAATGACGCAGGCGTCAGTGCCACAACCAGCATCACCAGCGTGGCGGGCCAGTCGGCCGGCGCCAACGGCATCATCACGGTAACCAACGCCACCGGCACCTTGACGGTTTACACGGAGGATTTCGGCGGCAACCGCGCGGGCGACTACAGCTATACCCTGAACGCGCGCACGACCGAAGGGGTCAACGACCAGCCGGCGTTCACCTACACGCTGACGGACAGCTTCTCCGGCCAGACATCCAATTCCACACTCACCCTCAACGTGGTGGATGACGCGCCCATCGGCGGTGACATCAGCCAGACGCTGCAGGCGGCGTCGGAATCGCTGACCTACAACCTGGTCATCATCCTCGACCGCTCGGGCAGCATGGCATGGGACGCCAACGGCAACAACGCCACGTCGGCGTCCTTCGATCCGACCACCGTGCGGATGGAAATCGCCAAGGCCGCCTTGGCCCAACTGCTCGATCGCTACGACGGCCTCGGCAACGTGAACGTCCAGATCGTCGATTTCTCCACCACGGTCAACGAATCCGCCTGGTATGTGGATGACAAATATGGCGCGATAAACTACATCGACGCCTTGCAGCCCGGCGGCGGAACACGGTATTCGAGCGCGCTCGACGCAGTCATGGACGGCTTCAGCCAGCCTGCCGCCGACAAGACGCTGTTCTACTTCATCTCGGACGGCGAGCCCACATCCGGTTATGCGGTCGGCGCCACCCAGCAGTCACAGTGGGAGTCCTTCGTTAGCAACAACGGGGACATCGCCTTCGGCATCGGCATCGGCGAGGTCGGCCTCAACTCGCTGCTGCCGATCGCCTACCCCAACACCGACGCCGACGGAAATGGCCAGGAGGATTACGCCATCAAGGTGGCCAACGCTTCCGACTTGAGCAACACGCTACTCGCCACCGTCGACGCAGGCTTTGTGCTCGGCAACGTCTCGGTGATGGCCAACAACGGTACCAGCGGCTTCCTGCTCGGTGCGGATGGCGGAACCATCCAGGGCGTGGTGATCGACGGTGTCACCTACAGCTACGTGAGCGGGGGGCCGGACAGCGTGATCGTCAACACCATTAAGGGCGGCGAATTCAGCCTCAACTTCCTGACCGGCGCGTATTCCTACCAGCTGACGCTCAACACGACGACACAGGGCCAGTCCGAGGTATTCGCGATCACCGCGGTCGACGCCGATGGCGACACCAAGACCATCAATCTGACGATGCATCTCGACTACGTCGCCAACCTCGACGCCAACCGCGACATCATCCTGACCAATGTGACGCCCGGCACGCCCATCCAGGTTTCGGCCGCGGCACTGATGCACAACGATTCGATGAGCGCCTCGGCCAGCGTCACCGGGTCGCAGAACGCGGTGAACGGTACGGTGGATGGTACGTCGACCGTCACCTTCACCCCGTCCAGCCTCCCGGTGCGCGCAATCGGCATCACGACCGAATCCGCGGACACCATCGGCGTGCCGGTGAACAACGTTCGCGAAAGCGCCGTGGACCTCACCGACCGCAGCCGCTTCGGCACGACGCTACCCGGTGGCCAGGCCTGGGCCGTCGACGTGGCCGGCAGCACGCGGGTGTTGAGTGGAACACTCGACAACTCCGGCGGCACGCGCGACACCGATTACGTCAAAGTCAGTCTGAACGCCGGCGAGCGCCTGTTCATCGACGTGGATAACCAGAGCCAGACCATCAACGGGCAGGTCGAGTACCTTGACACGAACGGCGTGTGGCAGGTCGTGGCACTGGGGAACGTCGGCAACGCACCGAACGCGTGGTTCAACGCGCCGGAATCGGGCGAATACTTCATTCGCCTGCAGACGTCGGGCACAACGGACACTGCCTACAACCTGCTGCTGACCATCGACCAGGTCAACGGCCCGCTCGGGCAGGCCGGTCAGTTCGACTATACCCTCACCGAGAACGGCGTATCGACCGACGCCTCCGCCAGCGTGTACGCCGTTTCCGGCAATACCCTGATCGGCGGCGCCGACGATGAAATCATCCTCGGCGGCAACGATGCCGACATCCTGATCGGCAATGCCGGCAACGACGTCCTGATCGGCGGCGGCGGCAACGACCAACTCGTCGGCGGCGAAGGTGCCGATCGACTGGAGGGCGGCACGGGTGACGACCTGCTCGATGGCGGCACTGGCAACGACCTCCTCATCGGCGGCGCCGGCAACGACACCCTCACCGGCGGGCTCGGTGCGGACGTCTTCAAGTGGGAACTCAGCGACCACGGCACGGCCGGCTCGCCCGCCATCGACACCGTCACCGACTTCGACAGCGCCGCAAGCAGCGACAAGCTCGACCTGCGCGACCTGCTGCAAGGCGAGTCGCACAGCGGAACGGACGCAGGCAACCTGGCGGACTACCTGCACTTCAGCTATGACTCCACCACCAGCACGACGGTGCTTGAAGTGAAATCGCAGGGAGCCTCCATGTCAGGTCCGGACCAGATCATCAATCTGTCTGGCGTCGATCTGGTCGCGGGCTACACGTCCGATCAGCAGATCATTCAGGATCTGCTGAGCAAGGGCAAGCTGATCACCGACTGATCGTGAGAAAATTGGTTTTTTGTGGTGCCTTGGGCAACAGGAGTAAAGCGTGCCTTATATAAGACGTGACGAGCAGGGGCAGATTGCCGCGGTCCACCTTGAGCCAGGAAATGGCCTGGAGGAATTGCCGTCCGCTTCGCCGGAACTGCTCGACTTCATGAACCGGATAGGCATGGAGCAAAGCACGCTGCAGCAGTCCGACATGCGGCTGGTGCGGGTGCTGGAGGACTTGATCGATCTGCTGATCGACCGCGATGTGATCCGATTTACCGACCTGCCGCTGCCCGCGCAGGAAAAGCTGATGGAGCGCCGCTCGATGCGTCAGTCGCTGGGCGCGCTCGACCTCCTCGGCGGGGCCAACGAAACGATTTAAGGCCGGCCTGCCGATCTGGCGAGGCAGCCGCCCTCAGCCAAGCACGATGCCCGGTCCCGTCATGCCCTTGAAACCCAGCTCCTTCAGGCACGCAGCCTCCTGCTGATTCAGCACGCCTTCGGCGATGCTCATCATGCCCATGGTGTGGGCAATGGTGCACAGGCCCCGCAGGAATGTCTGATTGCCGACGCTCTGGTCGATGTCGCGAATGATGGCGCTGTCGATCTTCAGGTAATCGAGTCCCACGTCATGCAGCTCGCCAATATGGCAAATCTGGTTGCCGACGTGCTCCAGGCCGATTTTGCAGCCCAGCGGCTTGAGGGTTTCACAAAACACGCGGAACTCCCTGGCATGGCGGTAGGCGACAAACTCGGGAACATCGATCCAGAGTTTCCGCGCAAGCGTCCGATTGCCCTTGAGTGCCCTGAAATAGCGCGAGGTCAGCACGGGGTCGCACACAGACTGCGGGGACACATTGATGCACAGTGGCCCTTCGTTCGTTTCCAGCCAGTCGAGCGCGCAGTCGAACACCGCCTTGTCGATGCTTTCGGCGAGGCCCAGCCGGCTGGCCCAGGGCATGAACTCCTGGGCCGGCATCCATTGCGAGTTCTGGATGTTCTGCATGCGTGCGGGGGCCTCGTAGTGAATCAGCTTGCCCTCGGCGTCCAGCACCGGGTAGGTCACGAACTGAACCCGCTTCTGCCTCAGGGCCGTATCGATCAGGATTTTCCAGGTGGCAACCAGACTGGGCACGGGTTTCCATTCGACATCGGGGTCCCCTGCCTCGACCGCGCTGCCGCCTTCCTGTCCTGCACGGCCCAAGGCCACATCGGCACGTGACAACACCTGCGATACCGGATCGCCGTGCCGATAGACGGCGGCGCCCAGCAGTACGTCATTTTCAGCGGCGGCACTCGGGTCGTTGATCGACAGCCGGGCGCGGGCAAAAATCTGCTGTGCCAGTTCGGCGACCGAATCGACGTTGGGGGCGAGCACGGCAAAGTCGGACCCATTCAGGCGGCCGATCTGACAGGACTCGTCCGGGCAGGATTCCTGCAACGCACCCGCCACCCGCTTCAGCAGCGTGTCCGTGGCCTCGCGCCCCAGTTCCCGGTTCAGCTTGATGAGATCGGGCAGGCGGAGAATGAACAGCGCGCCGGTTGGGGCCGTGCTTTCGTCCGCCAGCGCATACTGCAGTTTTTTCAGGAAATGTTCCCGGTTCAGCAGGCCGGTCAGTGCGTCGTACTGTGCGTCCCGCCGCAGTTGCTCCAGTCGTGCGGATTCCTCGCCGAGCATGGTGCGCACCTGGGTGGACAGCGCATTCATGGCCCGAACCACACTGCGGAACTCCTGCGTGCGTGGTTCCTGGATGGTGATGAAGCGGCGTGCACCGATCGCTTCAGCCTGATTGACCACCTCCCCCAGCGGACGGGTAATGGAACGCAGGATCAGCGACCCGATCAGGCCGCATAGCAGCGCGCTGGCCAAAAACCAGCCCAGCAGCCTGCGGTTGCCCTCCCACAAGGCCTGGTAGGCGAAGCGGTTGTGGCTGGCCACGGTCAGGGTGCCGTACTGGCGCCAGCCATCCTGCACCTGGGCGATGCCGGGCTCGGTTTGCAACGGGATCAGGCTGACAAACCAGGCGGGCACCTGGTCGATTACGACATCGCTGACCCGATCAATCATCACCTTGCCGGTCGGCGAAGTCAGCTTGATCTGCTTGTAGTGGCCGATGTCGAATTGCGCGGACAGCAGCAATTCGATCAGCACCGGGTCTTTTTCGATCTGCGACATCGACAGGGCCAGCGAGTTGGCATTGTCCAGATTCTTCAGCCGCAGCTGATCCTCCAGATAGCTTTTTGCAGACCACACGCTGACCATAAGACTGATCCCGAACGCGAGGGTCATGATCGCTGCGATGGCAAGCCAGAGTTGCTTGGTTAGTGACATGACATTTTCCTGAGCAAAAGGTGTTTCAATCGATTCCTTCTTCCCGCATCCTGGCAAGCACCGACTGCCATTTTGAGAGCCGTTGTGATGTGCTCGCCGCACGGGGATTCACTCCACCCACCCACAGCCCTTCGGTGTTGAAGCCGAAGACCATGGTCAGATCGCTGCGTCGGGATGCAGGCCGTATATCCGAAATCAGGTTGTCCAGCACCAGAGGCTCATCGCCTGGAACCGGATAATAGCTCAGGACCATGTGGGCCTGGACGAGGGTGCTTTGCGGCCCGCCGATGCGTGCCTTGACGTAGGTCATCCGCATTTTCTCGGACGGAATTCCCAGCAGTTTGAGCGTCACATATTTGGCGACGGCGAAGTCTTCGCAGTCGCCCTCTCCTCGGCCCAACACCTCGAGCGGGGTCGCCCAGTAGTCCTGCTTGCCCCAGATGTCGCTGTCGTCGCCGAAACGGATTCGGCGATTGAAAAAGTCATTGACCCACCGCAGCTTGACGGCGTCGGACTGGCTGGAGGTCTGATTCAGCAAATCACGCCAGGCTGCCACCGAGGCCACCCCGCTATCCCCATAACGCTGGCCCGCCAGCGACAGCATCCGGTCCAGTTCGACGCCCGCAAAAGACAGGCTCGCGCTGAAAACCAGGAAAGCGACCGACTGCCAGGAGACAAGTTTTCCTGTAAACAGTCGATAATTCGCCATGACGCAATTAGAAAGCATAAAGGCCGGGACAGAAATGCCAGGGTTCAGGGCACGACCGGACGGCGCTGAGGCACGCTTGACAGCGGCCCGCGACGTCTCCATGCGTGATGACACTCTCGAACTGCCGGGAAATGAACAAATGCTTTCCTGAATCAAGTCAACTGCGCGAACCGGGTAAACTTGCCTTGGTCACGCGAACAGGTATAAAAATTGCTGTGATAGCGGCGACACTCTACCTACACGTTATCGGACGAGATCCGGAAGGCTAAAGGAATGCCAGACATAAAAATTGCCTTGTTTGTATCGATCATCAGCCTGTTTTCAGCCGGTGCCGGAGCGCAAACGCCCATCACGCTTCAGGATGCCGTCAAAAAAGCCATCGTCAGCAACCCTGAGGTGCAGGCCAGCTGGCACGCCTTTCTGTCCTCCCGGCACGAACAGGATGTCGCCCGGGGCGGCTATTATCCACGGGTAGACCTCACCAGCGGCATCGGCAGGGAAAGCCTCACCCGGCCGAACCTGCCGACGACCAACCTGACCCGCCGGGGTGCTGCCCTGACGCTGAGCCAGATGGTCTACGACGGCTTCTCCACCCGCGACGAGGTCGCCCGGCTGGCCTATGCCAAGCTGGTTCGCTATTACGAAGTCCTCGAAGCCTCGGAATCGACCGCGCTGGAAACCACCCGGGCCTACCTCGACGTCTTGCGTTATCGCGAGTTATCCCTGCTGGCCCAGGAGAACTTTGCCCAGCATGACCAGGTGTTCAGCCAGATTCAGGAGCGTGTCCAGGCAGGGGTCGGCCGGCGGGTCGACCTCGAGCAGGCAGGTGGCCGTCTGGCGCTGGCCCAGTCGAACCTGCTCACCGAGGCCAGCAACCTGCACGATGTCAGCGCGCGTTACCAACGCATTGTGGGCGAGCTTCCGCCGGGTGAAATGATCGCACCCGAACTCCTCAAACAGGGTATTCCGCCCAGCGTCGAAGAAGCCTTGAAACTGGCCTATCAAGGCAGCCCGGCATTCAACGCCGCGATCGAGAATGTGCGCGCCGCGCAGGCCGAGGCGCGCGGCCGGCAGTCCAACTTCCAGCCGCGAGTCGACCTGCGCGCCAGCAAGGATATTGCCTTCAACGACAATGGCGTAGAGGGCCGTAGCGACGATCAGATCAT
This sequence comes from Thiobacillus sp., assembly GCA_049697615.1. GTDB lineage: Bacteria > Pseudomonadota > Gammaproteobacteria > Burkholderiales > Thiobacillaceae > Thiobacillus. The sequence goes on along the minus strand of JBAVWB010000036.1, from coordinate 14,199 downwards.
TGAGCTCGTGCTGAACTACAACCTGTTCAAGGGCGGCTCCGACCGAGCCTTGTCGCGCCAGTACGCCGAGCGGCTGGCGCAGTCGAAGGATCTGCGCGACAAGGCCTGCCGCGATGTTCGCCAGACCCTGGCCATTGCCTTCAAGGACATCCACAACCTGTCCCGGCAGCTGGGTTTTCTGGATCAACACCAGTTGGCCACCGAAAAAGCCCGTGTCGCCTACCGCAATCAGTTTGATATCGGGCAGCGCACCCTGCTCGACCTGCTGGACACCGAAAACGAATACTTCCAGGCACGCCGCGCTTACGTGAACGCCGTCCACGACCATTCCATCGCCCACGCGCGCACCCTGGCTGGCATGGGGCATCTATTGACGGCCCTGCAGGTGGGCCGCGACGGCATGCCCTCCGCCCAGGAACTGGGCCAGGATCGCCTGGAAGTCGACCCCGACAGCCAGTGTCCAGCGGAAGCGCCGATCGTGTTGGTCAGCGACATGAAACCGACGCCGCGCAAAATCGAAGTGGCCCGAATCCAGCCCGCCGAACCCCTTCCGTTGCCTGAAAAACAGGCACCCGAAACCATCCAGCAGGCGCTGGCGGGGTGGACTGCGGCCTGGTCTGCCAAGGATTTCCCGCTTTACCGCGGATATTACGCAAAAAGTTTCACCCCCGAAAATGGCCGGGCACCGGAGCAATGGGCCAGCGAGCGGGCGATTCGCCTGGGCAAGCCCGGCAATATCACGGTCGGAATCAGCGATTTGAAGGTGGACACCTCCAACCCCGGCAAAGCCATCACCGAGTTCAGGCAGGCCTACACATCAGAAAACTACAGCGACGTGGTGCCCAAGCGCATGGAATGGATACGCGAAGGCGATCGCTGGAAAATCCAGCGTGAGCAGGTTCTGGAAGCGCCCAGGGTTTCGGTGCCGCAATTGATGAAGCCCCGCCCAAAGAAAAAAGGCGTCAAAAACGCCCGCAAAAATTGCGATTGCAATTAGTCGACCGAAGGGGAACCGACGCCCTCCCCCAATCTGCCGGGAAACCGAAGCCGGGGCTGCCGCAGGAAAAGCACCGATGTTGGACGTCTGAACGGTAAGTGGCGGTAAAGTAGAATAAAATGTCGTTCTGCTTCATATCTGCCCGCCCTCCCCGATGGAATCCACTCCGACCTCGCCGGCTCACTCCGGCGACCCGGCCTTGGTGCGCGACGTCAAAAAGCGCCGCACCTTTGCCATCATCTCGCACCCCGACGCGGGTAAAACCACGCTGACCGAAAAGCTGCTGCTGTTCGGCGGCGCCATCCAGATGGCGGGCACGGTGAAGGCACGCAAGAGCGGCCGCTACGCCACCTCCGACTGGATGGAGGTCGAGCGCGAGCGCGGCATTTCGGTGGCCAGCTCGGTGATGCAGTTTTCCCACGGCGACTGCGTGTTCAATCTGCTCGACACCCCGGGCCACAAGGACTTTTCAGAAGACACCTACCGCGTGCTGACCGCTGTGGACGCGGCGATCATGGTGGTCGACGCCGCTAAGGGCGTCGAAGAGCAGACCATCAAGCTGCTGGAAGTGTGCCGCCTGCGCGACACCCCCATCATCACCTTCATCAACAAGATGGACCGCGAGGTGCGCGAACCGCTGGAACTCCTGGACGAAATCGAATCGATCCTGAAAATCCACTGCGCGCCGGTGACCTGGCCGATCGGCATGGGCAAGCGCTTCCAGGGCGTGTACCACCTCATCAACGACGAGATCCTGCGCTTCAAGGCCGGCGAGGAAAACGCCGACCAGCAGTTCGAATCGCTGCAGGGTCTGGGCGAAGCGGCATTGAAGGAACGCTTCCCGCTGGAGGCCGACGCCCTGCTGTCGGAAATCGAACTGGTGCGCGGCGCTGGCGCCAGCTTCGATCTCGACTCCTTTCTGAAGGGCCGCCAGACGCCGGTGTTCTTCGGCTCCGGCATCAACAACTTCGGCGTGCGCGAAGTGCTGCGCGCCTTGGCCGACTGGGCGCCACCGCCACAGCCGCGCGAGGCGGTCGAGCGCGTGGTCGAGCCCACCGAGCCTAAGTTCACCGGCTTCGTGTTCAAGATCCAGGCCAACATGGACCCGCAGCACCGCGACCGCATCGCCTTCTTCCGCGTCTGCTCCGGCCGCTACAGCCCCAACATGAAAGTGCGCCACCGCCGCACCGGCAAGGACATGAAAATCGCCAACGCGGTGGTCTTCATGGCCAACGAGCGCACCCGCATGGAAGATGCGGTGGCGGGCGACATCATCGGCATCCACAACCACGGCCAGCTGCACATCGGCGACACCCTCACCGAGGGCGAGGCGCTGCAGTTCAAGGGCATTCCCTACTTCGCGCCCGAACTGTTCAGCCGCCCGCGCCTGCGCGACCCGCTACGCGCCAAGCAGCTGAACAAGGGCCTCTTGGAACTGGGCGAGGAAGGCGCGGTGCAGGTGTTCGAGCCGTTCACCGACAACACGCTGCTGATCGGCGCGGTCGGACAGTTGCAGTTCGAGGTCGTCGCCCATCGCCTGAAAACCGAATACGGCGTCGACGCCAGTTTCGAGAACGCCGGCATCTACACCGCGCGCTGGGTCACCTGCCCGGACGCCCAGCACCTCGCGGAATTCACCAAGGCCAATACGCTGAAGCTGGCGAAGGACGTCGACGGCAATCTGGTGTATCTGGCGGATACGCGGGTGAATTTATCGCTGGCGCAGGAGCGCTGGCCGAAGGTGGCGTTCCACGATACGCGCGAACATGGGCAGGTGATGCGCTAGGGAAAAACTGAATAAATCAATTCCCGTCATTGCGAGCGCCGTTGCCTTTAGCCACGAGGCCGAAGGCCGTGGTGGGAAGCAATCCAGAATGATGTCGGCGAAATGAAAGGCCTGGATCGCCACGTCGTTTCGCTTCTCGCGATGACGGAATGGTTCAACGCTTCCCTGGCGCGGAACGGAAGCGGGGGTTGCTGTCAGACACGCGTGAACCGGGCTCACACAAAGGATTCTTATGCAGGACAACTATGAAACATTGGGCGTATCGCCCAGCGCACCGGCCGATCTGATCAAGGCCGCCTACCGAAAAAAAGCCGCGCAGTATCACCCTGACAAAAACCAGTCTCCGGATGCCCCCATCCGCTTCAGGGAAGTCCAGGAAGCGTACGAAGTGCTCTCAGACGCAGCGCGCCGCAAGGCTTACGACGAATACCGGCAACGCAATCTGATCGAAGACCCTTTGCCTGTTGCATGGGATATGTCGGGTCAATACATCCAGGACGCCCTTAAGTGAAAATATCCCGCTATTTTTCGGATCTCATCAAAAACTACATCGATGAGGTCGACGACCTGGTGACGGATTCAGAAGGCAAATCGGTGCTGCAAAAGCGCTTGAACGAGAAGCGCCGGGAGATCGATGCCATCCTGCCGATGATCGAGTTCAGCCCGGAAATGGTAGCGGTCGCGTTCTACGGCGCCTTTGATTTCAAGTCGAATGACATCATGCAGCAGGTGGTGCTGACCGAACCCGGCGATGCCGCTTTCTTTGTCTGGTCCGAACTGGAAACCGAGTTGGCGATCTCAGCCTGGGCCCAGCCGCTGATCGACTCATCGCTGAAAGTGGACGGAGGCGATGCCTTCCTCGTCACCACGGCCGCGCTGGAATTCCTGCGCGGCAAGGATTCGCTGGCCATGCCGATGCGGGCGTCCGAACCCGAATCCGAGAACGATGAGGAAGACGAAGAGCATGAGGACGAGGACGAATCGGATGATTTGAATGAGGCAGGCGCGGATTGGCTCACCGAGCAGGGATTTGATCCGCTGGACCGTTAAGCACAACTATTCATAAAGAAGGACATGGCATGCACCCGGTTGTTTTGAAATCTTCGCAGTTGATTCTTGCCGGCGATATCGTCGGCGCCGAGCACGCGCTCGCGACCATTGCCGACGAGCAGGGCGATCACGCGCTGGTCAGCCTCCTTGACGAACTGCAGCCCAAGGACCTGCTTGCCGTCATGCGCGAATTCGATTCGTCCAAGGAATCCGTGGTGAACATGCTGGTCACGCCCGAGCAGTTTGCCCGCTCGATCGTCCTGGAAAAAATGTATGGCGATCGCACCAGCGAAAGGCTGCGCGCCATGATGAACGCCGTCATCCACCGCGACCTCGATACCGTCCACGAGTACCTGGATGCCCTCGCCAACATCGAAGGCGGGAGCGACACGCTGGCTGACTATTTTGCCGACCATTACGACGAGGTCTTCAGTTTTGCCACCAGCGGAAGCTTTGCGCCGCAAATCGATCCGGATTCGGATGCCAAAACCCACAACACCTGGCTGATGGAAAAAATCGAGGAAATCGATCATGGCCTGGCGTTCGGCAACTTCATCGAGGATTCGCGGCCCGTGCTTTCCCGCTCGGAAGTCGCGGATGGCGACTGGATGGAAACTGCCTGGGTGCTGCGCTACGAATTGACCGACGCGTTCGAGGAAGTGATGATTATCCTGCGTGATCGCGCGCAGAAAATGCTGGAGATGTTCGATGCGGCTTTCATTCCTGCGTCCCCGGGCTCCGAGCAAGCCGCAGGCGACGAAGAAGAGTCCGCCATTTAAGGGCTGGACGCATGGCATCCGCACTCACTACGTTCGACAATCGGCCGTATTTTGCCAAGGCGCTGCGTTACGGCGTTCAGCAGGGAATCATCACGCCCGAGCGGCTGCAAATCATCCAGACCGATTTTGCCAAAGGCATCGTGCAGATCGCCAACTTCTTTGGCACGGCGCATTTGCGCCCTGAGCTCGAACTTGCACTGAAGCGCATGGTGAATCTGGTCAGCCTCTATCTTGAAGACCTGTCGGGAGGAGACCTGCAGATCGCCGCAGCCTCCCTGCGCGACAAGACCTTCCTGTCGCATTCCAAGGCGGGATCGGACTTGCTCAAGCGACTCCATGCGATGCCGGACAGCCCGCTGATGATCGATCGCGCAGCCTCGCCCGAGAGCCAACGCGCCTATCTTGATGAAAAGACCGCTGCGGACACGATCTCGCTTGCCGAATACCGGTCTGAACATGCCCTTCGCCAGGAGAACCAGAACACCATCGATTTCGCGTTCTGGCTGGCCAGGAAAATGGGCGTTTCACGCGACGATGTCGATGATGCCGACTCGCTGATCCGAAGCGCCATGCTGGTTTTCTTTGTGGATCAAGCCGAGCTGAAACTGCCGACCCGCACGGCATTTGTCCGCTTGATCAAGGCGGCCAAACAGGCGAAGGCCAAGTTGAATGAGGACCGGCTGAAGGCCTTCCTCAAGGAGGCCCCCACTGAATTCCAGCAGCTTGCGCGACGTGCGATGGATCGTTTCATCGAAAAGGAGTTGCCGCAGATTCGGGCCGCCTCCAGCACAGCAGACAAGTTGCTGTATGGCGAGTCAGGCGAAATGTATTTCGTCAGCGAGAGCCTGGACGAAGACGTCAGGGAATACGATCGCCTGGTTGCCAGGGAATGGGATCGCGTGACGCGTGGCGATGCGGATGACCCCGCGGTCGTGGCCACGGTGTTTTTATTCGTTGCCGCCGGGCTTCCGCCCAAAGCCTCCATGCTCCTGCGGGAGGCCAAGGAAATCATCCATGTTTTCCGGACATCGGGCTTCGATTCCCAAGCCGTGATCAAGTTTATCGGCGAGCATGCACCTGAAGCGGTCCGCGAGGATCTGCAGAAATCCTGGACGGACGACCTGAAGCGCGAAGCGGAAGACCAGCTGGCCGACAGCGACCCCAATTGGCCCGACACCCACATGGAACGGGCCCTTGAATACCTGAGAAAAACGTGCCGGGTTGCCTGGAAAGCGCGAAGACGGTAACTGTCCGGACTCAGCTTTCCCTGAAAAACCGGATCGCCTCGTCCAGCCGATGGACGGGGTGAATCTCCATCCCGGCAATCTTCTGCTTGGGCTGGTTGGCGGCGGGCACGATGGCCTGGGTGAAGCCCAGTTTGGCCGCTTCCTTCAGGCGCTCCTGGCCGCGCTGCACCGGGCGGATTTCGCCGGCCAAGCCCACCTCGCCGAACATCACCAGCTTGTCGGGCAGCGGCTGGCTTCTCAGTGACGACACGATCGCCGCCAGCACCGCGAGGTCGGCGGCGGGCTCGCTGATCTTCACGCCGCCGACGGCATTCACGAACACATCCTGATCGAAGCAGGCGATGCCGGCGTGGCGGTGCAGTACCGCCAGCAGCATGGCGAGGCGGTTCTGCTCCAAGCCCACACTGAGACGACGTGGGCTCGGCGCATGGCTGGCGTCGACCAGCGCCTGGATTTCCACCAGGAGCGGACGGGTGCCCTCCTGCGTCACCAGCACGCACGACCCCGGAACCGGCTCGCCGTGGCGCGACAGGAAGATTGCAGAGGGGTTGGACACGCCCTTCAGCCCCTTCTCGGTCATCGCGAACACGCCGATTTCGTTGACCGCGCCGAAGCGGTTCTTGAACGCGCGCACCAGCCGGAAGCTCGATCCGGTGTCGCCCTCGAAATACAGCACGGTGTCGACGATGTGCTCGAGCACGCGCGGGCCGGCGATCGCGCCTTCCTTGGTCACATGCCCCACCAGGATGATCGCGGTGCCGGTCTGCTTGGCGTGGCGCGTCAGTTGCGCGGCGCACTCGCGCACCTGCGCCACCGAACCGGGGGCGGAGGTCAGCGCTTCCGAATACACGGTCTGGATCGAATCGATCACTGCGACGTCGGGCTTCAGGTCGGTCAACTGCGCGAGGATGGCCTCCAGCCGGATTTCCGGCAGCACCGGCAGGTTGGTTTCGGGCAAACTGAGCCGCCGCGCGCGCAGCGCCACCTGGCGTGCCGATTCCTCGCCGCTTACATAGAGGGTCTTCATGCGGCCGGAAAGTCCGGCCATGGCCTGTAAAAGCAGCGTCGACTTGCCGATGCCGGGGTCGCCGCCGATCAGCGTCACCCCGCCCGGCACCAGCCCGCCCCCGAGCACGCGGTCGAGCTCGCCGATGTCGGTGGCGATGCGCGATTCCTCGCTGCCCTCCACCTCGTGCAGCATCTGCACCTGGCTCGTCGCCGCCAACGCTTGGTAGCGCGGCTTGGCCGATTCGGCAATGGTTTCGACAAGCGTGTTCCAGGCGTTGCACGCCGGGCATTGCCCCTGCCACTTGGGCGATGAACCGCCGCATTCGGTGCAGGTGTAGATCGTTTTGGTTTTGGCCATGTGGCCGCTTAAGCCGGGAACACGCCCGTCGACAGATAGCGGTCGCCGCGGTCGCACACGATGGAGACGATCACCGCGTTCTCGACTTCTTTCGACACCTCCAGCGCCGCCCACAACGCGCCCCCGGACGATATCCCGGCGAAGATGCCTTCCTCGCGCGCCAGCCGCCGCGTGGTTTCCTCGGCGTCCTGCTGGCTGACGTAGATCATGCGGTCGACCCGTTTCGGGTCGCAGATCTTCGGCACGTATTCCTCCGGCCATTTGCGGATGCCGGGGATCTGCGCGCCTTCGGTCGGCTGCACGCCGATGATCTGGATATTGGGATTCTGTTCCTTGAGGTAACGCGAGCAGCCCATGATGGTGCCGGTGGTGCCCATGCTGGAAACGAAATGGGTGATCTTGCCCTCGGTGTCGCGCCAGATTTCCGGGCCGGTGGTGCGGTAGTGCGCTTCCGGATTGTCGGGGTTGGCGAACTGGTCGAGGATCTTGCCGATGCCCTGCTTTTCCATCGCGATGGCGAGGTCGCGCGCGCCCTCCATGCCGGCCTCCTTGCTCACCAGCTCCAGTTCGGCGCCAAAGGCGCGCATGGTCTGGCGCCGCTCGATCGACAGGTGCTCGGGCATGATGAGGATCATCTTGTAGCCGCGCATCGCTGCCGCCATTGCCAGCGCAATGCCGGTGTTGCCGCTGGTCGCCTCGATCAGGGTGTCGCCGGGCTTGATCTCGCCGCGCGCCTCGGCCTGCTCGATCATCGACAGCGCCGGGCGGTCCTTCACCGAGCCGGCCGGGTTGTTGCCTTCGAGCTTGACCAGCACGGTGTTCGTCGTCGCGCCGGGCATGCGCTTCAGGCGCACCAGCGGGGTGTTGCCGACGCAGTCTTCGAGGGTCTTGTACATGCCTTACTGACGCCCGATCGGCAAATAATCGAAGCCCATGTCGCGCATCGCCTGCGGCTCGTAGAGATTGCGGCCGTCGAAAACCAGCGGCGACTTCAGCAGCGACTTCATGGTGTCGAAGTTGGGGCTGCGGAACACTTTCCATTCGGTGACGATCAGCAGTGCATCCGCGCCCTTCAGCGCATCCATCGGGCTGTCGACCAGCAAGAGGTCGGCACGCTCGCCGTAGATGCGGCGGGTCTCCTCCATCGCCGCAGGGTCGTAGGCCGAGACGCTCGCGCCCATTGCCCACAGCGCTTCCAGCATGCTGCGGCTGGGCGCTTCGCGCATGTCGTCGGTGTTGGGCTTGAACGCCAGACCCCACATGGCGAAGCGCTTGCCCTTGAGGTTCTTGCCCAGTCGCGCGGTCAGCTTGTTGACCAGGATCTGCTTCTGCGCGTCGTTGGCTTCTTCCACCGCGTCGAGCACGCGCAAGGGGATGCCGTTTTCCTGTGCGGTGCGGCGCAGCGCCTGCACGTCCTTCGGGAAGCACGAGCCACCGTAGCCGCAGCCGGCATACAGGAAGTGGTAACCGATGCGCGGGTCGGAGCCAATGCCGTGACGCACCTGCTCGATGTCGGCGCCCAGTTTCTCGGCCAGCACGGCGAGTTCGTTCATGAAGGAAATGCGCGTCGCCAGCATGGCATTGGCGGCGTACTTGGTGAGCTCGGCGCTCCTGACGTCCATCACCGTCAGGCGGTCGTGGTTGCGCTGGAAGGGCGCATACAGTTGGCGCAGCAGTTGGGTGGCGCGCTCGCTGTCGGTGCCGATCACGATGCGGTCGGGCTTCATGAAGTCGTCGACCGCCGCGCCCTCTTTCAGGAATTCCGGATTGGATGCGACGTTGAATTCGAGTGCGACGCCGCGCTTGCTCAGCTCCTCCTGCAGGGCGGCCTTCACCTTGTCGGCGGTCCCCACCGGAACGGTCGACTTGTCGACCACCAGCTTGTAGTCGGTCATGTGGCGGCCGATGCTGCGCGCGGCGGCGACCACGTATTGCAGGTCGGCCGAGCCGTCCTCGTCCGGCGGCGTGCCGACGGCGATGAACTGGATCTGGCCGAAGCGCACCGATTCCTCGATGTCGGTGGTGAAGTGCAGCCGGCCTGCGGCGACGTTGCGCTTCACCATGTCCTCCAGCCCCGGCTCGTAGATCGGGATGCCGCCGGCCTTCAAGGTTTCGATTTTGGTCGGATCGACGTCCAGGCACAGCACCTCGTTGCCGACTTCCGCCAGGCAGGTTCCGGTCACCAACCCGACATACCCCGTTCCAATTACCGTGATTTTCAAAGCGTCTTCTCCCTATGAATTCTGTATGTCTGACTGTATCTGTTTGAGCGCGGCCAGCGGATCGGCCGCGGCCGTGATCGGTCGGCCGATCACCAGGTCGGTCGCCCCGGCACGCAAGGCTTCCGCCGGCGTCATCACGCGGCGCTGGTCACCCGCATCCGATCCGGCGGGGCGGATGCCCGGCGTGACCAGGCGGAAGCCCGCGCCGAGGTCGCCACGCAGCATGGAAGCCTCCTGCGCCGAGCAGACTACACCATCCAGTTTGCAGGCTTGCGTCAGCCGTGCCAACCGCAGCACCTGGTCGGCAGGCGCATCGGCAACGCCGACTTCACCCAGGTCCTCCGCACTCATGCTGGTCAGCACCGTCACCGCGATCAGCAACGGCCGTTGCGGCAGATCGGCCAGCGCCTCCTGCGCCGCCGTCATCATGCGGCGGCCACCCGACGCGTGGACGTTCATCATCCACACCCCCAGCCCCGCCGCAGCGCGGCACGCCGCTGCCACCGTGTTGGGAATGTCGTGGAATTTCAGGTCGAGAAAAACCTCGAAACCGCGCGCAACCAGCGCGCGCACCAGTTCCGGCCCCGCCACGGTGAACAGTTCCTTGCCCACCTTCAGCCGGCACAAGGACGGATCGAGCCGTTCCACCAGGGCCAGCGCGGAGGCCGCATCGGCATAATCCAGCGCCACGATAATTTTATGCGTCATTCTTTTTTCCCTGACCCCTGAATCCTGACCCAGGGGTTCACCCCTCACCCTCGCGCCGCTCGGGGTCGAAGCTGTCCCAGCGCCCGCATGCCGGGCAACGCCAGAAAAACTGCTTGGCCTTGAATCCGCAGCTGCCGCACTGGTAGCGCATCATGCGCTGGCTGTGCGAAGCCACCAGGGTTTTCTCCACCTGCAACAATTCACGTTCGTCGGGCTCGGCATTAATCAGTTGCGCTTCCAGCAGGCGATCCAACGTTCTCAGGCTGGGATTGCGGCGCAACTCCTCGCGCGCCAGCTGGCTGGCTGCCGCCGCGCCTTCGGCTTCGGATACCGCGAGATACAAGGCATTGAACACATCCTGCGAGGGTTGCCTGGCGAACAAGGCACGCAGCCACAATACCCCCTCTTTCAGCTGCCCCAACTGTCGATAGCTGCCGAGCACGCGATCGACCACCAGCGCCATGTGCGCTGCGCTCTGCGTTTCGACCAGGCGCCAGTCGGCAATCGCGGCCTCGTGTCGTCCTGCCGCCGCATCAAGGTCGCCCGCCATCAGGTTGGCGCGCACCGACTGGCGGTTGGCCAAGAGTGCCTGCTGCAGATGGCCAGCGGCAGCGTCGGGATGGCCCTTGGCCGCTTCCAGCAGCGCCAGTTCGCAATGAAAATGGGCGATGTCGGCATTGAGCGGCTTGCTGGTGTCCTTTTCCAGCAGGCGCGCAGCCTCGATGGCTTTTTGCCAGTCCTTTTCCTGCACGTAGATTTCAAGCAGGTAGGTGCGCGCCAGGCCATGCTGCGAGGTTTCGAGCAGTTTGCCGAATACCTGCTCGGCACGGTCGAGCAGGCCGGCCTTGAGATAATCCTGGCCCAGTTCGCTCATCGCGCGCAGGCGCTGGTCCTCGGCCAGGCCTTCGCGCTCCAGCAGGTTTTCGTGCATGCGGATGGCGCGGTCGATCTCACCGCGGCGGCGAAACAGGCCGCCCAGCGCAAAGTGCAGGTCGATGGTTTCGGGTTCGAGCTTGACGACTTCGAGGAAGGCCTCGATCGCCTTGTCGGGCTGCTCGTTGAGCAGGAAGTTCAGGCCGCGGAAATAGGAATTGGGCAGTGCCCGCGATTCGGTCACCACCTGGCGGATGTCCACCCGCGCCGCAAGCCAGCCCAGTACGAAAAACAGGGGAAACGCCAGCAGCCACCAGAACTCGAATTCCATGGCTCAGACCACGCTGATGTCGGTGGCGGTTTCGGTCTCGGCGGCCAGCGATTTGTTCGCTGCCTCGCGCCGCAACCGAAACAGGGTCGGCAACAGGGCCAGCAGGCCGGTCAGCGCGCCCAGCACAAAAGCCAGCCCCAGCATGACGACCAAGGGCGCCTGCCACAGGTAGCCCAGGTAGGAATAGAAAATCACGGAATGGCTGTTTTTGAGCGCAAAACCCAACACCAGCAGAAACACCAGCAGTTTCGCCAGCAGGCCAAGATAATGCGTGAAGTTTTTCATGTTTGTGCGCCTGGATACTGCGTTCATTTTACCTGCGCAGGGCCAATCGCCAAAGAAAACGGCGCCTTGCGGCGCCGTTTAATGGGTCTTGCTGTCTTTGCCGACCGCTTAGACCGGGAAGTCAACCCGGTCGCGCAGCTCCTTGCCCGCCTTGAAGTGCGGCACATACTTGGCAGGGACCTGCACGCGCTCGCCCGACTTGGGGTTGCGCCCGAGACGCGCGGGACGGAAGCTCAGGCTGAAGCTGCCGAAGCCGCGGATTTCGATCCGTTCGCCGCGCGACAGGTTTTTTGCCAGCGCGTCGAGGACCGTTTTCACGGCCATCTCGATATCCGCAACCGAAAATTGCGAATGCCGCGCCGCGAGTTGAGCAATCAGCTCGGACTTGGTCATGGCTTACTCGGCGTTCTTGTTGTCGAGTTTGGCTTTCAGCAGCGCGCCGAGGTTGGTCGAACCGCTGGCTGCCGCTGAGGATTCGGCGGCGAGTTTCTTCATCGCGGAATCCTGCTCGGTCATGTCCTTGGCCTTGATCGACAGGTTGATCACGCGGTTCTTGCGATCGACGTTGATGATCATGGCTTCGATTTCGTCGCCTTCCTTGTAGTGGGTGCGCATGTCCTCGACACGGTCACGCGAGACTTCGGATGCGCGCAGGTAGCCTTCCATGTCGCTGTCCAGCTGCACGGTGGCGCCCTTGGCTTCCACGGTCTTGATGGTGCCCTTGACGATGCTGCCCTTCTCGTGGCCCGTCGCGAAGCTGGTCAGCGGATCGCCTTCGAGCTGCTTGATGCCGAGCGAAATGCGCTCGCGCTCGAGGTCGATGCCCAGCACCACGGCTTCCACGTCCTGGCCCTTGCGGAAATTGCGCACGGCTTCTTCGCCAGGCAGGGTCCATGACAGGTCGGACAGGTGAACCAGGCCGTCGATGCCGCCCGGCAGGCCGATGAACACGCCGAAGTCGGTGATCGACTTGATCGCACCGCTGACCTTGTCGCCCTTCTTGTGGTTCATCGAGAAATCTTCCCACGGGTTCGACTTGCACTGCTTCATGCCGAGCGAGATGCGGCGCTTGTCTTCGTCGATGTCGAGCACCATGACTTCGACTTCGTCACCCAGCTGCACGATCTTGGAGGGGCTGACGTTCTTGTTGGTCCAGTCCATTTCGGAAACGTGCACCAGGCCTTCGATGCCTTCCTCGATTTCGACGAACGCGCCGTAGTCGGTCAGGTTCGCGACCTTGCCGAACATGCGGGTGCCCTGCGGGTAGCGGCGTGCGATGCCGACCCACGGATCGTCACCCAGTTGCTTGATGCCGAGCGAAACGCGGTTCTTCTCGGTGTCGTAGCGCAGGATCTTGGCTTCCAGTTCCTGGCCGACGTGCACCACTTCGGACGGGTGCTTGACGCGGCGCCAGGCCATGTCGGTGATGTGCAGCAGGCCGTCGATGCCGCCCAGGTCCACGAACGCGCCGTAGTCGGTGATGTTCTTGACCACGCCCTTGACGATGGAGCCTTCCTTCAGGTTCTCCATCATCGCTTCGCGGTCGGCACCCATGGTCTCTTCCAGCACGGCGCGGCGCGACACAACGACGTTGTTGCGCTTGCGGTCGAGCTTGATGACCTTGAATTCCATTTCCTTGTATTCGAACGGCGTGGTGTCCTTGACCGGACGCATGTCCACCAGCGAACCCGGCAGGAAGGCACGCAGGCCGCCCACCAGCACCGTCAAACCGCCCTTGACCTTGCCCTGAACCATGCCGGTAACGATGCGGCCTTCGTTCATCGCGGCTTCCAGATCCAGCCATGCGGCCAGCTTCTTGGCCCGCTCGCGCGACAGCTTGGTCGCGCCGAAACCGTCTTCGATCGACTCGATGGCGACCGAGACAAAATCACCGATCTTGGCTTCGATTTCGCCCAGATCGTTCTTGAATTCTTCAACCGGAATCAGGCTCTCGGACTTGAGGCCGGCGTTCACCGTCACGAAGTTGTGATCGATGTCGATAATTTCGGCGGTGATGACTTCACCCTGGCGCATTTCCTGATGCTCAAGGGATTCCTCGAACAGGGCGGCAAAGCTTTCCATGGATTCGGGAGCGGAAGTAGCGGTAGCAGTAGACATTAAAACCTTCAGTCCGTCGGTGAGGACGGGGTTAGTTGCACATCGCCAGCCTGCGGGCGCATGACCGGCACGGGACGTCAATTACCTTGTTGGCTGCGGGCCTTACATGAAGTGTAGTGCGCCAGCACCGCCTGCACCGCCGACTCGATATCCATATGGGTGGTATCGAGCAACAGCGCATCGGCTGCGGGTTTCAGCGGCGCCACGGCGCGGGCCGTGTCGCGCGCATCGCGCGCCTGCATATCAGCAACAAGGGCGGGGAGATTAGCAGAGTTCCCCTTTTCGATCAACTGCTTATACCGCCGTTCAGCGCGCGCCTCGGCGCTCGCGGTCAGGAAGACCTTGGCCACCGCGTCGGGGAACACCACGGTACCCATGTCGCGGCCGTCGGCCACCAGGCCGGGCGCCTGGCGGTAGGCGCGCTGGCGGTCCAGCAG
>JBAVWB010000035.1:0-12701 GCA_049697615.1 Thiobacillus sp. | reverse complement strand
CTACGACGCCCGGCGCGGCGAAGCAACACGCGGCCGCGCCACCGCGCGCGCCGGCCAGCGCACCCTGGCTGAACGCCACGAAAAGGGGCTGGGAGACTGTGTCGACTGCGGCCTGTGCGTACAGGTGTGTCCGGTCGGTATCGATATCCGTGACGGCCTGCAATACAAATGCATCTCGTGCGGGCTGTGCATCGATGCCTGCAACACCATCATGGATTCGTTCGAGTTCCCCCGTGGCCTCATTCGCTACGATTCGGAGAAGAATCTGGCCTCGCCGACGCCGGCCGAACCCAAGGTGCAATGGAAGCGTCTGAAAACCATCGGCTACGGCGTGGCGCTGCTGCTGATGATCGGCTACCTCGGCTACAGCGTGGCCACGCGCGGCAGTTTCGACCGCGCCGTCAACCAGATCCGCCAGCCGCTCTATGTGGTGCTGTCGAACGGCGACATCCGCAACCGCTACCAGATCCGCATCACCAACAAGGCCGCGCAGGATCAGACCTACATGTTCAGCGCGCGCGGCATCCCGGCGGACGCGCTCGACCTGGGCAACTTCGATGAAATCACCATCAAGCCCGGACACAGCGGACTGGTGCAGGTGAGCGTCAGGTTGTCCCCCGCTGTGGCAGCGAAGACGCAGCACTTCGATCTGGTCATCACGCCGATGGGCAAGCCTGCGGAAGCCCGCACCGAAACGGTCCGGTTCGACCATCCCGGAAGACGCCCATGAATACGATGACCACCCTGTTTGGCGGGCTGGTGGCTGTCCTGGTCCTGTACGCAATCGGCGGCCGCATCCGCAACCTTCCGCCGATTCTGCGCGTCGTACTGGCAGGGCTGATCCCGCTGCTCGGCTATTTCATGCTCATCATCGGGCGCTGGCCGGGGCTGGACGTGGTGGCGATGCACATCTCGGTGTTTCTCGCGGCGGGACTGGTGCTGCATGCGGTGACCCAGTTTCGCCGTCGCAGCGGAGGCATGCATTGGGTTCCCAAGCTTCTGATCGCATTTTTTCTAGGCCTGGTCGTGGTCAACGGCAGCCTGCTGTATATCGCCACCAAGGGCCTGCCCGAACCGCTGGGCCGCTGGTGGATGGGCAGCGACGGCGGCGCCGTCTACAGCGGATTTTCCGGGGTGGTCGAGCATGGACAGAGCGCGGCCAAGGCGGTCTCGTCCGAACTGTCCCAGGCGCATCGCGAGTCTGAACTGGGCTGGCAGGTCGACGTCGTCGGTCTCGACGGCAACGCGGCCGAGCGGGTGGTCGAGGTCCGCGTCAAGGATCGCACCGGCCTGCCCGTCGATCGCATCGAGGCCGAGTTGCGCCTGCTGCGGCCCGGCGCTGCGCAGCCTTCACTGACGCTGCCCCTGGGCGCGCTTGCTCCGGGCGTTTACGGTGGCGTGCTGGGTTTGCCAGCCAGCGGTCGCTGGCTGGTCGAGTTGCGCTTGCAGCGGGATGGCAAGCTGCACTATTCCCTGACGCAGGAGACGGTCGCGCCATGAGCGGCATCATGGGCTTCCTGTTCCTGCTGTCCGGAATCTTTGTGCTGCTGATCATCGTGGGTGTGTTCTGGTCGATCAAGAGCGGCCAGTTCGACGATCTGGAAGGCCCGGCCGAACGCATCCTGATGGACGACGACGATCCCCTGTTGCCGACCCGCCGCTTGAGCAGCAAAGACGAATCAACTAAAATCGATAAACTTTAATGGAGTTCGCGCAATGAAACAGCTTCTGACCTTTCAGGGTTTCCCCATGGTGGTGGTGGTCGCATTGGTTATCTGGTCATGGATCAGCCTTTTTTCTGTCCTGGTCGCCTCGTTCTTCTGATCGCCCGCTTGCCCCAAACAAAAGCCCCGCAATGCGGGGCTTTTGTTTGGGGCGGGTCTGGACTCAGGCCGGGATGACCGCACGCATTTTCTGCAGCGCGCGCGCCTCGATCTGGCGGATGCGCTCGGCCGACACGCCGTATTCGGCGGCCAGTTCGTGCAGTGTCGCGGCTTCACCCTCGGTCAGCCAGCGCGCCTTGATGATGTGGCGGCTGCGCTCGTCCAGGTTTTCCAGGGCGGAGACCAGGCCGGTATGGCGCAGGCGCTCGGTCTGCTCGCGCTCCAGCACCTGGGCCGGGTTTTCGTCCGGGCTTGCCAGGTAGGCCATTGGACTGAAGCTTTCCTCGCCGTCATCCACCGTCGGGTCGATGGAAACGTCATGGCCCGACATCCGGGTTTCCATTTCCAGCACGTCCTTGCGGCTGACGTTGAGCTCGCGCGCCATGGCGTCCGCTTCCGCGATCGTCATGGTGTTCAGCGACTGCTTCAGGCTGCGCAGGTTGAAGAACAGCTTGCGTTGCGCCTTGGTGGTGGCGACTTTGACCAGACGCCAGTTCCGCAGCACGTATTCATGGATTTCGGCGCGGATCCAGTGCAGCGCAAACGACACCAGGCGTACGCCGCGGTCCGGGTCGAAGCGCTTGACCGCCTTCATCAGGCCGACATTGCCTTCCTGGATGAGGTCGGCCTGGGGCAGGCCATACCCGACATAATGGCGCGCCACGCTGACCACCACCCTCAGATGCGAGACCACCAGCTGGCGGGCAGCTTCGACGTCCTGCTTGTCGTGCCATTCGCGCGCCAGCCGCTGCTCGTCTTCCAGACTGAGCATGGGATAGCGGTTCACGGTCTGGATGTAGCTATCGAGACTGTAAGCCGCAGGAACGGGTAAAGATAACGATTGATTCATGTCTGCAAACACCCCCTTACAAAACCATTTTAGCACTCGCAACATATGAGTGCCAAAGACATGAAGGGTTCCTGAAGTTGAAGGTCAGCGCGTCGCTTCGACCTGCTGCAGCGCCCGGGTCACCGAGAGCCAGGCGCCGAGCCAGCCGAATGCGGCGGTAAAAGCGAGCACGGCAGCGATCTCGATGGCGGTCGGCGGAAGCAGATGGAAGGTCGAGCCGTACAGGGCGGCCAGGCGTTCGACCGGTGCCCGCAAAACCCCGCCCGCAATGGCTAGCACCCCGATCGCCGCCAGCCCGCCGAGCAGGCCCTGCAGCGCGCCCAGATAGAGGAAGGGGCGGCGGATGTAGCGGTCGGTGGCGCCGATCAGCCGGCTGACCAGGATTTCGTCGCGACGGGCCAGCACCTGGGCGCGGATGGCGTTGCCTGAAATGGCGACGAGCGCGATGGCGAACAGGCTGGCCAGCAGCCAGACGCCGGCGCGCCCGATGGACAGAGCGGCCTGCAGGCGGTCGGCCCACAGGCTGTCGAGATGGGATTCGGCCACCCCCGGCAGCTTGCCCAACTCGTCCGCTACCCGGGCCAGTGCCTCGCGCGACGTGTTTTGGGGTCGCACCACCCAGGCGTCCGGCAGCGGGTTCTGCGTCAGGCCGGCGCTGATGTCGGTCAGCCCTTGCGAAGCGCTGAGCGCCGCCAGCGCCTCGTCCCGGGGCACGAAGCGGGCCGCGGCGATGTCGGGCTGCTTGAGGCGCGCGGCAATGGCCTGCCTGTGCGCGTCGGACATCCCGCTGTCGAGAAAAATGCTGATTTCCGGATGGGCGGGCAGGTCGCCCGCCACCCGGCTGAGATTGTTGAGGCCCAGATACAGCACCCCTGGCAGGCTGATCGCCACCCCCATCGCCAGCGCCGTGAGCAGGGTGCTGAGGGGGTGCGCGCGCAGGCGGTTCACTGCCGCAGTGAGCGCATGCTTCTGATGCCGCAGCCAGCCCATCATGCGGAGGCCTCCCCGATCCTGCCGTGATCCAGGTGCAGCGTGCGGCCGCCCAGCGCGGAGATGGCGCGGTCGTCGTGGGTGGCGATCAGCAGGGTGGTGCCGACCTGATGGAAGTCGCGGAACATCGCCATGATGTCGGCGGCATAGCCTGCGTCGAGGTTGCCGGTGGGTTCGTCGGCCAGCAGGAGGGCAGGGCGGCTCACCAGCGCGCGGGCGATGCACAGGCGCTGCTGCTCGCCGCCGGAGAGGCTGACCGGGTTGGCCTTTTCGCGCATCAGGAGGCCGACCTTGTCGATCACCGCGCGCGCGCGCTTGATCGCCTCGCGGCGGTCGAACCCGGCAATGTCGAGCGGCAGCATCACGTTGTCGATCACGCTGCGGTCGAACAGGAGCTTGTGATCCTGGAACACCAGGCCGATGTTGCGCCGCAGGTAGGGCACCGCCAGGCGCGACAGGCGGCCGACGTTCTGTCCGTTGACCGACACCATGCCGCTGGTGGGGCGCTCGATGGCGGCGATGAGTTTAAGCAGGGTGCTCTTCCCGGCACCGGAATGCCCGGTCAGGAAAACCAGCTCGCCCTGTTCGATCGAAAAGGTGAGACCTGAGAGGGCTTCATGCCCGCCGGGATAGCGCTTGGTGACCTGGCTGAAGCTGATCATGCCGTGAACACCGCCTCGACGAACTCGCGCGCATCGAACGGCCGCAGGTCGTCGACGGTTTCGCCCACGCCGATGTAGCGCACCGGGATCGGCCGCGCCGGGCTTGACCGAGCCTGGGCGATGGCCGCAATCGCGCCGCCCTTGGCGGTGCCGTCGAGCTTGGTCAGCACCAGGCCGGTCACCCCGAGCGCATCGTCGAAGGCCTTGACCTGGGTGACGGCGTTCTGCCCGGTGTTGGCGTCGAGTACCAGCAGCACTTCGTGCGGCGCGCCGGGCGCGGCCTTTTCGATCACCCGCTTTACCTTCCTGATCTCTTCCATCAGGTGCAACTGGGTCGGCAGGCGGCCGGCGGTGTCGGCCAGCACCACGTCGATGCCGCGCGCCTGCGCCGCCTGGATGGCGTCGAAGATCACCGCGGCGGAGTCGCCCCTTTCCTGGCTGATGACCGTGACATTGTTGCGCTCGCCCCAGACCTGCAGCTGCTCGCGCGCGGCGGCGCGGAAGGTGTCGCCCGCCGCCAGCAGCACCGACAGGCCCTGCGCCTGGTACAGCTTGGCGAGCTTGCCGATGGTGGTGGTCTTGCCGGCGCCGTTGACGCCGGCCAGCATCAGGATGAAGGGCTTGTGCAGAGTGACGTCGAGCGGGGCCTGCAGCGGCGCAAGCAGGTCGACCAGCGCTTCCTTCAGCGCGGCCTGCAGGTCGGACGCCTCGGTCAGGTTCTCGCGCCGCACTTTTTTCTGCAGGGCGTCGAGCAGCGCCTGGGTGGCGTCCACGCCGATGTCGGCGGTGATGAGGAGGGTTTCGAGTTCCTCGAACAGTTCGGCGTCGATCTTGCGTCCGACTCCGAGCAGGCCGGACAGCTGGCCGCCGAGCCGGTCGCGGGTCTTGGCGAGCCCCTGCTTCAGCCGCTGCGCCCAGCCCGGACGCGGTTCGGCAGGCTGGGGCGCGGCGGCTCCGGCTTGTGCGTCGGGCGTCGCCGGTTCAGCGGCGGGGGGTTTGGGCTTGAGGAAACTAAACACGGATCGGGGCAGTCAGCACAGCTGTTTGACGGACACCCAATCTTATCATTCAGATGCGGCTTATCATTCAGGCCCAAACAATCAGAGGTGAAAACATGCGCAGCCTATGGGCAATCGGTCTGGCGCTGCTGGCGGGCAGTGCACAGGCAACGTTGACGGATGTCACGCTGGACAACGGAATGCGGGTGATCGTGAAGGAAGACCGCCGCGCGCCGGTGATGGTGTCGCAGGTGTGGTACCGCGCCGGATCGATGGATGAATTCAACGGCACCACCGGGGTGGCGCACGTGCTCGAGCACATGATGTTCAAGGGCACGCAGAACGTGCCGCCGGGCGAATTCTCCAAGCGCATCGCCGCCGCAGGCGGCCGCGAAAACGCTTTCACCAGCCGCGACCATACGGCGTACTTCCAGCAGATGCAGAAAGACCGGCTGGAGCTGTCGATGAAGCTGGAGGCCGATCGCATGGCCAACCTCGTCATCAGCGACGAGTTGTTCGCCAAGGAAATCCAGGTGGTGATGGAAGAGCGCCGGCTGCGCACCGACGACCAGGCGCAATCGGTGGTGTACGAACGCCTGATGGCGACCGCCTACCAGACGCATCCCTACCGCCGCCCCATCATCGGCTGGATGGACGATCTCTCGAACATGACCGCGCAGGACGCGCGCGACTGGTATGCGCGCTGGTATGCGCCTAACAACGCCACCCTGGTGGTAGCGGGTGATGTGAAGGCCGACGAGGTGATCGCACTGGCGAAGCAGTATTTCGGTCCTCTGCCCGCGCGCGACCTGCCCGCGCGCAAGCCGCAGATGGAGCCCGCACAGGCGGGCGAAAAGCGCATCGTGGTGAAGGCGCCGGCGCAGCTCCCCTATCTGTTGATGGCCTGGCATGCGCCGGCGCTCAAGGACTGGGAGAAGGACATCACGCCCTACGCACTGCAGATTCTGGCCGGCGTGCTGTCCGGCAACGACTCGGCGCGGCTGCAAAAAACCTTGGTCAAGACGCAGCAGATCGCGGTGAACGCCAGCGCCGGGTACGACGGCGTCACGCGCGGGCCGGGCATGTTCATGCTCGACGCGACCCCGGCGCAGGGCAAGTCGGTGGCCGAGCTGGAAAAGGCGGTCCGCGCAGAAATCTCGCGCATCCAGCGCGAGGGCATCAGCGAGGCGGAGCTCGCGCGGGTCAAGGCGCAGGTGATCGCGGCCGACGTCTACCAGCGCGATTCGTTGTTCTATCAGGCCATGCAGCTGGGCGATTACGCGATTGCAGGCCTGCCGCCCGAGGCGCTGGCGCGTCGGGTCGACAAGCTGCGGGCGGTGACCGCCGCCGAGGTGAAGGCCGCCGCGCAGCAATGGCTGCAGAACGACCGCCTGAGCGTGGCCGAACTCGACCCGCAGCCGTTGCAGGCCAAGTCGCGTGCCGTGGCCGTGCCGGGGGTGCGCCATGCAAATTAAGGACGTGCGAACTGAATCCATGCCAATCAAAACCAAGTCCATGAACCTCCTGTCGATCAAGGCCTGCCTCGTCGCCCTGTTGCTGGGCCTGCCGCTGTCGGCGCAGGCCGCGATCGCCATCCAGCACTGGCAGACACCGCAGGGCGCCCGGGTTTACTTTGTCGAAAGCCATGAACTGCCGATGCTCGATATCGCGGTGGATTTTCCGGCCGGCAGCGCGCGTGATCCGGCCGGCAAGTCGGGGCTCGCCAGCCTCACCCACGGCCTCCTCGACCAAGGCGCAGGCGACCTGTCCGACACCGACATCGCGCATCGCCTGGCCGATGTGGGCGCGGTGCTGTCAGGGCGCCTGGACCGCGACCGCGCGGGCGTGATGCTGCGCACCCTGTCATCTGCTTCCGAAAAGGGCAAGGCGCTCGATCTATTCGCGCTTGTGCTGCAGAAGCCGGATTTTCCCCAGGCGGTGGTCAAGCGCGAGAAGCAGCGCCTGATCGCATCGATCCGCGAAGCCGAGGCCGATCCGGGCAATGTCGCCAGCAAGGCCTTCTTCCGCGCCCTGTACGGCGCCCATCCTTATGCCAACGATGAATCCGGCGATCCAGTTGCCATCGCGCGGCTGACGCGGGGCGACCTGCAGGCGTTTTATCGCACGCATTACAGCGCGCCCAACGCGGTGATTTCGCTGATGGGCGACATCACGCGTGCCGAGGCCGAGGCCATCGCCATCCGCTTGGCCACCGGCTTGTCGCGCGCGGCGCCGGTGCCGGCTTTGCCGAAGCCCGCACCGGCCGCCGCGTCCGACACGCGCATCGCCCACCCCTCGACGCAAAGTCATGTGCTGATGGGGGTGGTGGGGATGGCGCGCGACGATCCCGATTTCTTTCCGCTGTTCGTCGGCAACTACGTGCTGGGAGGCGGCGGCTTCGATTCGCAGCTGATGCGCGAAGTGCGCGACAAGCGCGGCTACGCCTACAGCGCCTACAGCTATTTCCTGCCGATGGGGGAAGCCGGACCTTTCCAGCTGGGCCTGCAGACCAAGCTGGAGCAGACCGACGACGCGCTGAAGGTGGCGCAGGCTACGCTGCGGCAGTTCATCGCCGATGGCCCCTCGGAAGCCGAACTCGTCCAGGCCAAGTCCAACCTGACCGGCGGCTTTCCGCTGCGCATCGACAGCAACCGGAAAGTCCTCGACTACCTGTCGGTGATCGGTTTCTACAAGCTGCCGCTGGATTACCTGGATACCTGGGTCGACCGGGTCAACGCGGTCGACGTGGCAGCGGTGAAGCAGGCCTTCGCCCGCCGCATCGACCCCGGCAAGCTGGTGACCGTGGTGGTGGGCGGTGCTCGCTAAGCGCGCGGCGCCGCACCGGGCGCACGGTGCGGCCAACCGGGTGCGCATCATCGGCGGGCGGTATCGCCGCCGGCTGCTGGACTTTCCCGACAGCGCCGGCCTGCGTCCCACACCCGACCGTGTG
Organism: Thiobacillus sp.; assembly: GCA_049697615.1. Classification (GTDB taxonomy): domain Bacteria; phylum Pseudomonadota; class Gammaproteobacteria; order Burkholderiales; family Thiobacillaceae; genus Thiobacillus. Next base: position 4,368 of record JBAVWB010000035.1, on the reverse strand, counting down.
CGCGAGACGCTGTTCAACTGGCTGGGGCAGGACCTGCCGGGCTGGTCCTGCCTCGACCTGTTTGCCGGCAGCGGGGCGCTCGGCTTCGAAGCCGCGTCGCGCGGGGCCGGGCGGGTCTTCATGATCGAACGCGAGCGTGCCGCCCTCGATGCGCTGGAAAAGAACCGCACGCTGCTGGGGGCCAAGCAGGTCGATATCCTGCGTGCCGACGCGCTGGCGTGGCTGGAAAACAGTCACGAGACCTTCGACCTGATTTTCGTCGATCCGCCGTTCGACAGCGATCTGGCCGCAACGGTGCTGGCCGACCTGGCGCGCCATCTGAAATCCGGTGGCCAGGCGTATGTCGAACAGGCCGCGCCGGTGATTGCGCCGGTGGGGTTTATCATTCATCGCAGCGGGCGCGCGGGGCGCTCGCATTTTGCCCTGCTGATAAAAGAATAGGAAAACTCGATGCTGACTGCCGTCTATCCCGGTACCTTCGACCCCATCACGCGCGGCCACGAGGATCTGGTGCGCCGCGCGGTGCGCCTGTTCGATCATGTCGTCGTCGCGGTGGCCGAAGCGCGCAACAAGCGGCCCTACTTCAGCATGGAGGAGCGCGTGGCGATGACGCGCGAGGTGCTGGCCGATGTGCCGCATGTTCGCGTTGAAGGCTTTTCCGGCCTGCTGATCGATTTCGTTGCCGAACAGGGCGCGATTGCCGTGCTGCGGGGGCTGCGCGCCGCGTCCGACTTCGAATACGAATTCCAGCTGGCGGGCATGAACCGAAACCTCAAGCCCGATATCGAAACCCTGTTCCTGACGCCGTCGGATCAGTACATGTTCATCTCGGCCAGCATGATCCGCGAGATCGCGCAGTTGGGCGGCGACGTGACGCCCTTCGTCCACCCATTGGTGGCTCGGCGATTAAATGAGAAAATAAGCGGAAACTGATATAACCCGGAGAGCACCATGGCCTTGATGATCACGGACGAATGCATCAACTGCGACGTCTGCCTGCCCGAATGTCCCAACGAAGCGATTTCGCAGGGCGACGAGATCTACATCATCGATCCCAACAAGTGCACCGAATGCGTCGGTCATTTTGATACGCCGCAGTGTGTGGAAGTCTGCCCGGTTGACTGCATTCCCCTGAATCCGGACTACCCGGAAACCCGCGAGCAGTTGCAGGAAAAATTCCTGCACCTGACCGCCGCCAAATAACTCAGGCCGTTTGGGCCAGCCGTGACCCGGCTGTCTCGTCGGACAGGGTGTCGACGATGCGCGTGTTGATACGCGCCAGATTGTCCAGTTGATCGCTCACCGTTCCCATGGCCGCTTCAAGTTCGGCGATCCGTTCATCCAGTGTTTCGGTCGCGGCATGAATGCGGCTCACGCTTTCCAGGCGGCGCTTGAGCTGGGTCTTGTGTTCGCGTACCTGGGTTTCCATCGGTGCGATCAGCGCCTTCAGCCAGGATTCGGTCTCGCTGTTGGCAAGCTCGAACACCTGCACCACCTTGCTGGCCAGGGTTTCGAAAAAGCGTGACGTCAGCTGCTGCTGGCCCAGGGTCAGCATCTTGAAAATCGTGTTGAAGCGCTCATCGAAAATGCGCTCCAGCCGCGCCATTTCCTTGCGGTACTTGTTCAGGCTGTGATCCGGCGGATTGACTGCCGCCAGCCCGTGTTCATCGCTGAACTTCTGGTACATCGCCGTCATCATGGCGCGGATTTCCTGCATGCTCGACGCCGAGGCGTTCAGGTTGTCGTCCAGCTTGCGGAAGAAGTGCCCCATGGCCTCGCGCAGGCCGGTGCTGAAGTGGCTTCTTTCCATCGCCTTCCGGGTTCTGCGCACCTCTTTCCGCAACGCCTCCATGCCGAGTCGCTGGCGCAGCGTCTCGACCTGTGAGGCGAAAACGTTGCGCAGCGCATTGAACTGCTGCAGGCCGCGTTCGAACTGCTGCTGGTCGTCGTTGGTCTTGACCATCATGTGCTGGATGACGTCGCGGTTCTTGCCGCGCAGCCCTTCCAGTTCATCGACCTGATCCTGCAGGGTGGCGAGCCGGGTTTCCAGCAACTCGGTGATCCCGACCACGACGTCTTCCACTCCGGCCTGGGTGGATTCGCTCACCAAAGCCTGCTTGTAGGGGATCAGTTCCTGGGTCAGCGCCGCTTCCAGTTCGGGCAGGCGGCTTTTCGCCAGCAGGGCAGGATCGTTCTTCACCTTGGCAACCAGCGCCTTCTGGGCCGAGACCGGATAGACCTGGCTGGCTGGCAGGTCGAGCAATGCCGCGCTGCTGACCACTTGCCGGGCGATGACGGCGTCGACTTCGGCCGGCGATTTGAGGTCGTCCCACAGGCCGTCGATCTTGTTCAGCACCACCAGCCGGGCCCGGCTGGCACCCTGCAGCGGGGCGAGGTATTGACGCCAGATTTCGATGTCGGACCTGGTGACGCCGGTATCGGCGGACAGCAGGAACAGCACCGCATGGGCGCTGGGCAGCATGTTGAGCGTCAGTTCGGGTTCGGTGCCGATGGCATTCAGGCCCGGCGTGTCGAGGATGACCAGGCCCTGCTTCAGCAGCGGATGGGGGAAGTTGATCATCGCGTGGCGCCAGCGCGGGATGGCAATGCTGCCGTCGCGCTCAATGCCGCGCGCGGTTTCCGCGTCGTCCGGATTGATGAGGCCGTAGGCTTCGGCGGTGGCGGCGTCGACGTCGATCGTGTCGGCCAGCCGCATCAGGGTCGCGCTCATTTCCTCGGCGGAAGCGAGGTTGAGCGGAAACTCGGTCCAGGCGTCCGGATCGCGCTTGAAGTCGGCAATGCTGCCGTCGCGGGTCTTGGTGTCGATCGGCAAGAGGCGCAGCGAGGGACGCAGGAGCGGGGTGTAATACAGTTCGGTGGGGCACATGGTGGTGCGCCCGGCGGAGGACGGCAGCACGCGCTGCCGGTAGTCCGAGAAGAAAATCGCGTTGATGAGCTCGGACTTGCCGCGCGAAAACTCGGCGACGAAGGCCACGTTCAGGGTGTCTTCCTGCAGGCGCCCCAGAAGATGGTTCAGCCGCATGTCCGAGTCGGCATCGCCCAGATCCTGGGTGGCCAGCCAGTTGCGCAGCGCCTCGACGCGCACGTAAACGGCGTCGCGCCAGGCGCTGTAGTGTTCGAACTCGTCAACCAGGGTGGTGGATTTCATGGGGGGCGATTCGCCGGGTAAGGGTCCAGTATTTAACGACAGGTTGATGACAAACTTGATTCCGGCACAGCCGGGTTCAGCGCTGGCAGGCTGGACAGTAAAAGCTCGCACGCTGCCCCTGCACGATGCGTCGGATCGGGGTGGCGCAGGCCTTGCACGGCAAGCCTTCGCGATCGTATACCCGGGTCTGCAGCTGGAAATAGCCCAGTTCGCCGTCGGTCGCGACGTAATCGCGCAGCGAACTGCCGCCCGCGGCAATCGCCGCGGCCAGCACGCGCTTGATCGATTCCACCAGCCGTGCGCAGGCCGGACGGCTGAGGCGGCGGGCGGCGGTGGCGGGGCGGATGCCGGCATGGAACAGCGATTCCGACGCGTAGATGTTGCCGACGCCGACCACCACCTGCGCATCCATGATGACCTGCTTGATGGCGGCGCTGCGGCGCTGGCACAGCGCATGGAGATGGGCGGCGTCGAACGCAGGCGTCAGCGGCTCCGGCCCCAGGTGCACCAGCAGCGGATGCTGCGACACGTCGTCGGTCCACAGCACGGCGCCGAAACGGCGCGGGTCGCGCAACCGCAGGGTGGAACCGTCGTCGAACAGCCAGTCGATGTGGTCGTGCAGTGCGGCGGGCTCGCCGGGCCCGGCAAAGCGCAGGCTGCCCGACATGCCCAGGTGCACGATCTGGGTGGCGGTGCCGAAGTCGAACAGCAGGTATTTGCCGCGCCGCTCGAGCGACTTCAGCGTCAACCCCGCCAGCCGGGCTTCCAGATCGTCCGGCACCGGCCAGCGCAGGCGCGGGTTGCGCACCACGACGCGCACAAGCGTGCGGCCCTGCAGGCGCGGCAGCAGGCCCTGACGGGTGGTTTCGACTTCGGGCAATTCGGGCATGGCGGAAACGGACTGGGTGGCGATGAAGGGGGCGGCTGCAGCTTGCGCGTCGCCCGGCAAGGTTTCGTTTCCGCAAGCGGGAACCGAACCGATACACTGCGATTCTATATTCAAAGCATTTGATCCCTCGAAGCTCCCCCTGATTTTGACTATGCGACTTTCTCTGCTGCTGGTGATGCTCTACAGCAGTGCGGCTTCGGCTGCGGACCCTTTCCTCGTGATGGCGCGCACGCTGCCGTCGCCGGCGGCGGAACTGCGCCCTGCAGCGGCCTGCGAGACGACGGTGGTCACCGGCACACTCACGCTGGCG
>JBAVWB010000034.1:0-5002 GCA_049697615.1 Thiobacillus sp. | reverse complement strand
CGCGGGCCGGGGTGAAGGGCCCGGGCGCCGCCGCCTGGCTCGCCGCACTCGACCTGCCGGTGCCGCGCGCGCCCAACAGCTGGCTGCCGCTGCCCGGCGGGCTCATCGCGCGCCTCGGCCTCACTGAATTCCTGGTCGAGGGGCCGGAGGCCGCGAAGCTCGCCGCACCCCTCACCCACGGCGTCTACCCGGTGCTGCGCCAGGACACGGCGCTGATGCTGCGCGGCGAGCGCCTCAACGCGCTGTTGCTGGAAACCTGCAGCGTCGATTTCCGCGCGCTGGATCTGGCTACCCGTCCGGTGGTGCTGACGTCGATGGCCGGCGTCGGCGTCACCGTCATCCCGGGCGAGGAAGGCGGCATGCCGTGCTGCCGCATCTGGTGCGACAGCACGTACGGCGAATGGTTTGTCGAAACATTGGCCGGCGTCGCCGGCGAACTTGAGCAACCCGGTCATCCATACAATCAGGGGGTCACAGCATGAATCTTGCAGAAGCCAAAAAATTCCTCGTCAAGAATAACGTCAAGTCGGTATTGGCCCAGTTCGTCGACATTCATGGCACGGCCAAGGCCAAGTCGGTGCCGGCCTCGCACTTCGAGGACATTCTCAATGCCGGTGCCGGCTTTGCCGGCTTCGCGGTGTGGGGCCTCGGCATCGAGCCGCACGGCCCCGACTACATGGCGGTCGGTGACCTGTCCACGCTGTCGCTGGTGCCGTGGCAGCCCGGCTATGCACGCATCGTCTGCGACGGACACGTGCACGGCAAGCCCTGGGATTTCGATGCGCGCGTCACGCTGAAAAAGCAGATCGCACGCCTGGAAAAAATGGGCATGAGCCTGATGACCGGCCTCGAACCGGAATTCTCGCTCCTGAAGCGCAGCGTTGCCGGCAAGATCGTGCCGTGCGAGGACAGCGACACTTTGGCCAAGCCCTGCTACGACTACAAGGGCCTGTCGCGCTCGCGCGCCTTTCTCGACAAGCTGGTGGACAGCCTGGTCGCGGTCGGCATCGACGTCTATCAGGTCGACCACGAGGACGCCAACGGCCAGTTCGAAATCAACTACACCTACGCCGATTGCCTGACGTCCTGCGACCACTACATCTTCTTCAAGATGGCGGCCGCCGAGATCGCCAACGAAATGGGCCTGATCTGCTCGTTCATGCCGAAGCCCTTCGCCAACCGGCCGGGCAACGGCATGCACATGCACATGAGCCTGTCGGACGGCAAGAAGAACCTGTTCCTCGACAAGAAGGACAAGCGCGGACTCGATCTTTCGCCGCTGGCCTACCAGTTCGCCGCCGGCCTGCTGAAGCACGGCCCGGCACTGGCGGCGATCTGCGCGCCGACGGTGAATTCCTACAAGCGCCTGGTCGTCGGCCGCTCGCTGACCGGCGCGACTTGGGCGCCGGCCTACATCAGCTACGGCGACAACAACCGCTCGTCGATGGTGCGCATCCCCGGCGGCCGGCTGGAACTGCGCCTGCCCGACGGCGCCTGCAACCCCTATCTCGCCACCGCCGCGGTGATCGCCGCCGGCCTCGACGGCATCGAGCACAAGCTCGACCCGGGCGAGCCGCACAACATGAACCTCTACGAACTGTCGGCCGCCGAATTGAAGAAGGAAAAGATTTCCATCCTGCCGCAGAACCTGCACGAGGCGCTCACCGCGCTGGAAAATGACAAGGTGATCTGCGGCGCGCTCGGGCCGGTCGCCGACGAATTCCTCAAGCTCAAGCACATGGAATGGGTCGAGTACATGCGCCACGTCTCCGAGTGGGAAATCGACAGCTACCTGGAATTTTTCTGAAAGGACTTTGCCATGTGTGGAATTGTTGGATTGCTGGTGAAGAAGCCGGCGCTGAGACCCCGCCTCGGCGAACTGATGGTGCCGATGCTGATCGGCATGACCGAGCGCGGCCCCGATTCGGCCGGGCTCGCCGTGTTCACCGAACCGCTGGCGGAGAACGCGCGCAAGATCAGCCTCTATTCGGGGATGTGCGAGGAAGGCGCGGACTTCAACTGGCTCGGCCTCGGCCATGAGCTGAAGGAACACCTGGGTATTGATGCCACGCTCGCGGCGCAGGGCAACCACGCCATCCTCACCGCCGCCATCGCGCCGGAACCGGTCAAGCGCTGGATCAAGGAGCGCCATCCGAAGCTGCACATCCTCTCGACCGGGCGTGCGATCGATCTCTACAAGGACATTGGCACGCCGGCCGAGGTGGCTGCGCGCTATGCCTTCAGTGGCCTGGCTGGAAGCCATCTGGTCGGCCACACGCGGATGGCGACCGAGTCGGCGGTGACGCCAGACCGCGCCCACCCGTTCACTGCCGGCGAGGATTTCTGCCTGGTGCACAACGGTTCGCTGTCGAACCCCTACGGCGTGCGCCGTATGCTGGAGCCGCACGGCATCCGCTTCGAGACCGACAACGACACCGAGGCCGCCTGCCGCTTTCTCGAATGGCGGCTGCGCGAGGGCGATGACCTGGAAACCGCGTTGCAGAAAGGCTTCGAGGCACTCGACGGTTTCTACACCTTCCTCATGGGCACGGCCGACAAGTTGGCCCTGATCCGCGACCCCTTCGCCTGCAAGCCGGCGGTGGTGGCGGAAACCGACGACTACGTGGCGATCGCCTCCGAGTTCCGCTCGCTGGCGCATCTGCCAGACATCAAGCATGCCCGGGTCTTCGAGCCGGCCCCCGAGGAGATGTACGTATGGAACGCATGAGCTTCGACCTTGCGCAAACGCCCCTGCGCGAACTGAATTCCTTCCTCCATCGGGACGCTCCGGTCAAAGGCGTGCAGAAAGTGGTGGTGACGAATCCGGACGGCGCGCACAACATCGCCGTCGGCCTCGACTGTCCGGTCGAAGTCGAGGTGCACGGGCACGCCGGCTATTACGCCGGCGGCATGAACAAAACCGGCACGGTCACGATCTTCGGCAGCGCCGGCACCGGCGTGGCCGAGAACATGATGTCCGGCCGCGTGCATGTGAAGGGCTTCGCCTCCAACGGCGCCGGCGCCTCGATGCACGGCGGGTTGCTGGTCATCGACGGCGACGCCGGCCTGCGCTGCGGCATCTCCCTGAAGGGCGGCGACATCGTCGTCGGCGGCTCGGTCGGCAGCTTTTCCGCCTTCATGGCGCAGGCCGGGCGCATGGTGATCTGTGGCGACGCCGGCGATGCGCTGGGCGATTCGCTGTACGAGGCGGTGCTCTATGTGCGCGGCAACATCAAGTCGCTCGGCGCCGACGCCCAGATCGAGCCGATGAGCGAGGCCGACCTCGCCACGGTCAGGGAACTGCTCGATGCGTCGGGCATGCAGCACGACCCCAAGGACTTCAAGCGCGTGGCCTCGGCCCGCAGCCTTTATCACTGGAACGCCGACGCGGATCAGGAGTACTGACATGAGCAGCAACGAACATTCCAAGCCCGTCGCCAAAGAGGAATCTTTCGGCTACGACCGCAAGACCATCGACTACATCCGCAACGCGGCGGCGCACGGCCTCTACGAAATTCGCGGCATGGGCGCCAAGCGCAAGCTGCCGAATTTCGACGATCTGGTCTTCCTCGGCGCCTCGCTGTCGCGCTACCCGCTCGAAGGCTATCGCGAGAAGTGCTCGACCAAAACCGTGCTCGGCACGCGTTTCGCGAAAAAACCGATCGAGCTCGAGATCCCGATCACCATCGCCGGCATGAGCTTCGGTTCGCTGTCCGCCAACGTCAAGGAAGCGCTGGGGCGCGCCGCGACCGAGGTCGGCACCTCGACCACCACCGGCGACGGCGGCATGACGCCGGAGGAACGGCAGTCGTCGAAGACCCTGGTCTACCAGTGTCTGCCGTCACGCTATGGCTTCAATCCGGACGACGTGCGCCGCGCCGACGCCATCGAGATGGTGATCGGCCAGGGCGCCAAGCCTGGCGGCGGCGGCATGCTGCTCGGCCAGAAAGTGTCGCCGCGTGTCGCCGGGATGCGCACGCTGCCGGCCGGCATCGACCAGCGCTCGGCCTGCCGCCATCCCGACTGGACCGGTCCCGACGACCTTGCGATCAAGATCCATGAGCTGCGCGAACTGACCGACTGGGAGAAGCCGATCTACGTCAAGGTCGGTGCCACCCGCACCTTCAACGACGTCAAGCTCGCCGTCCACTCCGGCGCCGACGTCGTGGTGGTCGACGGCATGCAGGGCGGCACCGCGGCAACCCAGACCTGCTTCATCGAGCACGTCGGCATCCCGACGCTGGCGGCAGTGCGCCAGGCGGTGGATGCGCTGGAAGACCTCGACATGAAAGGCAAGGTGCAGCTCATCGTTTCCGGCGGCATCCGCACCGGCCCCGATGTCGCCAAGGCGCTGGCAATGGGTGCCGACGCCGTGTCGATCGGCCAGGGGGTGCTGATCGCGCTGGGATGCAACCACGACAGCTACTACCAGAACGGTGCGCACCACGACGCCACAGCAGATTACACAGCCCTTGGCACCGCGCCCGGTTTTTGCCACCACTGCCACACCGGCAAGTGCCCGGTCGGGATCACCACCCAGGACGCCGTGCTGGAGCAGCGGCTGACGCCCGAGGTCGGCGCGCGCCACCTGAAGAATTACCTGAAGACGCTGAACATGGAGCTCACCACCATCGCGCGCGCCTGCGGCAAGCAGAACGTCCACCACCTGGAGCGCGAAGACCTGGTGGCGCTGACGCTGGAAGCGGCGGCGATGGCGCGGGTGCCGCTGGCAGGAACCAGCTGGATTCCGGGCGTTTCCGGGTTCTGATCCTGCCTGAGCCGTCCGCGGTTCCCGGCTGTCGCCGGGAACCGTTTTTGCCCCATTCATCAACGCGTCTCGCCAACGCCGTCGATCCTGATGCCACCCAGCTTGGCTTCACGCCCTGAGCGACGATCAACGTGCCGCCCACCCTCCCAAGCTAGCGTTTCTCACAGGCATGCCCCCCACGTCCAATTCATCGGGCGCACTTAGGTTTTCAAAAATCGCACGCTTAAATGGCAG
>JBAVWB010000033.1:0-11949 GCA_049697615.1 Thiobacillus sp. | reverse complement strand
GGTCCTGCCCGCGAGCCACAGCTTGCGCAGCGGCGTGAGCGAGACGCGCGCGCGCAACACGGGAAAATGGTCCCGCCGGATTTCATCCAGCAGTGTGCGGTAAATCGCTGCCATTACCAGGCCCGGGCGCTGCGCACGACGCGCATGGGCGGGCAGGGCGGCCAGTGCGCTGTCGTAATGCGCGCTGGCGCGTTCGAACTGGAACTGCATCAGTGCCTGGAATTCGGGCGTGTCGCGGCCGTTGAGAAGATCGGCTTCGGCGACGCCGAAGCGCGCCAGTTCGTCCTGCGGCAGGTAGATGCGTCCGCGACGCGCGTCCTCACCGACGTCGCGGATGATGTTGGTAAGCTGGAACGCCAGGCCCAGTTCGTGGGCATAGCGGCGGATGTCGCGGTCGTCCTCGCTGCGCGCGCCGCCGAAAATCGCTGCCGCCACTTCGCCCACCACACCCGCCACGCGGTAGCAGTACAGATTGAGCGACTTGAAATCGGGGTAGCGTTGATAGTCGAGATCCATCGCCATGCCGTCGATGATTTCCAGCAGCAGGGCGGCAGGCGCGTTGCGGCCCTGCGGGGTGTCGAACAGGGCGCGGGTCGCCGGGTGCTCCGGCACGCCGTCGGCAAAGCGCGCGATTTCCCCACGCCACCAGTCGAGCTTGGTTTCGGCTACCTGGCGCTCGTGGCACTCGTCGACGACATCGTCGAGCTCGCGGCAAAGCGCATAGAACGCGGTGATCGCGCGCCGCGTGTCAGGCGGAAGGAAGACAAAGCTGTAGTAGAAACTGGAGCCGCTGGCGGCGGCGCGTTCCTGGCAGTACTGATGGGCATCCATAATTTTAGAAAAGCGCGCGTCCGAGCATGACGATCCAGTCCTTTTTGGTCAGCACCGGACGGTTGTGGAATACGCAGCCGGGGTCGGCGTGCAGCTTGCGCAGGATGGTCTCGCCACCGAGGAGGGTGACCCGCAGTTCAAGACCGATGCGGCCCTTAAGGTGGCGGCCGAGCGGCGCGCCGGCCTGCAGCAGCTTGCGTGCGCGTTCGATCTGCTTGTGCATCATCATGTGCCAGAGACCGCGTGTGTCGCCCTCGGCAATTTGCGTTTCGCTGATGCGGTGCGCGGCCAGTTCGTCCTGCGGCAGATAGATGCGGTCTTTTGGGTAATCGACGGCGATGTCCTGCAGAAAATTGATTAGCTGCAGGCTGCTGCAGATGGCATCGGAATAGGCCAGATGGCGCGGGTCGGTGTCGCCGTACAGATGCAGCATCAGGCGTCCCACCGGATTGGCCGAGCGGCGGCAATAGTCCATCACCTCGCCGAAGCTGGCGTAGCGCTTCTTTTCAACGTCCTGCGCGAACGCCGACAGCAGGTCGCGAAACGGGGCAAGCGGGATGGCATGCGCGCGGATGGCTGCGGCCAGCGGGCCGAACACCGGATCGGTCGGCGTCTCGCCGCGTTCGATGCGGTTCAGTTCGGCATGATAGGCCGCCAGCTGGGCCAGCCGTGCTTCCGGCGGCGCATCGCCTTCATCGGCGATGTCGTCTGCCGAGCGGGCAAACCGGTAGATGGCTTCGACCGGCCGGCGCAGCCGTTTGGGCAGCAGCCAGGACGCAACGGGGAAGTTTTCGTAGTGATCGACCGGCACCGGCAACAAAAAATCGGAATGGGAATAAAGACTTAGGCGGGATGCCGGTTGGGCTTGGGTGACAGCATCGCATTGATTATATTACACTTCTCGGTCGATAGTTTTGCGGCCCTGCCGCGAGAGTGGCGGAATTGGTAGACGCACTGGATTTAGGTTCCAGCGCCGCAAGGCGTGGGGGTTCGAGTCCCCCCTTTCGCACCACAATAAAATCAATAACTTAGTATTGATTGGTATACCGATATATACTTTCCCATACCGGGATTTTCTCACAAAAATTTCCCAAATTTTCCCGGCTGGTTTCATTGACCGCGGCCGGGTGATTTGGGTATACTTTTTTCGTCAGGCGGGCTTAGCACTGACCAAAGAGCATCCGCAGGGGAAGATGGCGATCCGAAACCTGCTATTTCCGGCTATGACCGGCAGGGTGCGCGGAACCGGCCATATCTCCAGCAAGCGGCGACCTGGGGGTGTGGAAGAGGCCGAAGAGTGGATGCCTGCGAATGCCTGGCCGGGTGTGGTGGTTTGGAGGGTGGCAGCCCTTTCATTAAATGGAACCCACGTCGCGCATTGATAGGCCTGCAAACCGCCTGCGCCCCGACACGATGCAAATAGCCCCAGCGGGCTAGCCGCGTTATCGATTCACCCTATTGGGGTGAGTCGAGAAACGCGAAAAGGTGCATCGTGGCTTCTCAAAATCAAACTCTCGTTTTTCTTCAGGCCCTTTTCCCAGGGCGCGCCTCCATTCTTGCGACTGAGGCCGGGCGCGCGGTCTTCGGATGGGCAGACCAAACCACACGCAACCGGCTACACGCCGGCAAATTCCCCATATCTACATACTCGCTGTGTGGGCACAAGATGGTGCGGGTTGACGTGCTGGCCGCCTTCATGGACAAGGCTAGTGGAACGACGGCCAAGCAATCTATGCGAGGGGCGCCAACCAAGAAGGAAAGGCTTGAGGCAGAGCGCATGGGCCTATCCGTTAAGGAATACCGTGCCCAGCAAGCGATCGAGCTTGGGGAAGGGGGTAGGTTTTGAGCGCCGCTGCCACGGCCTGGGCATGGCGGGTGATCGCAGCTGGGCTAGTCCCGACGTCCACGGCGCGGGTGGTGCTGCTGAAACTTGCGGACAGGGCGGACGACCAAGGAAAATGCTGGCCCGGACATGAGCGTACCGCGAGGGATTGCGACATTTCACTTCGCGGCGCGCGTGACGCCCACGCCGCCTTGGAAAAGGCGGGGATACTGCTGGTAGAGAGGCGCCAAGACACGGCAGGGCGGGACCTGCCGAACGTCTACCGCTTGCCGATTTTCGGCGCTACGGGGGAGGGTGCAAATTTTGCACTCCCCCCTGCAAGTCCTGCATCGGGGGGGGAACAAAACGCCCCCGAATCTAACAAAACTAATCTAACAAGAGATAGCAGCAGCACCGCCTCCATCACCACCGATGGTGCTGCTGCCACTCCAGCAATTCGTACAACCAGCGCCGCCGGCAAGCGGCGGCGCGTCCGGCCGTCTGGCATTGTTACTTGGACCGACGACGACGACCTTGAAGCCGAGCGCATCGAGCGGGGCCACAGCGGGAACGAGATCGGCGCGGCAATCATGGCGCTCGCCGGCACAGGCAAACAGCCTGTACCAGGCCTAATTGCGGGAGAGATCGAGCGGCAAAGGCGCACCCGCTTGGCGGGTGCGCAGGCCGACCGTCGGCGCGCGGACATAGTGGCAGCTGCTCGCCAGCATGCTGTGCTGGATCCCAAAACGCTAGAAAGCGGGAAGAAGCTTCTGCCACCGGGCATTCGCTCGCGGCTCGATCAATCCTGATGCACCATGGATAACTTGCCACAAGTCCGGTAAGAGGCTCGGCTTATACTGGCACTTTGCTTAACCAACATTCCCATTCATGGCTCTGCCGCCGACCTATTACGATTTCGTGCGCAAGTTGCGCCCTCACTTGGTTGAGATGGCTGAGCAGGATGCCAAGGACTTGCTGGACAGTCCCAGTCCACCACAGGCCATCCATAGCGTGGATGATTACGACAATCGATTCCAGCAGTGTATCGAGAGGCTAAATGCCGGGTTGCTTGGGTATGGGGCCGATCATCCTGGCGTCGGCGTGGAGGAAATGTCTCCCATCCTTTCCAGTGCATCACCAGGGGAGAAGGCTTTCTTTGCCAGCTTCTACGGAACAGTGAACAACGAGTATCACAGCGTGGTGAACTTCGCCTTGGCAGGCAAGAAGACCTTCCATTTCAGCAATAACCTGGCAGAGCACCTGGCGAATACAGAAATCAATCTGAAGGGCGCCCTGATCCAGTTGCCGTTTCAGACATGCCTATTCACCTTCACGTCCCGCACCGTCATCAATGCGATGCACAACATCCGGGGCGACGCTGGCCGCTGGGCCATGAATGTCGCCGGGCTGGATTACTCCGCGCCCGTATCCGTGTTCCTCACCGTTCACCCTGCCGGCGCAGGCTTGCCGGGCCGCAAATTGCTGATGTGCGCGTGGCACGCCAGATTGCCGGATACCAGCTACCTCGCGCTCAAGCGTGAGTTGTACCTCGGCGACGACTGGACGCTGGAACAGGCTCTGCGCACGGATTGGGAAACGCTGACACCCGACAACCTCGGCATGGGGATGAGCGTCAATGTGAATGATGAAACCATCGCATACCAGGACGACGACACCTTCTATACCGACGGGCTTTCGTTCTATCGGATCATCCTCAATGCCGTGCTGTACTTGTCGTCAGATCAGGCCGAACTGACCGCCAAGGAAAGCCCGCGCCGAGAAATCGAAGCCAGAGCGAAGGACATCGCGTCGCTAGCGAAACGGCGGAAGCTGCTCCAGACCACGGGCCGCTATACCGCCCTCGATTATGAGGAAGTAGGGGCATCCGTTGCCCCCATCGTGATCCAGAAAGGCGAGGCGGAAAGTAGCGTAACCGGGGTGGGCGGCGGCAAGCTGCAGGTCAGGTTCATGGTGCGCGGCCATTGGCGCCAGCAGCCGCACGGCCCAGGGAGCCGGGAACGCAAACTGCTCTGGATTCGCCCGCACTACAAGGGGCCGGACCTTGCCACCGTCATCAACAAGCCGTACCTGGTCAAGTAAAGAGGCCGCAAGGGCTCAGCAGGCCCACATTTTTCTAGAAGCCGACCCTGCTATTGCACCGTGATGCGCAGTCCGTGCCGCGCGGCCTAGCGCGGGGTTTCGCGGACGGTATCCGGCGCGATGCTGCCCCGAAGCCCGTAGGGTCACGCCGCCATCCGGCGTGAGGGTATCGCGCCCGGGCACTGTCCTCGCCATCCCCTCCCATTTCACCATCGCGTACCGCTGTCACCATCGCACCATCACCCCCAGCAGCCGCCCTTGGCAGCTGCTGAAAAGCGAAACCCAAACCCCACCCCTCGCCCTTGGCTCGGGGCAAAGCAAAGTCAAGAGCAAAGGATTTATCACACCCGACTCCCAGCGGAGCCGGGTGTTTTTGCAAGCCTTGCGGCTTGCCCGCAGGCCAGCAGCCCGCGCCAATCCATGCGCTTGTCATGCTTCCATGTCCTGCAAGCATCGATGCTACTGCGCATGCGGTACGCAAGCGGATTGCAAGCATTTCCGCTTGCTCTGCAAATGCCACTATCGGCGCGCATCGCCAGCGCCGCACGTCATGTGAGAAAAGCGCCGCCAGCAAATTGAAGCAGTGCAAGCGTCTTTTGCAAGCGCTCTTGCAAGCCGTCCGCGTGCCATCCCATCCAGCGCTTGTGTTTTTGCGTGCACCCGTGCCAGCACGGTAAGCATCAACATCCTTGCCGCTCGCTGGCAGCTTTTCTGCGTGCGGGAAAAACACTGCTTGCAAGAAAAAAGCGGTGCAACAGATAAATTATTTTTCAGGTGTTGTGTTTTTGATACGCGTCTCGCTATGCCAGTGCTGGCACGGACTTCGCGCCACCCCTCTGTTTTTGCCGTCTCGAAAAGTTTCGTACCTTACGTAAGGTACGAAATCAACTTATTGATTGCAAAGGGAATTACTTGCATTCCCGCACTGGAAGCACACAATTGAACCGTACCGCGAGGGCAAGCGGTGAAATCAATCGAAAGGTGAGAAATGCAAGCAAAAGCAATCACAATCCGTGTAAGTTCGCCGGAGTTTCAGACACTTGCGGCGCAAGCAGATGAACAGAAAACCACCGTCACGGCTTTGTGTACGGGCATGGTTCGGGCAGGGCTGCAAGCCAAAATCGAGGACGACCGCTTGACAGGCCTTGAAAACAGGGTGCTGGCGGTGCTGGCGGAAATCAAGCAAAAGGTCGAAGCGCTGGAGGTGGCCGAATGAGCACCCCTCCTACCCCCACCCGCGACTATGACAGCCTCGATAAACACTTCCTGTTTTTGGAAATTTTTCCGGCCGTCGCCCGCGTCCTGATCGAGCTCCCCCGCGAGGACCAGCGGCTGGTCAACTGGCAGCCCATGTCGTGCCCCGCCAGGGCGGAGATCGAAAGAATTGTCGGACAAAAAGTCGAGCGGATCACTACGCACGAAATGCACGAGCAGTTTGTCTGGCTGGCCGGGCTGACGGGCTACGCGCTGGAGCTGGCCGATGAGGTCCACCAGCTCGACGGAAAGGCCGCTCTCGATTTCGCCACCGGCTATGTGGCAGGCGAAACCTCTACCCACGACCTTTTCGGCGGACCGGAAACCGAGGAGCAGGCGCTGGCCGCCGCGATCGAGCAATCCCCTCTGCGCGCAAGCCAGGCCTCGCCCTTCGCCAACGGCTTCCAGTCCCGGCGCGATCAACGCCGCGCGGCCGCAGCAGACGGGAAGGAAAGCGCATGAGGCGACTGACTTTTCTTATCTGCGCAGGGTTGATCTTCCCCCAGCTGGCTTTTGCGGGAGGTTGCAGTCGGACCGGGCAGGCCATGCAACAGAGTGCCAGCAATGGGCTCAACAAGGCGCTGAACGACATTTACTCAAAGGGCGACCAGCAATCTAGGTCCGTGAGCAGCGCTCAGTCCTGTCTGGCGAAGTATTCCGAATATCAGATTGGAGCCGCAGTAAGCGTCCCCGATCTGGATATGGACAAAATGGGCGACGCGCTGAAAAAGCAGGCGGAAAGCAAGGCCTGTCAGGTGATCGACAACGCAATCGGCGGAGTCACGCGCCAAACCCAAGTGAGTATGCCTGGTGGGTATGGCGGCGGGGTGACGGCTGGGCAGAACGCGCCGGTCAATGTGAGGGAGTCCGCGCCTACTTCATTGATCGACCGTGTGATGGGGGTTTTCCGCTAATGAAAAACAAGCTAATTCGTGGTCTGATCGTTGCCGGTTTGCTGTCCGTATCAACGGCAGCAAATGCGATTATCCCCGTCACCGACGTTGCCTTAATCGGCGTGGTGAATTCGACGGTAACTGCTGTGAATTCGTCGGTGAATACGGCTCGAACTGACATCGTGCAGATGTTGAAGTCGATCAATGACACCATCCAGAAGACCGCCAAGAACATTCAGGACAACGCAATTCAGGTCGAGCGCGACTCAAATGCGCTCAGGGCCGAGCAACAGCGCGGCGAAAAATCCCTTCCTGAAAATCGTTGCGCCACGGGCGGCATGGCTGAGGCGGCGGGGGCTGCGGGAAGCGCTGTGGTCAGCAACACCCGCGCGTACGGCGGTGCCAGCGCCTATGGTGGCCGAAATGCCAGAAACCCGCTCGGCGGCGACCGGGAGTTGATTGGAAGAATCAACGAAGCCCCGCACTCCCAGGCAGCAGCAGCGGGCACCGTCCTGGCGATCCACGCCAAATACTGCAACTCCGCCGATGCCGGCGAGTACCCAAAAATGTGCGCAGGCACCTCCGCATTGCCGGATGCCGACGTGCAGGCCGCCAGTCTGTTCTATGGGGCCGGCAGCAAGAAGGATGAGCGCAGCTACACCTTCAATGCCAAGCAGATCGACGCGGCGATGGCATACCTCAAGAACGTAAATGACAGCATTTCGCCAACCCGCCTGACGGCCGCCGAAGCGAGGAAACCGGCTGGGCGGGCTTACCTTGCCCTGCAAGCCGGCCTGGCGGCCAGCACCTCGATGGCGTACTTCCCGAGCGAGCTGGCCCTGGCCGAGCGCACCCCGCTGAAGGGTACGCAGGACGTTCTGGCCCTGCTGGAAAAATCGAGCGCCTACCCGGCCGGCGGCCGTGGATTCGTTGACGCAAACGATTACCCGCACGGCGTGTCGCGGATGGATCTGCTGCGCCTGGACGTGGCCCGCCGCTACGAGAATCCCAAGTGGTATGTAGACGTGGCGGGCAACGTGGACTCCATTCCGAAGGAGCAGATATACATGCAGGCCCTGGCGCTGAACATGCAGTTCCGTCAAATCGAGCAGATGGAGCGGATCGAAGTATTGCTGGGCCAGCTTGTCGCTCGTGATGTGAACCGCGATCTCAAGCCGCGCTTGCAGGCCCAGTATCAGGCGGTCAAGACCACGAAATGACCGGCCAGGCTACCCGCAAAAGCAACCAACCCCAAGGCGCCGATCGCTGGGGCGCTCCCCTGTTCCTGGGTGGCCTGGCCGGTGCACTGGCCGCAGCTGGATTCTACTTGGGCGGCTGGGGGCTGGTGTGGAAGTCACAGGGCAAGGATTTTTATGTCCAGCCCGCGTTACACCACGTTTTGCCAGGCAAGCAGGCCGGCGACCGCTTGCACGAAAAAGCGGTGGCCTTCATGCAGAACAAACATCCGGCGGTCCTTAAAACCCTCGAAGTCGGGCCGCAGATCGCCGGCCTGCTGGTGGGCGGCCTCATCTTCTGGATGACGCTCGGCGACGTGGTAATCGCTACTCAAGATCGCCATATCCGAGGTCCGCGCCGCTTGCAGGGCGCGGCTGGTCTAGCGGCATGGGTGAAGGCAGAAGGTGAGGATGCGGACGGACTGAAATTGCATCCCGACCTTCCCCCGATGTCTCTATCCCGTGAAACCCGGCACTTCCTGATTTTCGGTGGCGTCGGTAGCGGTAAAACTCAGACACTGCTTCCCTTGATGCGCGCTGCGCGTGAGCGGGGCGACAGGATGATCGTTTTCGATTTTAAGGGAGACTTTACCCCAGACTTTCCGTCGTGCACCGCGCTGCACAACGGCCAAGAGATTGAGGTCGAGGACATGATCTTCGCGCCCTGGGACAGCCGCTCCGCGCTTTGGGCGGTTGCCCGGGATGTGGACACCTTGGCCGCCGCGCGCGAGTTTGCTGCGCGCATGATCGTTGAGCCTGGAAGCGGCTCGCCCATGTGGGCGAATGCTTCCAGGCAGGTGCTGGTTGCCTGCCTAGTCGAGTTGCAGGTAAGCAAGCCGGGCCGATGGGGGTTCGCCGACCTTGTTGCCGGACTCACTCGCCCGGTTGACCAGCTGACCGAGGCGGCCAGGCGCTACTTCCCGGAAGCCGTGAAGGCGCTCGGCGACGGCCAGCAGAACGTGACGACCGCCGGCATCCAGATCAATCTAATGTCTTACCTATCGGTCATTTTCGACCTGGCACGAGCCTGGCCGAGGCCTGGGATTTTCAGCATCCGCGACTGGCTCACCGAGACGGGGGCACGCCGTGTAAAAACCGTGATCCTCCAGCATGACGGGCAGTTTGAATCTCTCGCCCGCGCCTTTAATGGCGCCGTGATCGGGCTTGCCGGTCAATTGATCAAGTCCAAGCTGGTTGGCGAATCAAAGAAAAGAAAACTTTGGTTTTTTCTTGACGAATTCCCTGAGCTGGGAAAAGTTGAAACGATCCTCTCGCTTGCGGCGGTTGGTAGGAGCAAGGGAATCCGTATCGTGATCGTCCTACAGGACATTGCGCAAAACAAGAAAATCTACGGCGCGGAACTGTCCGAAGCTCTGCTCAGCATGGTCGGCACCCACATCGTGACGCGGGTGTCTCCCGGCGAAACGGCAAACTTCATCTGCGAAGAGCTTATCACTGAGCGCGAAATCGACCGACTGGACGTGTCCGTGACAAGCGGCGCGGGTCGCGCCTCCGGCATTTTCACTTCCGGGGGTTCCCGAACATCAGGTTGGAAACCTGTACCCCAGAAGCTGATGCTGCCCAGCGAGCTCCTGCAACTCGGCCCGGTTCCCGGCAAAGGAGTCAAAGTGCTGGCGCTGGGTGTTTGTGAGGACGTGCTTGAAGTCTTAATCCCGTTTTCTGATCCGCGCGAACTCCGCCCGGCCAGCGTGATCGCCGACTGGACGCGTTTCCCGAGCCAGCCGATTGTGCCTGCCGTTGCTACACCGGTGCAGGACCCACCTCAGCCCATACCATCATGGGCTGAGGAAGAGCCGGCAGAAGCGCCAAGCGCACTGTTACCAGTAACGCCAGTCTCGCCAGCGGTAACGCCCGTCGCCCATGCCAAGTCGGACGACATCGACGGCGACGAAGCCGGCGAGGGCGAAGAGTCAGCCCCCGCGCCAGAGACCGCCACCGATCCGCTGGCTTTCCTTGACGACGGCGAAGCCTCGGAAAAAACGCCAGCTTCAGAGCTTGAGACCCGGATGCTGCCTGTTTCCACCCCGCTGTCCACCCAACTGGCCGACCAGGCCAAGGAAGAAGCTGCAGAAGGCATCGGCGGCGAGCTCGCTCAACAAGTTGGCATTGCTGCGCTGCCCGCTGGCCTCGCCGAAATCGCCCACGCCGTGGAAATCGCGGACACGCTCCTTGACCTTGGCGCCGGCGCGGCCATGCCGCCGACCGACGTGTTACCAGTAACACAGGCCGGCGAGCAGCCACTCAAGAAACGCAAGTACCGCCTGAAAAAGTCCACGGCGCCGCAGCTCGAGGAGAGTATCTAAATGCTGTCAGTATCCGTGATCGGCGCTGGCAGCGAAGCTGCCGGGTATGCCAACTATCAGGAAAGCGAAGTCGCCGCGGCGCGAGAAGACTATTACTCCGCCGAGGGCGACGCAGGCCGCTGGACAGGCAAAGCCACCCAGAAAATGGGCCTGACCGGCGACCTCAGGCCTGGCCAACTGCTGGCCGGCCTGCAGGGTTTCCATCCGGAAGCCGGCGAAGCACTGTCGAAAAATGCCGGCACCAAACACAAAGGCGGGTGGGACCTGACATTTTCAGCCCCGAAATCCGTCTCCTGCGTATGGGCCGTGATCGACCCTGAAACCCGTGCCGCTATCGAATCAGATCAGAATGCCGCTGCCGCGCGAGCGCTCGAGTTCCTTGAGGACTCAGGCGCGTTCATCAGCCGCAGCCGCACCGAACCTGGCCCGATCGAAGGCATCGCGGCGGCGATGTACCTTCACGGCACGAGCCGCGAGGCCGATCCTCAGCTCCATACCCATTGCGCCGTTCTCAACCTTCAGCCTGACGGTACGGCAATGGACCTCGATACCCGTTGGAAGATGGCCGCAGGCGCGGTTTACCGCGCCGAGCTCGCCGCGGCAATGCAGAAGCGGGGTTTCCAGGTCGAAGCCGATGGCAAGAGTTTCCGCATCGCTGGCGTGCCGGAAGCGGTTGAGAAAGAGTTTTCAACCCGCCGCCAGCAGATCGAGGAAGCCCTTGCCGCCAAAGGTTTGAAGTCAGCCAAGGCCGCCGAAGTGGCCGCCCTGTCCACCCGGAGAGGAAAAGAGCCGACCACGCGCGCCGAGCTCTTCCAGGACTGGAAAGCCCGCGCGGCCACGCATGGCCTCGACCAAGAAACCGTCCAGGCCTTGCGCAATACCTCCGGCCACGAATTGCAGCACACCCCCAGCCCGGAAAACGGGCTGGATTTCATCGACCAGAAAAAGGAGCAAGCTCATGAACAGCCCGACCGATATGCAACAGATCCAGAGCGCATCCGAGCAGCCCAGCTACACGGGGGATTACGTCAGTCCAACCCTGCAAAAATTGGCATCGACGCGGGAGTCTTGCGATGGGCCGCCTTCCTCGTCGGCATCGACCCACCTCCCCGCGCGCGCAACCATCTGCGAGGGCTGCCCGAGCTCGGTATGGTTCGCATCACCGACGGAAGTACAGTGCTATTGCCGCGTGATGTACCTGATCACGTGGACCAGCAAACAGCCGAGCGTGTTGACCCACTGCGACGGGGAGGTGATGGCGAACTCGATTACAGCGCAATCCTGAGCGCGATCACTCAGCAGGCCTCCACCTTCACTCCCCAGCAGATGGCCGCAGCCGTGGCCGTCGAGATGCAGGGCAAGGGCGATGCCGATGCAATCCAGAAAGCGTTACGCGACCTGAAAAAACACCCTGACCTCATCCGGCTGGAATCCGAAAAGCCTTATCACTTAAGGCGCGGCGATCCGACCGAGATTCGTTACACCACGCG
>JBAVWB010000032.1:0-32431 GCA_049697615.1 Thiobacillus sp. | reverse complement strand
GCGCCGAGCCGACCGCCTCCGCGGTGATCGCCGACCTGGTCGACGTCACGCGGCTGCACACCGCCGATCCGCACCACCGCGTGCCGCATCTGGCGTTCCAGCCCGACCAGTTGGCCGATACGCCGATCCTGCCGATGGACGAAGTGCGCACCGCGTACTACCTGCGCCTGCGCGCCTTCGACCGTCCCGGCGTGCTGGCCGACATCACCCGCATTCTGGCCGACAGCAACATCTCCATCGACGCCATGGTGCAGAAGGAACCCGCCGAGGGCGAGGTGCAGGTCAACATCATCCTGCTGACCCACATCACGGTGGAAAAGAACATCAACGCGGCGATCGCCAAGATCGAGGCGCTCGACACGGTGGCGGGCAAGGTGATGCGCATCCGCCTCGAAGAACTGGCGGCGCGCTAGACTGCATTTACAGTGAAGTAAATTTGAGAGGCCTTCCCGGAAACCGTTGCACTCACTACCGTCATTGTGAGCAGGGCGAAGCAATCCAGCAGCGTACGATTGCGCGGGCTGGATTGCTTCGGCTCCGCCTCGCAAAGACGGCAACGATGTGCGGCCTTTTCCTGGTGCCCTGTTAGGACGAGCATGAAATACCTCAGCACCCGCGGCCTCGCACCGCAACTCCGCTTCTCCGAAATCCTGCTCGGCGGGCTCGCCAGCGACGGCGGCCTGTATGTGCCGGAAGCCTATCCGCGCTTCAGCGAGGCCGAACTTGCCGCGATGCGCGGCATGAGCTACCGCGAGCTGGCGTTCGAAGTGCTGTCGCGCCTGGTCGACGACATTCCGCACGACGACCTGCGCCGCCTGATCGACAAGACCTACACCGCCGACGTCTATCGCTACGTCACGGACAAGGAGAACGCCGAGGACATCACCCCGCTGAAAACCCTGGAACCCGGCCTGCACGTGCTGGCGCTGTCGAACGGCCCGACGCTGGCGTTCAAGGATATGGCGATGCAGTTGCTGGGCAACTTGTTCGAGTACGTGCTCGACAAGACCGGCGGCGAGCTCAACATCCTCGGTGCCACCTCCGGCGACACCGGTTCCGCCGCCGAATACGCGATGCGCGGCAAGCACGGCATCCGCGTCTTCATGCTGTCGCCCGAGCACGGCATGACGCGCTTCCAGCAGGCGCAGATGTATGCGCTGCAGGACGCCAACATCCACAACCTGGTGATCCGCGGCGTGTTCGACCAGTGCCAGGACATCGTCAAGGCGGTGTCGAACGATCTCGAATTCAAGACCAAGCACCACATCGGCGCGGTCAACTCGATCAACTGGGCGCGCGTCGCGGCGCAGAGCGTCTATTACTTCAAGGCCTATTTTGCCGCGACGCACAGCAACGACCAGAGCGTGTCGTTCTCGGTGCCGTCGGGCAACTTCGGCAACGTCTGCGCCGGCCACATCGCGCGCCAGATGGGGCTGCCGATCAACAAGCTGATCGTCGCCACCAACGAAAACGACGTGCTCGACGAGTTCTTCAGGACCGGCGTCTACCGCCCGCGTCCGGAAACCAAGCACACCTCCAGCCCGTCGATGGACATCTCCAAGGCGTCCAACTTCGAGCGTTTCGTGTTCGACCTGACCGGCCGCGACGCCGCCAAAATCCGCAACCTGTGGGGCGCAGTCGAGTCCGGCGGCAGCTTCGACCTGAACGCAGACGGCCTGTTCGACCGCGTCGCCGGGTTCGGCGTGGTCTCGGGTTCGAGCAATCACGCCAACCGCATGGACACCATCCGCACCGTGTACGAGGTGTACGGCACGATGATCGACCCGCATACGGCTGACGGCCTCAAGGTCGGCCTGGAACACCGCGAGCCCGGCGTGCCGCTGATCTGCATGGAAACCGCGCAGCCCGCCAAGTTCGAGGATGCGATCCGCGAAGCGCTTGGCATCGACCCGGTGCGCCCGGCCGAACTCGCCGACCTGGAAGCGCAGCCGCAGAAAAAGTACGTCATGGATGCGGACGTCAATGCGGTCAAGCAGTTCATCGTCGACCACGCCCGCTGATTCCGGCGAGGCAGAATCCTTTGCCGTCCTGCTGGCGCGGGTGCAGGCCTGCACGGTCTGCGCCGCCCATCTGCCGCACCCGCCGCGTCCCATTCTTCGCGCATCGCCTACCGCGCGCCTGCTGATCGTCGGCCAGGCGCCGGGGCGGCGCGTGCACGAGACCGGCATCCCGTGGAATGACCCCTCCGGCGACCTGCTGCGCCAGTGGTTAAGCATGACGCGCGAGCAGTTCTACGATACTTCACGCATCGCCATCGTCCCCACCGGTCTGTGCTATCCCGGCACGGTCAAGGGCAGCGACCTTCCGCCGCGCCCTGAATGCGCGCCGCTGTGGCATCCGCTACTGCGCGCCGCCATGCCGGAGATCCGGCTGACACTGCTGATCGGTACCTACGCCCAGGCATATTATCTGGGCAGGCGCCGCGGCCGCACGCTGGCCGAGACGGTGCATGCCTGGCGCGATTTCATGCCCGAATATTTCCCGCTGCCGCACCCCAGCCCACGCAACCGTGGCTGGTTGAAGCAGAATCCCTGGTTCGAATCCGAGGTGCTGCCGGCTTTGCGCGAACGGGTTGGAACCGCGCTGGCGACAGGTGATAATGGCGGCGCGCACAGGCAAACTTGAACAACACGCACCTCAGGGAACCCGCATGAAACTCGTCACCTCGCTCACCAGCCCCTACGGCCGCAAAGTCCGTGTGGTGCTACTCGAAAAGAAAATCCCATTCAAGCTTCAGGTCGAAAATCCGTGGCTGCCCGACAGCCTGGTGCCGTCGCTCAACCCGCTGGGCAAAGTGCCGGTCCTGGTGCTGGAAGACGGTGTGTCCGTGTTTGACTCGCGCGTCATCGTCGAATACCTCGACCATGTCAGCCCGGTGGCGCACCTGATCCCCGCTGAACCGAAAAGCCGCATGGAGGTGCGCGGCATCGAGGCGCTGGCCGACGGGGTAACGGATGCCGCGGTGGCGCTATTCCTGGAAAAGAAGCGTGCGCCCGAACAGCAGAGCGCCGACTGGCTGGTGCTGCAGGAAAAGACTTTGTTCCGCGGACTGGAAGCGCTGTCCGAAGCGCTGGGCGAAAACACCTGGTTCCTCGGCAACAGCATGACGCTCGCCGATGTCGCTTGCGGCTGCACGCTCGGCTATCTGGGCCTGCGCTTCCCCGATATCGACTGGCGCACCGCTCACCCCAATCTCGCCAGGCTCGCCGACAAGCTGGCGACCCGCGCGTCATTCGAGCAAACCGTGCCCGTCGTCTAAGCCGTCATTGCGAGGAGCGCAGCGACGCGGCAATCCAGAATGCTTGCGATCCTCGAACCTATGGATCGCCACGTCCTACGAGCCTCGCGATAACGCCCGGCGTAAGAAGAGGAGAAAAGGCATGGCCCACGCAATCGCAACCCTTGCAGGCGGCTGCTTCTGGTGCATCGAGACCGTCGTCAACCGCCTGCGCGGCGTTGAATCCGCGGTGTCCGGCTACATGGGCGGCCACACGACGAACCCGACCTACAAGGACATCTGCAACGGCGACACCGGCCACGCCGAAGTGGTTCAGGTTACCTTCGACCCGGACGTGATTTCCTATCGCGAGCTGCTGGACGTCTTCTTCACCCTGCACGACCCGACCCAGCTCAACCGCCAGGGCAACGACGTCGGCACCCAGTACCGCTCGGCGCTTTTCTGGCACACGCCTGAGCAGAAGGCCGAAGCGGAAGCGGTGATCGCTGAACTGACGGAATCAAAACAGTTCGCTGCGCCCATCGTGACGGAAGTCACCGAGGCGACGACCTTCTATCCCGCCGAGGATTACCACCAGCGCTATTACGAGCAGAACCCCTATCAGCCGTACTGCCAGTTCGTGGTGGCGCCGAAGGTAAAAAAAGCGCGGGCGAAATATGCCGCGCGCCTGAAGTAGGCTTGGCTTTCCCTCGAATGACGTTGTTTGCAATATTGATCAGCCTAATTGGCTAAACATTGTTTCAGGTTTCAATGGGTGGAACCCCTGCGCCAGCAATACAACCTTCTTGACGCTGGTCTGACTACTAGTTTCTTGCTGTTCCTTTTGCCAGCCCAAGATATAAAGCTGCCCGTTGGTCGCACGAGTGGCATCCAATGCCCGCTCTTCCTGATGTAGCGCAACAATCATCGTGAAAGGTCGCTCCTTTCTCTGGTGAATGCGTAGCAGCGTTTCCCATAGACGAACGAGCTCTCGAAAACTTGGCTGATCCATTTCCTGTGCTGGGTCATCAAGCAGCATCCAGGCTTCCTCAAAACGTCTCTTGGCAAGGTAATACGTGAAAAACCAAGCCAGACCCAAGACATGCCGCTCGGCCGCGTTGTAAAGATAGCGAATGTGCTGCCCTTTCTCGCTAGCTTGAACGGATAAGGACTTTCCACGCTGATCGAGCTTCAGAGCAGGTGACACCGGCAGCAACCAGGGTGCCGTGGTAAGGGTCATGGTGATTTCCAGCCAGACCTTCTCCAGAGTCGATGGCAGGTGATCTTTCAATACATTTTCCAACCTCTGTTCGAACGCTTTCTTTACTTCGCCAATGGACTGCGGATTTTCCAATGCCTTGTCAGCTTCTTGTGCCAGCGTAATGAAATCGTCTGCCAGACGGCCAGCTACCAGCGTAGCGTCCGCATAGGGCTTTGGGGTTTCTGGGAGAACCCTCATTCTTGAAAGATCGCTCTTCAGTTGTCCACGGCGTTGCGGATCAGCTAGCCACTCTTCCAAACCCGCGCTCTCAGGCAAAAAAGGCTTGAGCCAGTCTTTCAGACGGGTTTGGTCTTCTACGGCCAGTGGACATGTAGACACCCCGATTGCCTTGAGTTTGGTATCCATATCCTTCTGCCGATTCTGAATCTCGACATGATGGGCACGTAAGGTTTGGATAGTCGAATTGGTTTCTTCCTGAAGCGCCGTGACAACGGCCACAATACCTTCACGATCCGCCACATCGCTGTTGCATACAGGGCAGGTATCCGGATGCTGTGCGCTCCAATGACTTGCGAGAAATTGCTGGGCTTGATCCAGCAAATTGAGGCGACCGCGAAGCGCTTTGCCATTGGTTTCCAATGTGGTTCGCTCTTTGGCGATACTATCAATTTCAACCTTCAATGCCTGACTATCCATTTCCGATGCGGTTGGGGCAGTTGCCTGGGAGGCCAGCCACGCGCCCCAGCTTTCCATCTGGGTTAGTGCAATATCGAGCTGTTCACGTAGTGTGGCAATCCGGTTTTCCAAGCTTTGACGAAAATCACTGGATTGCTTAGCGATCCTGTCGAACTCATCGAGTTTTTCGCATATCGCCTGGGCGATCTGTGATTGGGAAGCGCCAATTTCCTGAAGCTTTGCCACTGTATCGGCCAAGCGGATCACAACATTGGCCTGCTGGCTTGTCCACGCTGAAACAAGCATGGAAGCGTGCTTTCCATCCTCGTCCGACAGCTTTTCCAAGAAGCGCAGCCAATCGAGAAATT
Source organism: Thiobacillus sp. (assembly GCA_049697615.1). Taxonomy (GTDB): domain Bacteria; phylum Pseudomonadota; class Gammaproteobacteria; order Burkholderiales; family Thiobacillaceae; genus Thiobacillus. The sequence goes on along the minus strand of JBAVWB010000032.1, from coordinate 26,928 downwards.
CCGGCGATGGTCGTTGAAGTTGTGCAGATAGCAACGATTGGGCAAGGCGGTCGTAGGCGGTTACGCTACGTGTGATCGAACCATTCACTCCGTGCTTGCGTGTAAATGCTGATTTTGTTTCTTTGGCACGGTTCTCCTCTTGTACCAGCCACTCTGAAAGATAGTCTGCAAGAGCAGAGTATCCCTTGAGCACTCGCGCCGCAAGCTCCTCACGGGGCAACTCAGTGAACTTTAGTGAGTCTTCTTGGTTTAGCACTACGCCCTCAAACCGACGTCTGCTTTCAGCATCAGGATTCAGGACAAATGGAGTTTCTTCGTACTTGTCCCCCTTGTCCCAGGCAAAACATGGTCTCGCACTGGAAATGCCAGACGAAGTTAGTGGAGTTAGATAATCCTTGAGGTAGGTATCAGCCGTTGGACGCCGCAAATCCGGATCGCTCATAAATTGCTCTAGCCGGGGAGAAGTATTAAAAGCGGCCAGTGAGAGTGCCTCAGCGAAACTGGATTTGCCCGTACCGTTAGGGCCGAACAAGACAATAGCCTGTGCTTTTGTGTTCTCGGCTTGGCCTGCAACGACTTCAAGCGTATCGAGATTGCGGAAATGTTTGACGCGGAAGCGCCGGAATTGGCGTGCTACGGATGAACGTGGGCGTGTTTCCGTAGGTTGAAAGGATTTCGCTACCTCTTCTAACTCGCGCGCAAAGGTGCGGGCACGTGGTGTGTTGAACTGTTGCGAAAAACTATGCAGTTCGGTAGTGACATGATCATCAGCGGAAAGCCATTTCTCAGCCTCTGTTTCCGATTGCGACAACAACGCGCGAGTATGCAGCAGCAATCGGGGCAATCCATGAGCATCTAGGGCGGAAGAAACATCATTCCGCGTGATTTTAATAGCGTCGACAGAAATCTCTTCGACCGCCCCCGATTCACGTCGCAACTCCATGATGTGGCTTTGCCAGTCTGTCCATTGGCTGTCCTCGACTAGCCAGATAAGACCCACACGCCATGTGCTGTCTTGGTCTTCATGCTCCCCTGCCTTTGCATTACCAGTGTAGTTGGATTCCCTGAGTAATCGTGAGCGCAGGCCGAGTGCCTGATTGACCTGTGATCCCAGCCGTTTTTGCTCATAAGGTAACAAGAACAAGAGCCAACCTATATCTGCATCTTCGACAGCTAAGCCGTGCGCTTCTGCCGCAACTGTCTCACTCGTCAGGGAGTTTTCTGGTAACCAACGCAACCGTACTGGGCCGCCTGCAATATCCAGTTCCAAGACATTTTTGTATTGGCGCAGCAGCCAACTTTCACATTGTTCAAGCCACGGGTTCATGGGGGACTCCCTTTAACGTTTCGAGATCAATCCAAGTTAGGGCATCACTTCGAGCAAATTTCTCAAGTGGCATTAGCCGTCGCACTTGAGCAGCGAGTTGGTCGCCGTATATTTGATCGGGTTGTGTGTCCTCTGTATCAAGCCAAACCAACTTAATATCCTGAACAAATCCAAGACCGCGAAGCGCTTCAACCAGCGGATTAAGTGCAGCAAGATCGGCAGGTTGCGCAGTTCCTTTCCATCCCGGCAGCAATATAAAGAGGGTACGAGTATCGGCATCCCAAAGGCCACCGGGGAATTTCTCGAAATCAAATCGGCTCAGATCGCTGCCTAGTACGGCCAAGAGTTTTGCTGCGGCTTGCAACTCTCGGCGCTCGCCCGTCATGGTGCCCCATGGCACATGCACATCTCGCGGCATGACGGGTATATCCCAAGGCTCAATCTTCTGGTTTGTGTGAGGATTGTTGCCCTGCATCACGCCGGCCCTCCAGCACAGCCGTACCCATGTGGGTAGCCAACTATCAACCCAGCGCAAGATAAAGTGGCCATGAACAGGCTGGTGAAGTTGTTGAAGAAGCGACTGTAATGTAGCTTGGTTGGCTGGCGATGATGCCATGAGCTTGTTGAAGGCATACCTGGCTTGGAGCCACTGGAACAAGCAATCCGTTGTCGGTGGGGCATCCGCCCTGACCTCGGCGAAGGCTTCATTGTTGTTCTTGCCGTAGGCAGTAGCGATTTCCGTGTGATTTTGATCCCAAAAGAGATCAACCAACGTAAAGGCATCCTGTTTTTTGTGTTGCGCCTTTTTGGCAGTTTCTGAAACAGTGTTGCGTAGATAATCTTCCTCGGCCTTCCATCCAATAGCGATCAAAGGGTGTTTGGCAATGTAGCCTTGGACTTCCATATCGATAATCGTTTTCTGCTCAGGCAGAAGACTACCTAACTCCGTTTTGGTTAGCTTGAAAATGACAGACGGGGTCACACCCGTGGATCTAAACTGACGTCTTGCCAGTTCGAGATTACGTACGCACCCATGAGGTTTGATGACAGGGAAAACATGGGCATTACCCAAGCTTGGCATATGGGTTTCATCAACAGCGGTAGCGTGCGCCGTGATTTCCCAGGGACGCGGTATCTTGGCGCCGTCGGCGGCCAGACCTACGCTGTCCAGTGCGGCTTCCAACAATGTGTCCCAATTGAGGCTGACGACCGCTCGCAAGCGTCTCTCAACAGCAAAACGCGCGATAACACGATGCCGAGGCGTGTTGCCGGAAAGAGGCAGTCCGGTCTCCCCAAACCAGCGACGGTCATCAAGTAGGCCAAGCTCTTCAGCTAGCCACAAACGGCTTTCTGCATCTGTCTTCCCGACATTTAGATTCTGAAGCACAACTTCCGCTAATTCATAGAAATTACCATCGGTTGCAATCCCCAACTTATTGGCAGCCTTATCAAGCTTACGTTTGAGCTCGTCAAGAATTGGCAAATGTCCGTATGAAAGGCCTGCACCCACAATAAGCACAGTTTGGAGAGTTGTCTCGTCAACCAATGAAGGGAAGCCGTGTGGTATGGCCATATTTACGCCAACGTCCACTTGCTTATGGTTTCGCAATATCTAGACACCATTTCCATCTGCCTTTGATATGTCTGAAGCCGATAGTGCTATGAGATCAAGTCCTTCTATCTCCCGCAAAGACTTTCCCGCAATGCCCTGCAAGTCGCCATACATCCCGACCGTAGCCCCCATCACTCGCTCAATCTGCTCTTCCCTCTTGGCCCACTGTTTCATGATGGCCTTTCGCTCCTTGTCGAGGTCTTCCTGCATGGTGGAAAAGGCCTCAACAATGGCCTCCACGCGTTGTCGGAAGCGCGGGCCAGTTAGGTACTGGTAGACCATTTCGGTCTTGGTTTGCTGGCCTTCTGTAGTCTGCCGCGCAAGGGCAAGCTCTAGCAATGACTGGCGCAAAATCATGGCTACTGGCAATGCAGCGCGGGGATGTGTTACCCAGACGCCCTCTACCATTTCGAAGGTTTCAACGCCTTTCGGCAATATCTGGCTCACGATCACGGCGATTTCTGCCTTCGCAGTCCGCTGATCGCCACGAAGCTTTACCAGCCAGGCGTCGCTCCAATTCTTGGTGCGCTTGAACTCCCACAAAATGGTGCCCCCAGACTGGCCGCCTGAGCCGACTACTCGGTGCAGTACATCCCCGCCATATTCGCCCTTGGGTACTGGCTCGATCGCATCGAAAGGGAATTTGGTGCGCAACAGGTTTTCAAGCTCTAGTTCCTGGACTTCGCCCTGCAACTGCTGCGAGCCCTGTTCGGCGCGGCGCTTCAGGTCCTCGATCTGTTTCTGCATCGCGGCAATGGTCTGCTCTTTCTCCATGACCTTGAGCCGCTGTTCGTCCTCGGCTTCTTTTCTGGCGTGCTGGCGGGTGGCGTCGAGTCCTGCCTGCACCCGCTTTTCAACGGTGAGTTCAAGTTCGCGTTTGGCATCGTCCAGTTCACGCTGTTTTTTGATCAGGTCGGCTTGCGCCTTCTGCGCCTCGGCAAGCTTTTCTTCACGGCTTTTCAGCACTTCCTGCAATTCGGCCACTTCACGGCTGACCTGTTCAAGATCGCTTGCTGCGGCCTGTTTGGCTTTTTTGGCCTCCTCGGCCGCAATTCGGGTGCGGTCCTTTTTCAGCTGAGCCTCAACCTGGTCGGCAACCTGCTCGTCCAGCCTGTTCTTGGCATCGGCCAGTTGTTTCTCCTTTTCACGCATGGCCTGTTCACGCGCGGCAATGTCGCTGTCTTTCTGCGCCAGTTGCTGTTCGAACTGCCTGCGGGTGGATTCGATCAGCGGCGCCGCCAACGATTCGGTGAGCTTGATTTCCGTTTTGCAGTTGGGGCAGGTGATGGTGGGTTCGGTCATGACTCGATTTCCTTCGGGGTCTTTGAAACGTCCAGCCGTTTGAGCGCGCCCATGCCGATCAATGAGCGCATTTGCGTTATGGCAATGGCGTTCAACTGCGTCAGGCGGTCAGGCGCAGCTAGCCCTTGGTGGATGAGTACGGCGTTGATGCTTTCCAGATTGGACAGCACGACCAGTTGCTCCAGCGTGGCGGCGTCGCGCATGTTGCCGGTCTGGTCGGGGTCGGTTTGCCGCCATTGAGCAGCCGTGACGCCGAACAGGGCTACGTTGAGCAAATCGGCCTCGCTGGCGTACACCATGCTGATTTGCGCCTTGTTCAGGCGGGGCGGGATCAGACGTTCCTTGATGGCATCGGTGTGGATTTTGTAGTTGACCTTGGCCAAGGTGCGCTGAAAGTTCCATTCCAGCGCTGTGGAACGTGCCTCATCGTCCTTGAGACGCTGGAATTCCTTGATGAGGTAGAGTTTGAACTCGGGGCTGAGCCAGGAGCCGAACTCGAAGGCGATGTCGCGGTGGGCGTAGGTACCGCCACCCCGGCCCGCCTTGGCGTAGAGACCGATCGCGCCTGTGGCCTCGATCCATTTCTTGGGTGACAGTGCAAAACTGTTCAGGCCCGCCTGGCTCTTAAACCTATCGAATTCGATAGGTTTAAAGTTGGGGTTGTACAACTGTTCCCAGATACCGAGAAACTCAATGGTGTTCCGGTTGCGCAGCCAGTTGTAAAGGATGCTGTCATCGCCGAAGTGCCTGAGCATGTCGGTCAACGAGATGTAGTCCTGCTCATGCCGGGTAGCAATGCTGACTTCAGCGCCCTGTACCACGATGCTGCGATTCTTCATGCCGATTCCCCCTTTGATGGTGAACAGCGTTCGCTTCTGTACCTGTTGTTGTCGCTATGCTCCGGGCTGGACGATTAATGCGCCAGGGTGTCAGGGATTTACTTCTCCACCTTGCCCCAGGAATCCTTCAACGTCACGGTTCGGTTGAACACCGGCGCGCCGGGTTTTGAATCGACGCGGTCGGCGACGAAATAGCCGTGGCGCTCGAACTGGTAGCGGTCTTCTGGTGCGGCGTCCTTCAGCGCGGGTTCGAGTTGCGCGCGGATGACGCGCACCGAGTCGGCGTTGATGTCGTCGAGGAATTCGCCGGTTTCCTGTCCGGGCTGGGCAGTTCTGAACAGGCGGTCGTACAGCCGCACTTCGGCTTCATACGCATGCGCCGCGCTCACCCAGTGGATGTTGCCCTTGACCTTGACGGAGTCGGCGCCGGGGGTGCCGGACTTGGTGTCGGGCAGGTATTCGCAGTGGACAGCGGTGATGGTGCCGGCGGCGTCCTTGTCGCAGCCGGTGCCGGTGACGACGTAGCCGTAGCGCAGCCGCACCGAGTTGCCGGGGAAGAGACGGAAGTAGCCCTTGGACGGGGTTTCCATGAAGTCCTCGCGCTCGATCCACAGCTCGCGCGAAAACGGCACCGCGCGCTTGCCCAGGTCGGGCTGCTGCGGGTGGTTGGGGGCGAAGCAGTCTTCCGACTGGCCTTCCGGATAGTTGTCGATGATGAGCTTGACCGGGTCGAGCACGGCGACGCGGCGCAGCGCGGAATCATTCAACACGTCGCGCTGACAGGCCTCGAACACGCTGTAGTCGATCCAGCCGTCGGACTTCGACACGCCGATCTGGTCGGTGAAGCGCTGGAAGCCTTCCGGCGTGTAGCCGCGGCGGCGCGCGCCGACGAGCGTGGGCAGGCGCGGATCGTCCCAGCCGCTGACGTGTTTCTCCTCGACCAGCTGGATCAGCTTGCGCTTGGAGAGCACGACGTAGGTCAGATTCAGGCGGGCGAACTCGATCTGCTGCGGCAGCGGGCGGGTGAAGAAGCCGCCGTCGGCGAGCTTGTCCAGCAGCCAGTCGTAGAACGGGCGCTGGTCCTCGAATTCCAGGGTGCAGATCGAGTGCGTGATGTGCTCGATCGCGTCCTCAATCGGGTGGGCGTAGGTGTACATCGGGTAGATGCACCAGGTGTCGCCGGTGTTGTGGTGATGCGCGCGCTTGATGCGATAGATCGCCGGGTCGCGCAGGTTGATGTTGGGCGAGGCCATGTCGATTTTCGCGCGCAGGACGTGGGCGCCATCGGGAAATTCGCCGGCGCGCATCTTGCGGAACAGGTCGAGGTTCTCCTCGGCGCTGCGGCTGCGGTAGGGGCTGTCCTTGCCCGGTTCCGTCAGCGTGCCGCGGTAGGTGCGCATCTCGTCGGCGGACAGCGAATCGACGTAGGCATGGCCGGACTGGATCAGGGTTTCGGCGCAGGCGTACATGGTGTCGAAATAGTTCGACGCGAAATAGAGGTGCGTGCCCCAGTCGAAGCCCAGCCATTTCACCGATTCGGTGATGGCGTCGACGTATTCCTGGCTTTCCTTTTCAGGGTTGGTGTCGTCGAAGCGCAGATGGCACACGCCGCCGTAGTCGCGCGCCAGGCCGAAGTTGAGGAAGATCGACTTGGCGTGGCCCAGATGCAGATAGCCGTTGGGCTCGGGCGGAAAGCGCGTTTCGACGCGGCCGCCCCATTTGCCGGCGGCGTTCTGCTCGTCGATGATGTTGCGGATGAAGTTGGCGGCGGGGGTGGGCGAATCGGCGTGGGACATGAGGGGGAACAGTTGCGGTTGCGTGTAAACGGGATTGCCGAATTATCCCGTAAATCGTCCTTGAGCGTGGGTACGGCGGAAAGTCAGCGTGTGCGGCTTTGGCGCAGGCGCTGGACGATTTCACTCAGCGGACGTAGCAAGCCGCGCTTTCGTTCACGCTCCCCCATCTCCAGCAGAGCCAGGAGGGCTGTAATTTGCGTGTATTCGGGAGGGACTGAGGGTTTACGTGTCTTCATCGTTCACTCGATGATGCCGCCGCCAAGGCAGACTTCGCCCTCGTACAGTACGACGGACTGGCCGGGCGTGACCGCCCATTGCGGGCTGTCGAACGCGAGTTCCAGCGTGTCGCCGTCGAGACGGGTGATGCGGCAAGCGGCATCGGCCTGCCGGTAGCGCGTCTTCGCGGTATAGGGCTTGCCGGGGTCGGGGGCAACGCCGCTGATCCAGTTGAGCTGGCCGGCGGCGAGCGTCGAGCGCTTGAGAAGCGGATGCTCGTGCCCCTGCACCACGACCAGCGTGTTGCTCGCCATGTCCTTGGCGGCGACGAACCAGGGTTCGTCGCCGCTGTCTTTCTGCCCGCCGATGCCGAGACCCTGGCGCTGGCCCAGGGTGTAATACATCAGGCCTTGGTGCTGGCCGACCACGCGTCCTTCGGGCGTCTTCATGTCGCCCGGGTTGCGCGGCAGGTAGCGTTCGAGGAATTCGCGGAAGTTGCGCTCGCCGATGAAGCAGATGCCGGTGCTGTCCTTCTTGGCGGCGTTGGACAGGCCGATCTTTTGCGCCAGCGCGCGCACTTCGGGCTTGGGCAGCTGCGCCAGCGGGAACAGGGCAGGGCGGATCTGCGCCTGGCTCAGGCGATAGAGGAAATAGCTCTGGTCCTTGTTGGCGTCCGTCGCTTTCAGCAGCGTGGCGCGTCCGGCGGCGTCCGTACCCTTGCCGACGTAGTGCCCGGTGGCGATGTATTCCGCGCCGCGCGCGATGGCGTCGTCGAGGAAGGCCTTGAACTTGATTTCGGCGTTGCACAGCACGTCGGGATTGGGGGTGCGCCCGGCCCGGTATTCGGCGAGGAAATAGCTGAACACGCGTTCCTTGTATTCGGCGGCGAAGTTGACCGCCTCGACCTCGATGCCGAGCACGTCGGCCACCGCCAGCACGTCGAGGAAGTCCTGGCGCGCGGTGCACTGCTCGGTGTTGTCGTCGTCGTCCCAGTTCTTCATGAAGACGCCGAGCACGTTGTAGCCCTGCTGCTTCAAGAGATAGGCGGCGACGGCGGAATCGACCCCGCCCGACATGCCGACGACGACCTTAGTCATATGCACTCCCCGTCATTGCGAGGCGACGCCGAAGCATACGATTCCACATGGGCATCAGCCCATAGTGGATCGGAGTCCCCTTGTGGGGCAATCCAGGCTGCGCGCTGCTGGATTGCTTCGTCACTTCGTTCCTCGCAATGACGCAATGAATGTTCATTGGTGGCTCACGAAATCGAGCGGAAAGCGCCGCCCGGCCAGATAATCCTTGACGCAGCGCATCACCAGCGGGCTGCGGTGCGGCGTGGGATGGGCGGCGAGTTCGTCCGGCGTCAGCCATACGGCGCGCACGATGCCGTGGTCCAGCGCGCGTTCGGCGTCGAAGCCGGTGACGTGGCAGATGTAGGCGAAGCGCAGATAGGTGATGTCGCGCCGCGGATAGTCGGTGCTGTAGTAGCCGAGCAGCGCGATTGGCTCGACGTGATGCGCGGTTTCCTCGAGCGCCTCGCGGCGCACCGCCTCGAGCAGGGTCTCGCCCCGTTCCCAGTGGCCGGCGGGCTGGTTGAGGCGCAGGCCTTCGGCGGTGTGCTCTTCCACCAGCAGGAATTTGCCGTCGCGTTCGACGATGGCGGCAGCGACGACATGGGGCAGCCAGGTTTCGGTTTCAGACATGAATCTCTTTCCATTCTCCGGGCTGCAGCGCACCCAGGGTCCATTCGCCGATGGCGGCGCGGATCAGGCGCAGCGTCGGGTAGCCGATCTTCGCCGTCATCCGGCGTACCTGGCGGTTCTTGCCTTCGGTAATCGTCAGTTCGATCCAGCTTGTCGGGATGGCCTGGCGGAAGCGGATCGGCGGGTTGCGCGGCCACAGGCCGGGGGGTTCGTCGATGAGGCGGGCCCTGGCCGGGCGGGTGACGAAGTCGCCGAGATCGACGCCGCGGCGCAGCGTTTCCAGCGCGGCCTCATCGGGCGCGCCCTCGACCTGCGCCCAGTAGGTTTTGGGCAGTTTGTGTCTGGGATCGGCGATGCGGCTCTGGGTCGCGCCGTCATCGGTTAAAATCAGCAGGCCTTCACTGTCGGCGTCCAGCCGCCCGGCCGCATACACGCCAGGCACGCTGAGGTGGTCGCGCAGGCCCTGCCAGCGCCCCTCGGGGGTGAACTGGCTCAGCACGCCGTAGGGTTTGTTGAACAGGATCAATCGCGCCACGCTGGAGACGAACGTCGTAAAAGACGCCCATTTTAACGTTACCCGAGCCCTCACCTTAATTTATCCCGCCATGACTTATCAGCACATCCAGATCCCCGCCAACGGCCAGAAAATCACCATCAACGCCGACAACTCGCTGAACGTGCCCGACACGCCGATCATTCCCTTCATCGAAGGCGACGGCACTGGGATCGACATCACCCCAGCGATGCGCCGCGTGGTCGACGCGGCGGTGGCCAAGGCCTACGGCGGCAATAAGCAGATCGCCTGGATGGAGGTGTTTGCCGGCGAGAAGGCGGTCAAGGTCTACGGCGGCGACCAGTGGCTGCCGGAGGAAACCGTGCAGGCGGTGAAGGACTACGTGATCTCGATCAAGGGCCCGCTCACCACGCCGACCTCGGGCGGCATCCGCTCGCTCAACGTCGCGCTGCGCCAGATGCTCGACCTGTATGTGTGCCTGCGCCCGGTGCGCTACTTCACCGGCGTTCCCAGCCCGGTGAAGGCGCCGGAAAAAGTCGACATGGTGATCTTCCGCGAGAACACCGAGGACATCTACGCCGGCGTCGAGTGGGAAGCCAATTCCGAGGCGGTGCAAAAGGTCATCGCCTTCCTGCAGCAGGAAATGGGCGTGACGAAGATTCGTTTCCCGGCGACCTCGGCTATCGGCATCAAGCCGGTGTCGATCGAGGGCTCCGAGCGTCTGATCCGCAAGGCGATCCAGTACGCGATCGACAACAAGCGCCGCTCGGTGACCCTGGTGCACAAGGGCAACATCATGAAGTTCACCGAAGGCGGCTTCAAGAAGTGGGGCTACGAACTCGCCGCGCGCGAATTCGGCGCCACGCTGATCGGCGAAGGTCCGTGGATGGAATTGCCGAACGGCATCGTGATCAAGGACGTGATCGCCGACGCCTTCCTGCAGCAGATCCTGCTGCGTCCGGAGGAATATGACGTCATCGCCACGCTCAACCTGAACGGCGACTACATCTCCGACGCGCTGGCAGCCGAAGTCGGCGGCATCGGCATCGCGCCCGGCGCCAACCTCTCTGACACCGTGGCGATGTTCGAAGCCACCCACGGCACCGCGCCCAAGTATGCCGGCAAGGACTACGTCAACCCGGGCTCGCTGATCCTGTCGGCCGAAATGATGCTGCGCCACCTGGGCTGGATCGAGGCCGCCGACCTCATCGTCGCCAGCATGGAAAAAGCCATCGCGGCAAAATCCGTGACCTACGACTTCGCGCGGCTGATGGACGGCGCGACCGAGGTGAAGTGCTCGGCGTTTGCCGAGACGATGGTTTCGAAGATGTAAGCCTTGTTTTTCGGGCAACAAAAAACCCCGCCTTGGCGGGGTTTTTTGATTCAACTCAACAACTCAAGCTTGCGGCTGGATGTTGGAAGCCTGCTTGCCCTTGGGGCCCTGGCTGACTTCGAAGGTGACCTTCTGACCCTCCTTCAGGGTCTTGAAGCCGCTGGACTGGATGGCGGAGAAATGTGCGAACACATCCTCGCCGCCGTCATCGGGGGTGATGAAGCCGAAACCCTTGGCGTCGCTGAACCATTTGACTGTACCTGTTGCCATTAAAACTTCCTCCTTGGCGTGACACAAACATAACCGCTGACGCGGATGACAGGACGGCATGATTGTTTTGGCCGTCGGTCTGAATTCAAGCGCGCTACCTGGTGATGCCCTGCGGTAATGCCAAACCTGAACGGTTCTTGAAACCAAACTGTTTGCATTTTTACTACCGCACATGCGTTTTTACAAGAGGAAAGCGTATAAAAACAAAGGCCTTCGCCAGGCTGTGGTTTCCTTCCAACTCCAGGTTTGCGCGAGAAGTGGCGGGCTCGATGCGGTAGGATGCGCAGCATGCGCAGCCACTGGGACCTCTTCTGCAACGTCGTCGACAACTATGGCGACATCGGCATCGCCTGGCGTCTGGCGCGCGGGTTGGTCAGCGAGCATGGCCTGGCCGTGCGGCTGTGGGTCGACGACCTGCATGCGTTTCAGCGCATCTGGCCGGCGATCGACCCGGACGCGGCCGAACAAAGCAGCGAAGGGGTGACGGTCTGCGCCTGGCGCACGCCGTTTGCCGCAGCCGAGCCGGCGCAGGTGGTGATCGATGCCTTCGGCTGCGCCCTGCCCGAAGCCTATCTGGCTGCGATGGGCGTGCAGACGCCGCCGCCGGTCTGGATCAATCTCGAATACCTCTCCGCCGAGTCCTGGGTGGCCGACCACCACGGCCTGCCGTCGCCGCATCCGCGGCTGCCGCTGACCCGGTATTTCTTCTTTCCCGGCTACACGCCGGACACCGGCGGCCTGTTGGTCGAGGCGGGCCTGGCCGGGCGGCGCGAAGCGTTCCTGCGTTCCGGGACGCCGGCGTTCTGGCGCGAGTTGGGGCTGGAGGCGCCGCAGGCCAATGAATTGCGGGTGTCGCTGTTTGCCTACGAGAATCCGGCGCTGCCTGACCTGCTCGACGCCTGGGCAGCGGACCCGCGTCCCATCACCTGTCTCGTGCCCGAGGGGCGAGTGATTCCGCAATTGGCGGCGTGGCTGTCGGTTCCAGGCTTGCGGGCAGGCGAGGTGCACCAGCGCGGCGCCTTGCGGCTGCACATCCTGCCGTTCCTGGATCAGGATACGTACGACCGGTTGTTGTGGGCATGCAAGCTGAATTTCGTTCGCGGCGAGGATTCCTGCGTGCGCGCGCAGTGGGCGGCGCGTCCGCTGGTGTGGCAGGCCTACCCGCAGGCCGACGCGGCGCACTGGGACAAGACGGACGCGCTGCTGCTGCACTACATCGAAGGGCTGGAAGGCGAGGCCGCGCAGGCGGTCAGCGGAATGTGGCGGCACTGGAACGGCATGCCGGAAGTGGCGGACATGGCGGCCTGCTGGGCGGCCTGGCGCGCGCAGCAGGCCGCCATTGAACGCCATGCTGAAGCCTGGTGCGGGCGCCTCAGCCAGGCCGGCCGGCTCACCGACAAGCTGGTTGATTTTGCTGAAAATAAGCTAAAATCTCGGGTTTTCTCAAACCCTTAGCGCTCTCGTAGCAGGATACATCCATGAAAATCGCACAGGAACTCCGCGCCGGCAACGTCGTGATGATCGGCAAAGACCCGATGGTGGTACAGAAGGCCGAATTCTCGAAATCGGGCCGCAATTCCTCCGTCGTCAAAATGAAACTGAAGAACCTGCTCACCGGTTCCGGCATGGAAAGCGTCTATCGTGCCGACGACAAGTTCGAGACCGTCAACCTCGAACGCAAGGAATGCACCTATTCCTACTTCGCTGATCCCTTGTACGTGTTCATGGACAGCGACTACAACCAGTATGAAGTCGAAGGCGAAAACCTCGGCGACGCGCTGAACTACCTCGACGACGGCATGCCGGTCGAAGTCGTGTTCTACGACGGCAAGGCGATCTCGGTCGAGATGCCCACCACCGTCGTCCGCGAAGTCGAATACACCGAGCCCGCCGTGCGCGGCGACACCTCGGGCAAGGTCATGAAGCCCGCGCGCATCAAGCCCACCGGGTACGAACTGCCGGTGGCCGCGTTCGTCGAGATCGGCGACATGATCGAGATCGACACCCGTACCAACGAATTCAAGCGCCGCGCCAACTGAGCGCAGTGCGTGATTCGAACAAAAGGCAGCTTCGGCTGCCTTTTGTTTTTGGGCTCGCCCACTCGCAGCGGTAAAATAGCCGCCTGCTTTTCAGCCGCATTCCCATGACCGACCCGCGCTTCATCCATCTTCGCCTGCACACCGAATATTCCGTCGCCGATGGCCTGGTGCGGGTGGACGAGGCGGTCAAGCGCGCGAAGGGCGTCGCGATGCCGGCGCTCGGCCTGTCCGACCTGTCCAACACCTTTGGCTGGGTGAAGTTCTACCGCGCGGCGCGCGGCGCCGGCATCAAGCCGGTGTTCGGCTGCGACGTCTGGGTGACCAACGCGGCCGACCGCAACCGGCCGTCGCGCCTGCTGCTGCTGGTGCTGCACCGCGAAGGCTATCGCCGCCTGTGCGAGCTGCTCACCCGCGCCTATCAGGACAACATTCATCGCGGCCGCGCCGAGATCGATCCCGCCTGGCTGGCCGACGGCACCGACGGCCTGCTGGCGCTGTCGGGCGGCGACATGGGCAACGTCGCACAGGCGATCCTCGACGACAAGCCCGACGCTGCGCGCGCGGCTGCCGAAGCCTGGGCTGCGCTGTTTCCCGGCCGCTACTACCTGGAACTGCAGCGCTTCGGCCAGCCGCACGCCGAGCGCCTGATCGACGGCCTGCTCGACATCGGTGCGGCGCTGAAGCTGCCGGCGGTCGCCACCCATCCGATTCAGTTCATCGCGCCCGACGATTTCAAGGCGCACGAGGCCCGCGTCTGCATCGCCGAGGGCATGATGCTGGGCGATCCGCGCCGCCCGCGGCCGTTCACCGCCGAGCAGTATTTCAAGACGCCGGACGAGATGGCGGAACTGTTCGCCGACCTGCCGGAAGCCTTGCAGAACAGCGTCGAGATTGCCAAGCGCTGCAACCTGACGCTGGAACTTGGCAAGAGCCGGCTGCCCGATTTTCCGACGCCGGATGGCATGAGCCTCGACGACTACATGCGGCAGCGTTCCTTTGAGGGCCTGCACGAGCGCATGGCCCAGCTTTATCCCGATCCGGACGTCCGCGCCGCCAAGCTGCCCGAATATACCGAGCGGCTGGAGTTCGAACTGGGGACCATCATCCAGATGGGCTTCCCCGGCTACTTCCTCATCGTGGCCGACTTCATCAACTGGGCCAAGAACAACGGCGTGCCGGTGGGGCCGGGGCGCGGTTCCGGCGCGGGTTCGCTGGTCGCCTACAGCCTGCGCATCACCGACCTCGATCCGCTGGCCTACGACCTGCTGTTCGAGCGCTTCCTCAACCCCGAGCGGGTGTCGATGCCCGACTTCGATATCGACTTCTGCCAGGACGGGCGCGACCGCGTGATCCAGTACGTGAAGGAGAAGTACGGCCACGCGGCGGTGTCGCAGATCGCCACCTTCGGCACCATGGCGGCGAAGGCGGTGCTGCGCGACGTCGGCCGCGTGCTCGACCTGCCGTATCTCTTCGTCGACAAGTTCGTCAAGCTGGTGCCCAACGAACTGGGCATTTCGCTCGCCGAGGCGCGCGAGAAGGAACCGCAGATCGACGAGCGCGCAAAGAACGAGGAAGAACTCGCCGAACTGCTGCCGCTGGCGGAAAAGCTCGAGGGCATCACCCGCAACGTCGGCATGCACGCGGGCGGAGTGCTGATCGCGCCGGGCAGGCTCACCGACTTCTGCCCGCTGTACCGTGCCGAAGGCTCTGAATCGATGGTGTCGCAGTTCGACAAGGACGACGTCGAGGCGGTCGGCCTGGTCAAGTTCGACTTCCTCGGCCTGCGCACGCTGACCATCCTGGCCGAGGCGGTGCGCTTCGTGCAGCGGCACGAAGACCGCACCGATTTTCGGCTGGAAGACCTGCCGCTCGACGATCCGGCGGTATACCGGCTGTTTGCCGACGGCAATACGACGGCGGTATTCCAGTCCGAATCGCGTTCGGCCAAGGACCTGGAAAAGAAGCTGAAGGGCGACTGCTTCGAGGACATCATCGCGCTGATGGCGCTGAACCGGCCGGGGCCGCTCGGTTCCGGCATGGTGGACGACTTCATCGCGCGCAAGCAGGGCAAGCAGAAGCCCGAGTATTTCCATACTGACCTCGAGCCGGTCCTGAAGTCGACCTACGGCATCATCGTCTACCAGGAGCAGGTGATGCTGGTGGCGCAGATCCTGGCGGGCTACAGCCTCGGTGCCGCCGACATGCTGCGGCGCGCCATGGGCAAGAAGAAGCCCGAGGAAATGGCCGTGCAGCGCACGATCTTCCTCGAGGGCGCGGCCAAGCGCGGGGTCGATACCCGGATCGCAGAGCGGCTGTTCGACCTGATGGAGAAGTTTGCCGAATACGGCTTCAACAAGTCGCACTCGGCGGCCTACGCGCTGATCGCGTACCACACCGCCTGGCTCAAGGCCTATTACCCGGCCGAGTTCATGGCCGCGACGATGTCGTCGGAAATGTCCGACACCGACAAGGTGCGGGTGTTCTACGAGGACTGCCGCGCCAACGGGCTGACGATGCTGCCGCCCGACATCAATCGGTCGGGCTACCGCTTCGAGCCGGTTTCCAGGACCGAAATCCGCTATGGCCTGGGGGCGATCAAGGGCAGCGGCGAGGCGGCAATCGGCGCCATCGTCGCCGAACGTGAAGCTAACGGTCCGTATAAAGGCCTGTTCGACCTCACTCGACGCATCGACAAGCGCTATCTCAACCGCCGCGTGCTCGAAGCGCTGGTGAAGGCAGGTGCGTTCGATTGTCTGAACGACCATCGCGCCAGCCTGATGGCCTCGGTCGGCGCGGCGCTGGAAACCGCCGACCGCGCGGCGCGCAGCGGTGGCCAGGTGGGACTGTTCGGCGAAATCCTCGACGGCGGCGGCGAAGACCTGATCGACGTGACGGCCTGGCCCGAGCAGGAAAAGCTGCTGCAGGAAAAATCCGCGCTCGGCTATTTCTTCAGCGGCCATCCCTTCACCTCGTATCTGGCCGAGGTGTCCGGTTTTGCCAAGAAACAGCTCGACAGCCTGGAGCCCGCCCGCGAACTCCAGATGCTGGCCGGAATCGTCGTTTCGCTGCGCACCCAGATGACGCGGCGCGGCAAGATGATGATCCTGCTGCTCGACGACGCGACTGCGCAGGTCGAGGTGGTGATCTTCAACGAACTCTTCGAGCAGAACCGCCATCTGCTGAAGGACGACACCCTGCTGGTCATCGAAGGCAAGGTCAATCGCGACGATTATTCGGGTGGCCTGCGGGTGACCGCAGAGCGGATCTACGACCTGGCCGGGGCGCGCACCCGCTTCGCCCATGGCCTGCGGCTGGCATGCAACGGCCAGTCGAGCGGACGCAAACTAAGCGAACTGCTCGCGCCCTACAAGGTGGAGGAGGGCGGCTGTCCGGTCTGGGTGGATTATCGCAACCAGGATGCACGCTGCCGCGTGCGGCTGGGCGAGGACTGGCGGGTACGGCTGGACGACCGGTTGATCGAATCCCTGGGCGACTGGCTCAAGCCCGAGGCGGTCAACGTCATTTACTGATTTTCATTGCGGGGCTGATACGAAATGACCAATAGCGGTTCTGAAGATAGTTGTTGACATCTATTTCGTTATATTAGAGAATTCTTATAACGCTTGAGTTGCCGCAACGGCGACTCAGTGTTGTCTCCTCCAATCCTCCTCCTTTGGTGGATACTCTGCCCGACTCTTACGAGTCGGGCATTTTTTTGCCCGCTTGTTCCTGGTTACCCGGGCCTCGCCCGAGGCATGCTCCCAAGGAAGCACTGAACAAGCCCACAATCGTCATTCCGGCGAAAGCCGGAATCCAGTTAAATCAAGCACCTGGACCCCGGCTTTTGCCGGGGTGACGACTTGTTGAGTGTTTCCCTAACCGACCCGTTTCTCGAACCCGCTGAACTGGCCGTTCGTCTCGACGGGTTCGATCTCGATGCGGTCCACCCGTGCCTGCAGCGGTCCGATTCGCGCCCAGGCAATGAGCGTATCGACGGCCCTGTCCGGGCCCTGAACCACCGCCTCCACCGAGCCATCGGGCGCATTGCGCACCCAGCCCGTCACCCCCAGGCGTTCGGCCTCGGAGCGCATGGATTCGCGAAACCACACGCCCTGCACCCGGCCATGAATGAGCAGGCGCTGCGTTCTCATGCCGGCATCACTCCATTATCACTTCACCTTCATGCCCGGCTGCGCGCCGCTGTCGGGCGACAGGATGAAGAGGCCGGGCGCATCGCCCGAGGCTGCCAGCACCATGCCCTCGCTCATGCCGAACTTCATCTTGCGCGGGGCGAGGTTGGCGACCATTACAGTCAAACGCCCCACCAGCGCTTCCGGCGCGTAGGCCGACTTGATGCCGGCGAACACCTGGCGGGTGCCGAGTTCGCCGAGGTCGAGCGTGAGCCGCAAGAGCTTGTCGGCGCCTTCGACGTGTTCGGCGTTGGCGATGCGCGCGATGCGCAGGTCGATCTTGGCGAAATCGTCGATGCTGATCGTGTTGAGGTCCGGCGTTTCAGATACCGGCGTGGCGGCCGCCGGCTGCGCGGCGTGCGCCTGCGCTTCGGCGTGGCGCACCGGCGCGGGAGCCGGCGTCGGTTCGAGGTTCTGTTTGTTGGCGTCGATCATGGCTTCGATGGATTTGGGTTCGATACGGGTCATCAGGTGGCTGTATGCGTTGATGCGGTGGCGGATGAAGAGGCTTTGCGCGTCGTCCCAGGCCAGCGGCGGGATGTCGAGGAAGGTCTCGACCTGCTCGGCCAGTTTCGGCAACACAGGCTTCAGGTAGAGCGTCAGCAGGCGGAAGCAGTTCAGCGCGACCGTGCAGACTTCATGTAATCGATAGACTGCTTCTGGCTTCTTCGCCAGTTCCCAGGGCTTTTCGTCGGCCACGTACTGGTTGGCGCGGTCGGCCAGCGCCATGATTTCGCGCAGCGCCTTGGCGTAGTCGCGCGCCTCGTAGTGCGTGGCGATGGTGCCGGCGGCGGCCTGGAAATCACCGATCAATTCAATGTTCGCCACGCCGTCGGCGAGCTTGCCCTCGAAGTTCTTGTGGATGAAGCCTGCGGTGCGGCTGGCGATGTTGATGAACTTGCCGACCAGGTCCGAATTCACCCGCGCGACGAAGTCGTCGAGGTTCAGATCGATGTCCTCCATCGAGCCATTGAGCTTGGCCGCGTAGTAATAGCGCAGCCACTCGGGATTCAGCTTCTGCGCCAGATAGCTTTCGGCGGTGATGAAGGTGCCGCGCGACTTCGACATCTTCTGCCCGTTCACGGTCAGGAAGCCGTGCGCGTACACCGCCGTCGGCAGGCGGTGGCCGGAAAATTTGAGCATCGCCGGCCAGAACAGGGCATGGAAATACAGGATGTCCTTGCCGATGAAATGCACCAGTTCGGTCTTGGAATCGGCTCCCCACCAGGCGTCGAAGTCGAGGCCGGTGTCCCTGGCGTATTTGGCGAAGCTCGCCATGTAGCCCACCGGCGCATCCAGCCAAACGTAGAAATACTTGCCCGGCGCATCGGGAATCTCGAAGCCGAAGTAGGGCGCGTCGCGGCTGATGTCCCAGTTGTTGAGACCCGAGGCGAACCATTCCTGCATCTTGTTGGCGGCTTCGCTCTGCAGCGCGCCCGAGGTCGTCCACTCGCGCAGGAAGGCCTCGCACGCGCCGAGCTTGAAGAAGTAGTGCTCGGAATCCTTGTGCACCGGGGTTGCGCCCGACACCGCCGACACCGGGTTCTTCAGCTCGGTCGGGCTGTAGGTCGCGCCGCACACCTCGCAGTTGTCGCCGTACTGGTCCAGCGCGCCGCACTTGGGGCATTCGCCCTTGATGAAGCGGTCCGGCAGGAACAGGTTCTTCACCGGGTCGTAGAGCTGGGCGATCGTCTTGACCTCGATCAGGCCGGCGTCCTTGAGGCGCAGGTAGATCTTCGAGGCCAGCTCGCGGTTTTCAATCGAATGCGTCGAGTAGTAATGGTCGAAGCCGATGTTGAAGCCGGCGAAGTCGCGCGTGTGCTCGTCCCACACCCGGCCGATCAGCGCCTCCGGGGTGATGCCTTCCTTTTCCGCGCGCAGCATGATCGCGGTGCCGTGGGTATCGTCGGCGCACATATAGCGGCAGTCATGGCCGCGCATTTTCTGGAAGCGCACCCAGATATCGGTCTGGATGTATTCGACCAGATGGCCGAGGTGGATGCTGCCGTTGGCGTAGGGCAGGGCGGAGGTGACGAGGATCTGGCGGGACATGGAAACAGCCGGGTGCATACCCAAGGGGCACAAGAGGCCGCCATTTTAACGGCTAGAAGCGCGAACCGGGATGTTTCAGGAATTCGAGTTCGTCAGGCGTGGAGGGGCGCTCCAGGATTTCATTGCGATGCGGAAAGCGGCCGAAGCGCACGACCACGTCGCGGTGCTTGCGCGCGTAATCGAGGAAGCCGTCGAACAGCGCGCGCTCGTCGGCAGCCGCTTCGTGCGCCAGTTGTTCGTAGCGTGACACGGACCGCTCCTGCAGATCGAGCGACTCGGCATGCTCCAGCGGCAGGTACAGAAACACGCGCTCGATCGGCGCCAGTTTTCTGTCCTCGCCGGATTCCAGCGCAGCGAGGCTCAGCGCCAGCGACTGCGGATCGGTGGCGAAGGCCTGCGGCCGGTCGCGA
Organism: Thiobacillus sp.; assembly: GCA_049697615.1. GTDB lineage: Bacteria > Pseudomonadota > Gammaproteobacteria > Burkholderiales > Thiobacillaceae > Thiobacillus. The sequence goes on along the minus strand of JBAVWB010000032.1, from coordinate 7,322 downwards.
TGGATGTGGTGCGGAAACTGGTCGAGCACGATCACCAGTGCCAGCCGTCCGCGCGGGGTGCGGGTCCAGTGATCGAGTTGGCCTGCGGTGGCAGCCGTCAGCGTGGCGGCGAAGCGGTCGATCACCGCCTGGTCGTTGGCGGGCGATTTGCCGAACCACAATTTGCTTTGCCGTCCGGCGACCTCGACCGCGCTGCCCGGCGCACCGAACCAGAAGGCAAGCACGCTTTCAGGCTGGTCAGGCATGGGGGGTGAGCGACTCAGAAAATGTCGTCGGGCAGATTGTTGTGCGAGCCGTCGCAAAACGGCTTGTCCTGGGTGTGCTTGCAGTTGCACAGCCACACCGTCGCCTTTTCCTTGATGACGAACGACATCGGCTCCATCCCGGTGCCTTCGTGCGAGCCGTCGCAAAAAGGCTGCGTCATCGAGCGGCCGCACGAGCACCACCAGTATTCGCCGGGTTCGAGTTCGAGTTCGGCGGGATTGCGGTCATACACAACGGGTTCGGACATGGGGGACTCCTGTGAAAGGCAGTCATTCTAGCCGCATCGGGCGTGGCTAAATCCGCACGCTGATTGGGTCTATTGCGTCGAACGCGTAGCGGATTGTGCAGGCGGGCAGGGCGTTGCATGGGCTGCCGATACGGATGCGCGCCTTGTAAAAAAGAACGGGCGCTGCCTAAGCAGCGCCCGTCTGTCTTCCCCTGCGCGGCAGGGGAAAAGCAGATTTACTTCTTGGTGCCGTTCACCAGGGCCTTCAGCGTTGCGCCGGCCTTGAAAGCGGGAACCTTGGCGGCCTTGATCTTCAGCTCTTCGCCGGTCTTGGGGTTGCGGCCGGTGCGTGCTGCGCGCTTGCGCACTTCAAACGTGCCGAAGCCGACCAGCGTCAGCGAGTCGCCTTTTTTCAGGGTGCCCGAGATGATGTCGATCAGCGCGCCGACGTTACGTTCGGCATCCGCCTTGGTGGAATCGGTTTTGGCGGCCAGTGCGTCGACGAGTTCTTTTCTGTTCATGTTTTAAAGCTCCTTGGTGAATGTGGGAAAGCCCGGATCGGATTATTGTTGAAGAAACCACTTGCTGGCAATGCCCTAATTGCAGTGTCTTCAGGGCATGTGCCCGATTCTGTCGATGCCGGGACGTGAAACCTTACCTGAATCCTGCCCGCGATGGAGGCATAACGATTCATCCATCGTTATGGCGGGCGCTGTGAGCAATCCGGAACACTCGTTGAATCAAGGGCTTATTGATCGCCACTCGCCCACTCTCCCAGAGGGGTGGAAGGCCGAGCGGCACCGAATGCCGCGGTATTGTGGGCCTTTGCCCACCAGATGAATTGTCCAAATTCCCCCGTCGAGATGAATGCAAGGGCGCACCCCAACCCGAATTTCCGCTCCGGAAGAAGCCTGCACCGCCCGAAAACCCGATCGCGGCATGCGTTAAACTAGGTTCGCCAACAAGGGAAGCGCCCTGCATGACAACCGGTCGCAAGGACATACACCAACACACCGCCACCGGATTGACGGGCCGTCACCGATATTCCGAAAACCACACGAGCGCATTCAAGGCATGACCGCACCCACCGATAAACCCTGTCCCTTTTGTCACCTCGACCCCAACCGCATCATGGCCGAGGATGAACTCACCGTCGTCTACCGTGACGGGTTTCCTGTTTCGCTCGGCCACAGCGTCATCATCCCGCGTCGCCACTTCGCGACCCTGTTCGAGGCCACCGAAGCCGAGCAGGCGGCGCTGCTGAAGGCGCTGGCGCACGCCAGGGACATCATCGACAAGTATCACCAGCCGGACGGCTACAACATCGGCATCAACCACGGCCAGGCCGGCGGGCAGAGCGTGCCGCACCTGCATATCCATTTGATCCCCCGCTACCGGGGCGACAAGGAAGACCCGCGTGGCGGGGTGCGCTGGGTGCTGCCGGACAAGGCGAAGTACTGGGCGTGATGTTCGGCTTTGTCCCGAGAGGCAGCGCAAGTTCATGCTGGGGGATATTGTGCGCGCAACCCCCAACGACATCCGAAGCGGGCGCAAACCGTTCTCGCATCCATTCGATGATCTGGTTGGGCTGTATTGCGCGATCTTCCCGCAAGGCTGCCAGTGGGCCTGAATGCAGGGATGCGGGTGGCCCGTGTTGATTCCTCGTCCGTCAAAAATCACCTTCTTGCCAGGCCTTCCTGGCCCGGATTCGTAACCGGAGTGACCCGCTTACAAGCTTGACCGGATTCTCTGGCCCGCTTCCCGGTGACCAGGCCTCAATCTTGCATATACCTGCCTGTACAAGCCGTTTGTCGCAAACGCTACAGGAGGATGCATGCCGCTATACGACTTTCACTGCAAGGAATGCAACTGTGATTTCGAGTTGCTGGTGCGCGGATCGACCGCTTACGTGTGCCCTGAATGCGGGAGCGCCGAAGTAGAGAAACAGGTGTCGCTGCCGGCGTCTCCGGGCAAGACCCAGGCGATGCTCGCACGCGCACGCGGTCAGGCCGCCCGCGAAGGTCACTTCAGCAACTATGCTCCGTCGGAGCGGCCCCGGCGCAAATGACAGGCATGCGTCCACGCACGGAATCGCGCTGCGGTTTTGTCGCGTTTGCGACAAAACCCAACATCACGGTTGGCCCGGTCGCATGAAAAAGCGCGGACTTTCCTGGGGATGCTGCGTGCTTGAAATACTGGGCTATGCCTTTCGCCGCCGCCCCGCGCGCCGAAACGGGTCTCCGGGAATTCGCTCATGCTGAATGCATCGCTGCTATCGATTATCGAAGAGGCGGGGGTCGCCGTGCTCACCCTGACCGAGGGGCTGGAAAAGGACGCGTTTTTCGCCTCACGCCTCACCCGTGCGGAAACCCGGCGTCAGGTTAAGACCCTGAGCGAGAGCATCGCCAACCTCTCGCCGCAAACGCTGAGCATGCTCGCCGAAGTGGACTGGGAGGGCTGGCACACCGTCGCGCGGCAACTCGGTGCCGACAAGGACGCGGAACAGGAAGCGCTGTGGTTCGCAGTGTGTTCCCTGGTGCCGGCCACGCTGATGTGGTTGCGGGTCTACCGCACCAACCAGCCGGAGATTTTCGAATGCAAGCCATTGGCTGATGTGGGCGGAGCAAGGCCATGAATCTTCAGATCGAGCGGCCTTATGTCGAGGCCATGATCACGGAATTCCCGCGCCTCGCGCCGCTTCAGGACCAGCTGCGCTTCGGCAACAAGGTCACGATGCCGTTCAGCCGGTTCTCCGGCGCAGAACTGGGATTCCTCGGCAATCTCTACCGCGAAGCCGGTCCCGCCATGCGCACGCGCGCCGCGCAGCTTGCCACGCTGCAGCAGGCGTTCGACGGCCAGGGCACCCGCTTTGGTCCCGACGACGATCTGGAAATGCTGATGCCGGCGATCGCCGGCTACCTGGCGACGGATGCCCTGCGCGGCTGGCTGTTTCGGGTGAACGTATCGGACAAACCGCTGGCCTACGTGGTCACCCGCCTCGACTACATCGCGTCGTCCAACGACGAGACCGGCAAGGTGGTGCTCGAACTCAGGGCCAATGCCAAGGGCACGCTCGCCACAGCGGCCTTCCGCATTTCCGCCACCGACATCGTCGACAGGACGGTGGCGGAAATTTTCGCCGCCAAGGGCTACGTGCGGGAAAGCGCCGAACTGATCGCCGCCTACGACGATAGCGTCGAGCGCTATTTCGACTGGCGCGGCCGCTATGGCGCGCAGTTCTCCGCCCGGGGCACCGGATTTTACGCAGAAGACCCGACCGCAACCCACCGCGACACCGACTGGTCGCGCAAGGACGTGGTGGTGCTGTCCTCCGGCGGCGGCGTCACCCGGCTGGTGAACGACGAGGGCATCCTGAGTGCGCGCACCACCACGCTGGAAGCGACCGGGGACATCCTCGGCCCATATCTGCGCAAGGCGGCGAAGAGCAATCAATACAACGCGGAAACGGCAGTCGGCGAATCCCGGGCCGCGATGCCCACGGGTCTGTTCACGCAACTTCCGGTGCATCCCTACCTCTTCATGTTCCACCTCGATCTGCACCACTACCTGTGGGTGCACGTGGACGACATCGCGCTCTACGAATACCAGCCGGCATTGAAGCAGAAGCTGATCCTGCCGCCGGAGCAGACCGATCTCATCGACATCCTGACCGCCGAGATGGACGTGCTGATGGACGACATCGTGGCCGGCAAGTCAGGCGGCACCACGGTGCTGTGCGCCGGGCCTGCCGGGGTGGGCAAGACGCTGACCGCCGAGGTGTATTCGGAAATCATCCAGCGCCCCTTGTACCGCGTGCACTCCGGGCAACTGGGGCTGAACGTGGCGGCGATGGAGACCGCGCTCAAGGACGTGCTGACCCGGGCGCAGCGCTGGGGCGCGGTGATGCTGATCGACGAGGCGGATGTCTACATCAAGCGCCGCGACGACAACATCGCCATGAACGCCGTGGTCGGCGTGTTCCTGCGCGTGCTGGAATATTTCAACGGCCTGCTGTTCCTCACCACCAATCGGGTGGACGACATCGACGAGGCCATCGTCTCCCGCTGCATTGCCATGATCCGCTACGAGCCGCCCGATAGCGAAGCCCGGCGCAGGATCTGGCAGGTGATGCTGGAGCAGTTCGCGCTGGCGATCGACGACGCCCTGCTGGACGAGCTGGTCGCCCTGTTTCCCAGCGCCAGCGGCCGCGACATCAAGGGGCTGGCCAAGCTGGCGGCCAAGTTTTGCAGCCATAAGCAGGTCAAACCCAGTTCCGAGGTGTTCAGGCGCTGCTCGATATTTCGCGGCATGGCACTGGACCGGCCCGCGCAACAAGCTTGTTCCACATGACATCGCAACAGGAGAACCCCATGCAAGCATGCATCACATTCGAAGGCGAACACGTCGACATGGCAACCCCGGACGAGATAGCCGCTGGCATCGAGGCGGCCAACGAGGTGTTCGCACGGCATAACGTCGACCCGCTGGCCTGCGCGGCGGCCAAGGACAAGCTGGCGAAGGACGAACCGCTGACAAAGGACGAAGCCTTGCTGGTCGTGATCTGGGAGACGGCAGAGGACAAGGCCTTTCGCGCCGTCACCCTGAACTGGCTGGTGCGGGGGGAGACCGACATCTGGCTCACCGCAAACCAGAGCGCGCCATGACGGTTGAACAGCTGATCACCGCGTTGCAGCAGATGCCCGGGCAGGCGGTGGTGCTGCTCGAAGGGGATGCGGGCTATTCGCTGGTCGGCGGCCTCGGCTTCGAGGAAAACGGCAACGGCATTCCGGACGAAGTGATTCTGCTGCCTTCGATGGAAGACGACCATTAATCCGGCACGAAGATGTTTTTAGCCGTCACCCCGGCGAACGCCGGGGTCCAGTCAACCAGGCTGGATTCCGGCGTTCGCCGGAATGACGAAACTTTTCAATAGAAGCCAGCTTTACATCACGCACACAACGCACCAAGGAGAACGAAGAGATGGGAACGCACATCAAGACCACCGAGGACGGGCGCAAGCTGCAAGTCATCGGCCGCGCCCTTTTTCTGGACGGCGTGAAGGAGGCCGAGTGGCTCATTCCGATCGTCCAGCATCCCAACTGGAAAGCCATCCTCGAGGCGGTGCCCAAGGCCACCCACCTGGCCGGGCGCGTTCCGCTCACCTGGGACGAGGCGCTCGTTGCGCAGGCCGCGCTGAACGAAGCGCGTGAAGAATATGAATCCAGCCCGACGGGCATCGCCGAGCGCCTGCGCCGTTCGATCAACGTCGTCACCTCGATCCGCGACTGAGCCGCACATGATCTACATCGTTGAAATTCCCCACCAGAAACGCCCGCATGCCTGGTTCGCGTTCAACCGTGAGGACTTCGTGCTCAAGGTGCGCGCGACCCATGGACCGAACGTGGACGGGGACGCAGCGGCAAACGAGTTCGATGCCTGCGTGGCCGCGCTGGCGCACGAGCTCAAGGATTATCGCATCCACCTCAGCGACGAGCTGGCGATCGGCGCGCTGCAGAGCGATCCGCTGTACGACAAGTACCAGGGGTTCTACGCGCACATGGCCTTGCGCGAGCAACTGGTTGCGATGGACGCCCTGGAAGACGATTTGTAACGTGACGTGGACAGAACATCAGCTGGGATAGCCATGAACGAGACAGACACAGACATCGCCGTCGTCGGTGCCGGCCTGTGCGGCTTGGCGCTGGCACGCACGCTGCACGCACGCGGCCAGAATTTCCTGCTGTTCGAGGCGCGCACCCGGCTCGGCGGACGGATTCTGGGCGAACGCAGCGCCAGCGGCATGGCGCTCGATCTCGGCCCGACCTGGTTTTGGCCCGAGTCCGAACCGCACATGGCCGCGCTGGTCGCGGAACTCGGCCTGGAGGCATTTCCCCAGCACGACAGCGGCACGGTGCTGCGCATGCGCGATCCGAACAAAGATGCCGAAACCCTCGATCAAGCTGTCCATGGCGGGGCCCAGCGCCTGAGCGGCGGCATGGCCGGACTGGTGCAGGCGATGTCGGGCAGCCTGCCCGCGCAAGCCTTCCGGCTGGCGCATGAACTGGTAGCGGTGACCGACGTGGGTTCGTATCTCGAATTGCGTTTCCGATGCGCCGGCAGGGAAACCGGCAGCAGGGAAACCGGCGAAACCGAAACGGTGATCCGCGCGCGCCGTGTGGTGCTGGCCGTGCCGCCACGTCTGTTGGCCGAGCAGGTGCGCTTTACCCCGGCGCTCGACCCCGAGCGGGTCGCGGCGATGCGCGACACCCCCACCTGGATGGCCACCCAGGCCAAGGCGCTGATGACCTACCCGCAGGCCTTCTGGCGCGAAGCCGGCCATTCCGGCAATGCCTTCGTGCGCCACGAACAGGCGGTACTGGGCGAAATCTTCGATGCCTGCGGCGGCAGCGATCCCAGCCTGAGCGGCGCAGCGCTCGGCGGCTTTGTGGCGATGAGCCCGGAGCAGCGCACGCAATTCGAGATGGGCATGCCGATGCTGGTGCGCAGCCAACTGGTGCAACTGTTCGGCGAAGCGGCCGGGCAGGGCGAGCTGCATTTCCACGACTGGGCTAACGAGCCCCATACCTGCGCGGCGCTCGACCGGGCCGAGCCCGCCAGCGAGCCCGAATATGGCCACCCCGCACTGACGCGCAGCGGGTACGGCGGCCGGCTGCATTTCGGCGGCAGCGAGACTGCCCAGCATGGCGGTGGCCACCTGGAAGGCGCGCTGGACGCCGCCCTGCGATTGCAGCACGCGCTGGCGCCGACGCGCGCGCCGCAGCCCATTTCCGCGTTCAACGCGCACTGCATCGAGCGCTTCGCGGCGTGGGCG
>JBAVWB010000031.1:0-10911 GCA_049697615.1 Thiobacillus sp. | reverse complement strand
CGTGCTGGTCAACGGCAGCGTGGAACTGGCGCGTGCCGCAGTCGCGGACGGCGTGCACCTCGATTCGTCCGCCGCCGCCCAATTCACGACGCGGCCGGACTATGCCAGGCAGGACGCTTTCCTGGTCGGGGTGTCGTGCCACGACGCGGCCGAGCTGGCGCATGCCGCCGCGATCGAAGCCGACTATGCGCTGCTGTCGCCGGTGCTGCCCACGCTCACCCACCCGGGCGCAGCCACGCTCGGCTGGGAAAGCTTTTCCGCGCTCGCCGCCGTCAGCCCGATTCCGGTGTACGGCCTCGGCGGGCTGGGACGCGACGATGTCGCGCTGGCACAGTCGCACGGCGCGCACGGGGTGGCGCTGCTGCGGGGAGCATGGACATGAAGCGAATCGGGGTACCCTTGCTGCTGGTGGTCGCGCTGGTGGCGATCGCGGTGGCCGGCTGGTGGCTCAAGCGCCCGGCCGAGGCGGTGGCAGTGCCGTGCGCCGACCCGCTGGCAGGCTGTGCTTTCAACCATCGCGACGCGACGGTGACCGTCCGTTTTTCAATGCAGCCAGTGCCGCTGGAAGCCTTCGAACTCACCGTCTCCGCGCCCAATGCCGTCAAAATCAGCGCAGAATTCCAGATGGTCGGCATGGACATGGGCTTCAACCGCTACGACCTGCACCCAGGCTCAAGCGGCGTGTTTGTCTCGAAGGTGACCCTGCCGGTGTGCATCAGCGGACGGCGCGACTGGATGCTCACCCTGGATCTGGACGGCTCGCGCTATGCGCTGCCCTTCAGTAATCGCTGAAACCTGCCGTACATCAAATCGTCACAGACGACGCATATAATTGAAAGATATTTCTTGAGAGAGCAACACGATGCCAACAGAACACACCTACAAGCAGTTTGACGCTGAACTCGAGGCTGTGCGCGCCAGCGTGCTGAAAATGGGTGGCCTGGTCGAGGAACAGATCGTCAATGCGGTCGAGGCGCTCATCTCGGGCAATATGGATCTGGCCGAGCGGGTCGATGCCAACGACCACAACGTCAATGCGCTGGAAGTGGCGATCGACGAGGACTGCACCCACATCATCGCACGCCGCCAGCCGACCGCCTCCGACCTGCGCATGGTGATGATGGTGGTGAAGACCATCACCGACCTCGAGCGCATCGGCGACGAGGCCGCCAAGATCGCGCGCATGGCCAAGCTGATCCACCAGGCCGAGCGCATCAGCCTGCCGCGCTTCTCCGAAGTGAAATATATGTCCGACCTGGTGCTCGACATGCTGAGAAAGGCGCTCGACGGCTTCGCCCGCCTGGATGCCACCAAGGCGGTGGAAATCGCGCGCCAGGACCAGGCGGTGGACGAGGAATTCCGCCTCAACCTGCGCCACCTCATCACCTTCATGATGGAAGACCCGCGCACCATTTCGGTCTTCATCGACATCCTGTTCGTCACCAAGGCGATCGAGCGCATGGGCGACCACGCCAAGAACATGTCGGAATACGTGGTCTACATGGTGAAAGGCAAGGACGTGCGCCACACCTCGCTGGAAGAGATCGAAAAAGAAGTGATGTAATTTCCAGCGGCACGAATGAAAACGGGCTCCCGCTGGGAGCCCGTTTTGTTTGTGGCCGGCCGGATTTACCCGCAAGGGGCAGGCCGTGGTTGTAAAGCCGCTGAAGCGTCAACAACCACGCACTACTTGGCGGGCGGAACGTAGCCTGCTGCGGCATCGACATTGCCGCCGCTAAAGAAATACCGCTCCATCTGTTCCATCAGATAGCTGCGCGCCTGCGGGTCGGCCAGATTGAGGCGGTTTTCGTTGATCAGCATGGTCTGGTGGCGCTGCCAGCCGCTCCAGGCTTCCTTCGACACGTTCTCGAAAATCTTCTTGCCCAGATCGCCCGGCACCGGCTGGAAGGCCAGGCCTTCGGCTTCGCGCCCGAGCTTCACACAATTCACCATCCGCGTCATTTGCTGCTCCTTCAAATATTCAGTCGTCGGATTCTAACCCAAGCTGTTTCTGGATGCGGCGGGCGAACACCCCCATTTCCTTGGCGGCCTGCTTGTCGCCGCGCGCCTCGGCAACGGCGATGCCCTGCTGGTAGGCCGCCAGCGCGTCGGTCCAGGCCTCGGTATCGGTGAGCGCCTTGCCGAGCAGCTTCCAGGCGGCGGAATACTTGGGGTCGTGCTCGACCGCGCGGCGCAGGTGCTCGGCGGCTTTGGCCGCATCGCCCTGCTTGAGGTATTCGTTGCCGAGCGAAAAGCGCAACAGCGCGTTGTCGCGGCCCTGTGCCAGCATGGCAAGAAAATTTTCTAGTCCGGACATTTCATGAATTCACGTGATGATCGCGCAGGATTTTGTTTTGTAGGGGAACTTTGTGAGGGAGCGGCGTAGTTATTCATACACCCGACCGAGCAAAGTTTCCATACAAAACAAAAGACCAGCGAGGGCGCGCGAATTCATGGAATGCCCGGACTTGTGTTCAGGCACGCCAGAATGTCCGGGTGAACAGTACGAACACCGTCATCAGTTCCAGCCGGCCCAGCAGCATGGCGAAGGTACAGACCCAGGTCTGGAAATCGGTCAGCACGCTGTAATTAGTGGCCGGCCCCACCTGGTTCAGCCCGGGCCCCGCATTGTTGATGCAGGCGATGATGGCGGAGAAGGCGGAAATGAAATCCAGCCCGCTGGCCACCAGTACCAAGGTCAATACGATGACGCTGCTGATGTAGAGCATCACAAATACCTGCACGGCAAAAACCACCTGGTTGGACACCGGAGTGCCCCCCAGCTTGATCGGCAGAATCGCGGTTGGATGGATTTGCCGCTGCAGTTCGCGTTGGCTCTGCTTGAACATCAACAGGCTGCGGATCATTTTGATGCCGCCACCGGTCGAGCCGGAACTGACCGTCACGCAGCTGAGGAACAACATCCACAAAGGCACGAAAATCGGCCACTGGTTGAAGTCGACGCTGGCGTAGCCGCAGTCCGTCGCCAGCGACACCAGGTTGAAGCTGGCGTGGCGCAAGGCGGTCCAGAAACTGGGGTAGGTGCCCGCCTGCCAGATATAGAGCGCCGCCCCGATGCAGCTGACAAACACCAGCCCCAGCATCGGGAGGACCTCCGGGTCGGCACGATAGGCCTGCAGGCTGCGGCTGCGATACGCCAGAAAATGGCTGGCGAAATTCATCGCCGCAAGCAGCATGAAGACTATCAGGACGGCCTCGATCGCCGGGGAATTGAAATAGCCGATACTGGCATCGTGCGTGGAAAACCCGCCCAGGCTCATGGCGGAAAAGGCATGAGAGACCGCATCGAACCAGTTCATCCCTGCGACTTTGAGCGCCACGATGCAGGCCAGGGTGATGGCCGCATACACCAGCCACAGCGACTTGGCGGTGTCGGCGATGCGCGGGGTGAGTTTCGAGTCCTTCATGGGGCCGGGCGTTTCGGCCTTGAAAAGCTGCCGGCCACCGATGCCCAGCATGGGAAGAATGGCCACTGCCAGCACGATGATGCCCATCCCGCCCAGCCAGTTGAGCAAATGCCGCCACAGATTGATGGAGGGCGGCAGCGTGTCAAGGCCGACCAGCACGGTCGCGCCGGTTGTCGATAATCCGGACGCGGTTTCGAAATAGGCGTCGGTAAAACTCAGACCGGGGAGGTAATGCAGCAGGGGCAGGGCGGCAAAGGCAGGCAGAACGGCCCATACCAGCACCACCAGCAAGAAACCGTCGCGGGTTTGCAGTTCACGCTTGCTGTGGCGCGTAAACAGCCAGATCAGCAGACCCGATACGAAGGTGATCAGAAAGGCTTCATCATAGGCATAGAGCGCCGCATCCCGCCAGAAGAAGGCAACCGCCAGGGGCAGCAGCATGGTGAAGGCAAAAATCAGGACCACCAGCCCCAGCACATGCAGGATAGGAAGCACGCGCCGCATGATTCAGAAGAAGCCGAAGCCGACCTGGAGCAGTTTTTCCACCTTGGGAATGATGCGCTTGTTGAGCGCGAACAGAATGAGGTGATCCTCCGCCTGGATCAGGGTGTCATGGTGGGCGATGATGACATCGTTATTGCGGATGATCGCAGCGATCGTCGCACCTTCCGGCAGGTCGATCTCATCGATACGCCGGCCCACGACCCGGGAGGTCTTGGCGTCGCCATGCACCGCCACCTCCAGTACTTCGGCCGCGCCGCGGCGCAGGGAATGCACCGCCACCATGTCGCCGCGGCGGATTTTGGACAACAAGGGTCCGACCGTGGCCTGCGCCGGCGAGATGGCGATGTCGATTTCGCCGCCCTGCACCAGGTCGACATAGGCCGCGCGGTTGATCAGCGCGATCACGCGGTGCGCGCCCATCCTTTTGGCCAACAGCGCCGACATGATGTTGTCCTCGTCATCGTTGGTGAGCGCACAGAACACATCCATGGCGGCGATGTTTTCCTGTTCGAGCAACTCCTCGTCGGTCGCGTCGCCCTGCAATACCAACGTATGGTGAAGCTGCTCGGCCAGCAGGTTGCTGACAGTCTTGTTGTGATCAATTACTTTCACGTCGTACTCGCGCTCGATCCGGGCCGCCAGCCGCCGCCCGATATTGCCGCCGCCAGCGATCATGACTTTTTTGACCGGACGCTCCATGCGGCGCAACTCGCGCATCACCGAGGAAATGTCCTGCTTGCGTGCCAGAAAGAACACCTCGTCGCCCGACTCGATCACCGTGATCCCTTTGGGCACGATGCCGCGGTCGCGCCGGTAGATCGCCGGGATGCGGCACTCCAGATCCGGCATGTGGCGCTTGATGTCCTGCAATTCGTGTCCCACCAGCGGGCCGCCGTGGTAGGCGCGCACTGCCACCAGGCGCACCTTGCCGTCGGCGAAGTCGAGTACCTGCAGGGCTTCGGGGTGTTCGATCAGGCGCCGCAGGGTGTCGGTCACTTCCTGTTCGGGGCTGATGACGTCATTGACGCCGAAATGCTCGGCCAGAAAGCCGGCTTCCAGCCCCAGAAAATCATTGGAACGGATACGCGCGATGCGGGTGGGCACATTGAACAGGGTGGCAGCGAGACGACACGCCACCAGATTGGTCTCGTCGCTCTGGGTGACCGCGACCAGCATGTCGGCATCATCGGCGCCAGCCTGCTTCAACACCGAAGGGTGTGCTGCATGGCCACGCACGGTACGCAGATCGAAGCGGTCCTGCAACAAAGCCAGCCGGGACGTATCGAGGTCGACAACGGTGATGTCGTTGTTCTCCGCGACCAGGCTTTCGGCCAGATTGCCGCCGACCTGGCCGGCACCAAGGATGATGATCTTCAAGTGCGTTCCCTGGGCTTACAAATCTTCGTCGAGACGTCGCCCATGCCGAATATTCAGTTGTTTGAGCTTGCGATAGAGGTGGGTGCGTTCCAGCCCCGACTTGTCGGCGACCCGCGTCATGCTGCCGCCTTCCTTCTGGATCAGGTACTCGAAATACATGCGCTCGAAGGCGTCGCGCGCCTCGCGCAGCGGGATGTCGAGCGGGATGCCATGCGCCACGGCGGGTGCGGCCTGTTTCATCGGGGCTAGCACACGGTTGACGTCGGCAGCATCGATTTCGCCCGACAGCGCGGTGACCGCCAGCGTACGCACCACGTTGCTGAGTTGCGGCAGGTTGCCCGGCCAGTCGAAGTTGCGCAGCTGGTTCATCGCCGGCGTGGTGAGCCGCCGCACCGGGCAAACGCCCGCCTCAAGCAGTTGCGCAAGCATGACATTGGCGATCTCGGGCACGTCTTCGCGATGCTCGCGCAGGGGCGGCACCTGGATGGCCAGGCTGGACAGGCGGTAATACAGGCGGCTGTCGAATTCGCCCGCGGCCACCATGGCATCGAGGCTTCGGCTGGTGGCGCTCACCAGGCGTGCGCCGCTGCCTTCGATGCGGTCCAGCAGGAGTCCCAGGCCCTTCTGCTCCAGACGGCCCAGTTCGCAGGCATCGGGCAGATACAGGGTGCCATTGCCGAGCGCCTCGACGAAGCTCAGCGGATCGGACACCAGGCGCGCGCGATCCTTGATTTCGACCCAAGGGCTGGCGGACTGATGCAGGAAATGTGCGCAGATCTCGAAGCCGCTGCCGGGCTCGCCGAGCAGCATCACCGGTGCGGTGTTGCCGGCGATCTGGGTGAGGCGTTTCTTCAGTTCGAGGATCAAGGGACTGCGCCCGAGCGCTGACAAATCCATGCTCGGGCTGCGCCGCGGCAAGGCCACGCCTCGCTTGATCGCCTTGCTGACGGTGTCGATCAGCTTGGCCAGCGAGACCGGCTTTTCCAGAAAATCGGCGGCACCCAGTTTGGTGGCCTCGACTGCGGTATCGATGGTGCCGTGACCGGACATCATCACCACCGGCATGGTGAGCTGGCCACCGCCCGCCCATTCCTTCAGCAGCGTCACGCCATCGGTATCGGGCATCCAGATGTCGAGCAGCACCAGGTCCGGGCGCTGCTGGATGCGGAAGGCGCGCGCCGCCTCGGCGTTCTCTGCCAGATGCACGTCGTAGCCTTCGTCGGTGAGAATTTCCGACAACAACTCACGAATGCCCACTTCGTCATCGACGACGAGAATATGCCCGCTCACACCTGCCCCCCGGAAGCTGCAAAAACAGGCAGTGCAATGCGGATGGCGGCACCGCCTGATTTAAGATTTTCGATCTGGATTTTGCCGTGATGCTCTTCAACGATTTTTTTGACGATGGCGAGGCCCAGACCCGTTCCCTTGGCCTTGGTTGTTGCATAGGGCTCAAACAGCCGCGTCATCAGGTGTTCCGGAAATCCGGCTCCATTGTCCGTTACGGTCAAACAAACTGCATGGTTGTTGATGCGCGTGCTCACCTCGACACTCGGTGCGGAGTGGCCGGCCAGTGCATCCTGCGCATTTTGCAACAGATTATGTATCACCTGACGCAATAATGTGGAGTCGCCTGCGATGCGCGGCAGATTGGCATCGAGGTTGAGGCGAAGTCCAAGCGCCCTGGTGTCGTACAAGGCCAGCACTTCCCCCACCAGCGCATTCAGGTCGAGCGCTTCAAGCTTGGCGCGCGGCATCCGCGCATAGCCGGCAAACGCATCCACCATGCTTTTCATGGCGGCAACCTGATTGATGATGGTTTGCGTGGCGCGCGCCAGGAACTCGGCATCGGCCGCTTCCAGCCTGCCGTCCAGTTTGCGCGCAATCCGCTCGGCCGACAGCTGGATCGGCGTGAGCGGATTCTTGATCTCGTGCGCAAGCCTGCGCGCCACCTCGCTCCATGCGGCGTTGCGCTCGGCATTGATCAGCATGGTGACGTCGTCGAACACCAGCACATAGCCACGCTCGACGCCGGGCGGCAGGCGGGTGCCGCGCAGCAGCAGCGCCTGGCTGCCGCCCGGGCCGGCATAGTCGATCTGCTCCTGCCATTCGCCTTCACGCTCGGCAAAGCGCGCCGCAAGCTTCGTCCCGAAATCATGCAAGGCTTCGCCGGGCTGGCCCAGTCCGGTGAGCGGCTGGGCGTCCAGCACCGCGGCGTCCACCCCCAGAATCTGGGCTGCCGCCTCGTTCATGGTGCGCACCCGCAGCGCATCATCCAGCACCACCACGCCGGACGACAGGTTGGCCAGCACACGCTCGAGGAAGGCCTTGGCCTGTTCGGTTTCCTGGTGGTTCAGCGCGGCCTGTTCGCGTGCGTCCGACAGCTGGCGGGTCATGCGGTTGAACGACTGGATCAGCACGCCCAGTTCGTCGCGGCTCTTCACCGAAGGCATCTGCGAAAAATCCCCCTTGGCCACCGCGCGGGTGCCGCGGGCCAGGGTGCGCAACGGCGCGCCCAGCCGTTCCGACAGCAGATAGGCGATGACCATCGTCATCAGCAGGGCCAGCATCAGGGTCAGGGTGAGCGCCAGGCCGTAGATGCGCTTCAACCCCTGCCGCGACACCGCGATCTGCTGGTATTCCTGGTACGCCAGTTGCACCGCTTGCGCGTCGCGCGCCAGGCTGGCGGGCACTGGCTGCACCAACTGCAGCACGCGCGTTTCGCTGGTCAGCGCACCCGTGTAGACCGGCACGATGACGCGCATGATCAGCCCGCGCTCAGCCACTTCCTCGATGCGGCTGTAGGGCTGCTGCTGCCGCACCTGCCACAGCACGCTGCGCTCGGGCAGCACCGGCAGCAGGGTGCCGCGTTCGCCGCTGACATGGGCAATCAGACCGCCACGCTCGTCGAACAGGGTCAGTTCCTGCACCGCGCTTTGTTCGCGCAGGGTGGACAGGCTGGTGATGGTCGACCCGATGCCTTCGTCCGACAGCGACAAGGCCATGCGCTGGGCTTTTTTGTCCAGCTCGCGCAGCAGGTCGTCGAGCGCCGCCTGGCCGAGGTTGACGCCGGAGGCCAGCGCGTTGTCGACCCGCACGTCGAACCAGGTTTCGATCGAACGGTTGAGAAAGAATACCGACGCGCCGTACACCACCAGCCCGGGCAGCATGGCGACGACGCCAAACATCAGCAGCAGCTTGAGGGTGAGCTTGGCGCCGAAGACGCCGCGGCGGATGCGCTTTTGCAGCCACCACAGGCGCCAGCCCAGCAGCACCAGCAAGGCCACTCCGAGCACGCCACCGCCGACGAACAGGGTGGGCAAGGTGTCGGAAAAAGCGCTGCTGTCGCTGCTGGCATAGAACAGCAGCGACAGCAGCACGATTCCCAGAATGAGGGCTGCAGCGATCAGACTGCGCATCAGGGCAATGGCAGCGAGGAGGCCGGCGCAGCAGGGGCGTCAAACGACCAGCCGTACCATGGAGTGGCCGCCTCCCACTTGTCGCCGGAGACCGCGCCGATGGAAAGCGGTTTCGGCAATTGAGCGGTATCAAGACGCAGGCGCAGGCGCGCGTCGTAGCGCTGCCCGGTATTCAGCGCGCCGCGCTCCAGCACCTGCCAGCCCTCCACCCGCCCCAGCAAGGCCAGGGCCTCGGCCAGCGTGGCGGCGGTCTTCGTGATGTAGCCCGTTTCGACGATGTAGCGCCGCAGCAGCAGGTGGTAATAGATCCGCATCCTGCGCACCGGCTCGGCGATGCCTTCGTCGAACCACCAGTTGCGCGGGCGGGTCAGCTCGAGTTCCAGCACGAAGTACAGGTTGATGCCCTTGCTGAGCGCGTCTTCCAGCGTACGATTGAGGACAATATCGATCTCCGCATCCAGCGCATAGCCTTGCGGCACGGCCTGGATAGTGGCCTGCTTGACCAGGCTTTTGCCGTTGGCCAGCGCGCTGCCCGCGACCGCCAGCCAGCAGCCCAGCAACAGGGCGGCCAGCCAGCGAAACGCCGGGTCAGGTCTTGCGCAGCAGGGCGTAATAGAAACCGTCATGTTCGGCTGCAGGCAGCAGGGGCCCGTCGGACAAAGGTTCAGGAAGCGGGCAGCGTTCGGCGTCCGCGGCATGGCGTGCCAGGAACGCCTGCACTTGCCCCTCGTTTTCTTCATGGAATATCGAGCAGGTGG
This sequence comes from Thiobacillus sp., assembly GCA_049697615.1. Classification (GTDB taxonomy): domain Bacteria; phylum Pseudomonadota; class Gammaproteobacteria; order Burkholderiales; family Thiobacillaceae; genus Thiobacillus. Next base: position 1,425 of record JBAVWB010000031.1, on the reverse strand, counting down.
CGTAAAGCAATGTACCACCCGGGGCCAGCAGTCGCCAGAGCGCCTCCAGCATAACGGCTTGCTGGGCCGCAAATTGAGCGATGTCTTCGGGACGGCGCAGCCACTTGATGTCGGGATTGCGGCGCACCACGCCGGACGCGCTGCACGGCACGTCGGCCAGGATGCGGTCGAACGGCCGGCCGTCCCACCAGGCATCGGGCTGCGCGGCGTCGCCTTCGACCAGGGTCGCTTTCAGTTGCAGCCGGTCGAGGTTTTCCTGAACCCGCGCCAGTCGCGCGGCGTCGACGTCGATCGCGATCAGCTCGACATCGGCGCGCTCCAGAATGTGGCCCGTCTTGCCGCCGGGCGCGGCGCACGCATCGAGCACCCGCAAGGGGTACGCCGCCAGACACTCGCCCTGCGGGCGGTGCGTGGTTGTTGCCGATTTATCGGCTTTACAACCACGGCCTGCCCCTTGCGGGTGGTCTTGGCGCAGCTCCCGCTCACCCGGCTGGGGAAAGAGCAGGCGCGCCGCCCATTGCGCACCGGCGTCCTGCACCGACACGTCGCCCGCATCGAAGCCGGGCAGCGTGTATACCGGCACGGCCTTGTCGAGGGTGACCGCATCCGGCCCGGTTTGATGCGCCGGCAGCCCGGCCTCGTCAAGACGCTGCAGATAGCCCGCGACGTCACCGCGACGTCTATTGACGCGCAGGGTGAAGGGCGGGTGCATCAGGCTGGCTTCGAGGATGGCCTGCCAGTGCGCCGGATGCTCGCTCTGCAGCTTGGCGATCCACCAGTCGGGATGCGACCAGCGCGCGGACGGCAGTTCGTCGGCGATCTTTTCCAGCTCGGCGCGGCGCCGCTGAAAGTTGCGCAGCACCGCATTGGCCAGCCCGCGGCGCCAACCTTCGCCCGCCGCGCTGACGGCGTTGTGCACCACGGCATGGGCGGGCGCGCGGGTGTAGGCCAGCTGATAGATCGCCACGCGCAGCAGCCAGCCCAGTTCGGGATCGGTCAGCGGGCGTTCCAGCAGCGCTGCCAGCCAGGCGTCCAGACGCCCCAGCTGGCGCAGGCTGCCGTACACGATGTCCTGCAGGGCGCCGCGCTCGCCGGGGGTTTGCAGCTGTTGCAGACGCCGCGGCAATACCTGGTGCAGCGCCGCGCCGGCGAGCACCTCTTCGAGCGCGCCGGCAGCCAGTTTTTGCAGATTACGCATGGTGGGACACGCCCTGGTTAATCGATTGTTTCATGGGATTCCTGCCGCTGCGATGAGCGGCGGATGATAGCAGTGCGCGCGCCTGTTTCACGCGCCGAAATGGGTTCCGGGCAGCAGCGCCCGGCCGGCGAGAAACGCCGCGGCCGGCATCCGTTTGCTTCCCGCGGGCTGCACCTCCTGCAAGGCCAGCGCGCCGCTGCCGCAGGCAATGACCAGCTGCTCCGCCT
>JBAVWB010000030.1:0-8354 GCA_049697615.1 Thiobacillus sp. | reverse complement strand
GCCAGCCTCCTGCCCGTTTCGATGAAAATACGACACCCATGCCGGATTTACGACAATTGCGTCGTCGGTGGGCAACCTATTTCCCGCGCGCTCCATTTCCCCGGCAGAATGCCGATAGCAGTGTCATGCTGAGCTTTCCCCGCTTCCAACCTGTTTGCCAATATGACTGAACACACCGAGACGATGCCACGGCTGACGTCGCTGACGAACCGGTTTGCGCGCGTGATGCCCGGGCGCTGGCTCGCCCTCATGCTGCTGGCCCTGCATGCGGCCGTGGTGTTCGAGGCCGACGCTGCGTTGGCCCGAGCCTTCCTGCTGGCGCACTACGGACTGTTCCTGTTGTGGCAGCCGCTGGTGCGCAGCGAGGCGCGCATCGAGCCGCGACTTGCGCTGCCGGTATTTGCCATGGCGGCACTGCTGGTGCTGGCGGACAGCACCTGGGTGATGGCGCTGTGGCTGGCGATCCTGGCGGGGCTGGTGGGGGCCGTGGCCACCTCGCAAAACGAACGCAGCCAGCGGCTGGCCTATCTGCTTGCACTGGCCTATCTGCTTTCCCTGCTGCTGGCCTGGGTGTTGCCGCAAAGCCTGGGGGGCGGTGCGCTGCCCGAGGTGCTGCAGGCTGCAGTGGGCTTCGGCCTGCCGCTGCTGCCGCTGGCGATCCTGTTCCTGCCTGCCAGCCGCCAGCGCGGCACCTCGTCCACGCTCGATTTCATCTACGGCCTGATGCTTTCGCTGCTCATCATGGTGGTGGCGCTGGGTGCGTTTGCCGTGGTGGCGGTGGCCAAGGTCAGCTACGCCTGGGCGCTGGTGCAGACCCTGCTGGGGATGGCGACATTGCTGCTGGCGCTGTCGTGGTTGTGGAATCCGCGCGCGGGATTTGGCGGGCTTGGGCAGATCACCTCGCGCTATCTGCTGTCGGTGGGGCTGCCGTTCGAAGGCTGGGCCCAGCGGCTGGCGACGCAGGCCGAGCGCGAGCGCGATCCGGAATCCTTCGTGCGCGACGCGCTGGCCGACCTGCACGAGCTGACCTGGATCCGCGGCGGCCGCTGGCAGGCGGCGCGCGGCGAGGGAACGTTCGGCGAGCCTGCCGCACATGCCGTCTCCCATGCCTTCCATGGTTTGCGTCTGACCTGGCAATCCATGCGTCCGCTCACCCCCGCGCTGGCGCTGCATGTGCGGCTGCTGTCGCAGTTGCTGGGCTATTTTTACGCCGCCAAGGTGCGCGAGCAGACCCTGCGCGAACAGGCCTACAGCCAGGCGATTCACGACACCGGCGCGCGGCTGACCCACGACGTGAAGAACATTCTGCAGTCGATGAAAACCCTGCTTGCCGCGGCCGACACCTCCACGCCCGAGGACAGCGAGCGCCTGCTGGCGTTGATGAAGCGCCAGCTGCCGCAACTGGCGGCGCGCCTGTCGCAGACCGTCGACAAGCTCAAGCAGCCGGCCGAAATGGATAGCGCACACACGCCTGCGCAAGCTTGGTGGGCGGCCCTGCAGACGCGCTACGAACACGATGACGTGCAGTTCTTCGCTGATGGCGTCGATGACACGCCCTTGCCGCAGGACCTGTTCGACAGCGTCGCCGACAACCTGCTGACCAATGCGCTACGCAAGCGCCAGCACGAGCCGGGCATTGCGGTGGAAGTGCGTTTGGCAGTGCATCCGTTGGTGAGTTTGACCGTAACCGATCGTGGCGCACCGGCGCCCGAGCACGTGGCGCGCAACCTGTTCCTGAGTCCGGTGGCGTCGGATTTCGGCTTGGGGGTGGGCTTGTATCAGGCCGCGCGGCAGGCCGCGCGCGTGGGATATCGGCTGGAACTGGCCGACAATCAGCCAGGGCGGGTGATGTTCCGCTTGCAGGCTATGGAGGCAAGCACCCCGTAGGACATACACGGGCGATCAAATGAGCGTGTGAGACCCATACAACCAGATCGTCAAATTCCCCGCTCGCATTGTCCGACCGGGTGGGCGCGCGGCTGACATAGAGATTGTCCACGTCCTGGTTTTCAAGTTCGTGTGAACTCGTGGGACTGGCCAGCGTATTGCCGTTGACATTACGTGCGCCCCAGCCATTGGGGCCGTGGGAAACCAGAACGAACACGACGTCCGATGCAACGTCGGGGGTGGCGCAGGTGTGCGTGGTGCAGATTTGGAGCGCTCCAGCCAGTCCGGTGCCGGCAGAAAACCCCGTGGATCTGTGGGCAAACGAGGGCGTCAACAAATCTCCCGTGTTGACTGCGTACCGCAAGCGATTGCCCCAGGCATCCTGCGGGGCCGTGCCCAGCGTCACCCAGGGAAACCATCCTGAATTAGCCACGCAGGCATCAGGATCTGTCACCAGCCCCCGATCTTCCTCGCCGTCACCGGTGGTATCGGGGCAGGGCAGATGTCGATTCGTGGCCGTCGCGGTGGCGGGATGCGTCATCGCATATCCCAGGACGGCTTCGCGCGCTTCTTCCAGGGTTTTTTTGGTCTCCGCAATCCGCCGCGCCTGAATCTGCGCCGACAGCGGCATCGCCAGCCCGCCGATCATGATCGTGATGATGACCAGCACGATGGCCATCTCGATCAGGGTGAAACCGCGCTGGGTTTTCATGGTGCGGGTACCTTTACTGTGGGCGCTGCGGAGCCGGGCGGTGTCGGGCGCAGCACCTGATAGGGTTCGTACACACGGCCGTCGGCGCGGATCTGGCCCGGTTTCAAGCCTGTTACGCCGGATCCATCGAGTTGCGGCTTGCCATCGACCCAGCGTGTAGTTTTGCCGTCGGAGCGGATCACCATGCCGTCGTACCGCAGGGGCGGCGGCGCGCCGTCGGGCGAGCCGCGTTTGTTCTGGCTGGCAAGCTGTGTGATGTTGTGGGTGCGTGCGCTTTCCAGTTGGGCGCGCTGGGCCGGCGTGTAAAACAATCGACCCAGGTCGGCCGGCGCAGCCAGGCTGGGATTCCCCGTGCCCAGGGAGATGGCAACCAAGCCCATCATCAGGAAAGACCGGATCAAGGGAGCTGGCAGCCCGCCTGCGGCGACCGCTGTCAGCTTGCGTATGCCGGGATCGGGCTGGGGTGAGAATGGGTTCATGCCGGCCCCCCTTGCGTTTGTGCGACGGTAAACCACAACAGCTCGCATTCGGCCTGCAGCCGCGGCAGGTTGATCGCCTCAAATGTGGCATCACCCAGGCGCGACAGGCGGCAGCCCTGAACGCGGTAGATCCCGGTGGCGCGTGCGTCGAGTGCGGCCAGAAAGCGCGGCAGATCGGTTTCCACCAGCAGCGGCAAGGTCAGGAACATGGCCGTCTGACCCAGCGCCAGGCCCTGTGCCAGTTTGGGATCGGATGCGGTACGCGGGTTCAGGCGGTATTCCAGACCTGCAAGCCCGGCCTCGCGGTTGGCCAGTTGCACCGCTTCGATCCAGGCCAGCCGGTCCTCGGCACCGACAAAACCGCGCCCGGCGAGCGCCTGGTAATCGGCAAGATGGGTGGCAATGAGTTGCTGCTGCCCACGGCTTTGGTCAAGTTGACGCTGCGCCGCATTGAGCGTGACTTGCTGTTGAAGCAGGGCCACTTTCGCGTCGTGCGCTTCGCCCCAACTCCACAACACACCGATGCCGGCAAGCAGCAATGCAGCTAGCACCAGGAGCATCGACAGCTTGAGCACGGCGAAAGGCGGGCGCGTCATGGCGTGGGCTCCCGGTAAGTCATTTCGATGCTGAAACGGGCAACCGGGGCGCGGGCCGTGTCGGCATTCAGCGTCTTGCCGCTCAGCGTGCTGCTGGAATCGGCATTGACCGGGCTGGAGAGGATGCGTACGTCGTGCAGCGAAGGCACCGTCTGCAAGGATTGCATGAAGCGTTCGATGCGCTGCATGGCCGCGCGGTAATTGCCGTCGAAGGGGTCGAGGAAAGCGTCCAGTTTGATGCGGGCGCCTTGGGTTGATGTCAGGACGTCATTGCTCCAGCCGAGGCTGTCCAGCGTGATCTCGGGGGCGGCATTCAAGGCCTGGCTCACGGCAGCGAGCAGTGCGGTGGCATCGGTCGGTCGGCCGGTCAGGTAGCGTGCAAGCGCAACGGTCTGTGCCAGTTGTTCGGGCGTGGTGGCTTGCACTGGAAACGTCCGGGCGATGGCCTGATAACGGGCATCGAGTTGCCGCTGCTGCTGGGCCATCCGCTGGGTCTGATCGTTCAGGTCCTGCGCGTGCAACCAGTAGGCTGCCGTGATGCCCAGCCCGACCATCGCGATGGTTCCGGCGATGGCGTGCAGGGCGCGGCGCCAGCGAAATTCGGTGTGGTGCTGCAGCAGTTCGGGCGGCGCCAGGTTCAGTTGCAAGGGTTCCCCTGCAATGGCAGCCAGGGGCGCGACTTCCGGGGTGGCGGCCAGGAAACTGTCGGGAATGCGGAGTGCGCGCCCGAGACTCGCCATGTCGATCAGCCGCGTGCTGAACGCGGGGTCGGCATTGAGTTGCGCCTGCGTGCCGTCGAGTTGCCCGCTGGGATCGAGCAGCAGGACATGCAGCCGCGCTTCGCGCGGCAGAATGCGCTGGCCGGTGAGATAAAGCTGCGTCTTGGCGATTTCGTCGGCTGCATTCCCCGGCAGCTGGGTGGGCGTATCGCTGCTGATCAGGCGCGAAAACCGCAGCAGGCCGTTGTGGTAGTAGGACAGCCGCAGGCGGTTGTTGAGCCGATATGCAAGCAGGGTGTGGGGTTCCTGCAGCCGCAGCCGGCTCAGCAAATGCTGGCATGCGAGCGCCAGCGGAGTGATGCCATAAAGGGGGACGCGTTCGCGGTGCAGCACGCTGATCCAGGGGGTCAGCCAGTCGGCGTCGGTCAGGGCCGCGAGCAGATAGCGGTCATCGCGGCGCCCGGCCGTTTCGCGTGCCTGTCGCCAGGATCCGGTAAAGCGGGCGTTGCGGAACACCTGCTTGAGCTTGCGGGCCAATAATTCGTTGCGGGCATGCCCCTGAACGTGCGGCAGGATCTCGCTGCGGTAATCCTCGTCCACCGTGTCGGCCACCAGCAGCACCGGCAACTGAGCATGCCTGGCCACGACCGCACGAAATGCCGTCAGCCCCGCTTCGCTGGCGGCGAACTCGCCCAGCCAGTGCATCCGTCCCGGACGCCAGTCGAGCACGCCGATCTGGCGTGGCGTGGCGAGCAGGATCAGGCGGTGATCGAGCATCATAGCGGCAGGTTTCCGACCAGATCGTAAACCGGCAGCAGCACCGATACCAGGATGCCGCCCAGCAGCAGGCCGAGAATGGCGGTCAGCATCGGCTCCAGCACCCTGAGGCCGTTTTCGATCGAGTCGAGCACTTCGCGGTTATAAAAATACGTCACATTGTCGAGCGCTTCATCCAGCGCGCCGGTGGTTTCGCCCACGCGCAGCATGCGGATCACCAGCGGCGGGAACAGCGCCAGCGACTGAAAGCTTTCCGACAGGCCGCGGCCATCGGCAATCTGTTGCGCGGCGCGGCGGATGCCGCTGGCAATCACCCGGTTGCCGGCGACCATCTCGCCCGCTCGCAGCGCATCCAGAACGGTGACCCCCGAGCGGTACATCATCGCGAGCGTGTTGGTGAAGCGCGACAGCACGATTTTCTGCACGATCGGCCCGATGATCGGCAGTTGCAACTGCGTGCGGTCCCACCATTCGCGTCCCGCCTCGGTCTGCCTTACCCACAGCGGCAGGCCGATTCCAAGCGCCAGCATCAGCAACAGGCCGATCAGCCAGTAAGACTGCATCGCCTTCGATATGGCCATCAGAATCAGCGTCGGCAGCGGCAGCACCACCCCCATCGTCTCGACCAGAGAGAGTACCTGCGGCACCAGGTACAGCATCAAAAACAGGATGGCTGCGCCAACGACGACCAGCACCATCGCCGGGTAGATCATCAGTCGCTTGGCCTTGGAGGCGACCTCCTCCTGCCACTTGAGTGATTCGGCCAGGCGATCGAACACCGCATCCAGCAGACCGGTCTGCTCGCCCGCCCGCACGCTGTGGACGAACACTGCGCCGAATACCGCCGGGTGCGCGGCCAGCGCCTGCGACAGCACCTTGCCACCTTCAAGGTCTTCCAGAAGCGCGGTCAGCACATCGCGAAAGCCGCGCTTTTCCATGCTGTCGCGCAGATCCCGCAAGCCTTCGAGCAGCGGAATCCCGGCACGCGTGATGTAGCGCATGTGGATGCAGAACGTCACCAGGTCGCGCCGCGTGACGCGCTCACGACCACTGGGGGCATATTGCCGCGACAGTTCGGCGAGCGTGATGAGGTCCAGCCCCATGCGCTTCAGGCGCAGTTCAAGGTCGACGTCGTTGACCGCCGACAGCGTGCCCTTGACGGTGCGGCCGGTCTGGTCGATGGCGCGGTAGTCGAAGAAGGGCATGGTTAGATCTTCTTCGCTTTCAATTTGGGGGGTGCGACGGCTTCGCTTTTCGCCTTTGGGCGAGTCACTTTCTTTTGCGTGGCCAAAAGAAAGTAACCAAAGAAAAAGCCACCCCTGGTGTGTCGGCCTTCGGCTCCCCTGCGATGCTCGCCACCCGAGGCGGGGCTGGAACTCGCCCTGGCGAGCCGCACAAAACGCGGCTCACTGCGGAGCTCAAACACCCAGCCCCTTTTTTCCTCGGGCGGCTGCGCTTCTCGGCGACACACAAGGGGCCTCTTTGCGGGAGCCTGCGCTTGGACATGACCGATCAGTGCGTGCGGACGGTCGGTTTTTGCCCCCTTCAGCGCTGCCGATTTGGCGTGTGCGGGCGGGGAAAAAGCGGAACCGTGTCCGAGCTCCGCAGCACGGGGCGTTTTGTGCCCCGTGCCAGGGCGAGTTGGTGGAGCGCCCGCCCGTGCGCGCCAAATCGGGAACCCGCAGGGCAGCGATGTGGGGTCGCCTTTTCTTGGGTTACTTTCTTTTGGCGAAGCAAAAGAAAGTGACTCGCCCAAAGGCGAAAAGCGAAGCGTCACTATTGCCGCCAGCGCATATGAAGACCCCGTGCCCATCCTCACACCCGCCCCGTCAAATCCACCACCCGCGCCACTTCCGCCAGCGAGGTCACGCCATCGCGCACGCGCTGGATGCCGTCTTCCGCCAGCGGGTGGTAGCCGTGCTCGAATGCCGCACGGCGGATTTCGTGCAGGGGTGCATGGTTGGCGACCAGTTCATCCAGTTCCGGACCCATCCGCAACAGTTCGATCAGCGCCAGTCGGCCTTTGTATCCCTTTTGGCTACAACGCGAGCAGCCGACGGGACGATAGATTTGCGGCGCCAGCGCAGGGTCGATGCCGAGGATGCGCGCCTCGTCTTCATCCGGCGTGTAGGCTTCCCTGCAGTGCGGGCACAACTTGCGCACCAGGCGCTGGGCGACGACGCCGATGATGTTGCCGGATAGGATGCCGGGCTGAACGCCGATGTCCATCAGGCGCGGAAACACGCCGAGGGCGGAGTTGGTGTGCAGGGTGGTGAACACCTGGTGGCCGGTCATGGCGGCGCGGAAGGCCATCTCGGCGGTGTCCTTGTCGCGGATCTCGCCGACCAGAATGATGTCCGGATCCTGCCGCATGATGGAGCGGATGCCGTTGGCGAAATCGAGCTTCAGCGTTTCGTTGACCGAGCTCTGGCGCATCAGGGTGACCGGGTATTCGACCGGGTCTTCCAGCGTCATGATGTTGACGGTCTCGTTGTTCAGATGCGACAGCATCGAGTACAGCGTGGTGGTTTTTCCGGAACCGGTCGGGCCGGTCACGACCAGGATGCCTTCGGGGCGCGCCATCATCAGCTTCAGTTCGCGCAGGGCGTCGATGGTGAAGCCCATCTGCTCCAGCGGCATGATCGATTTCTCGCGGTCGAGGATGCGCAGCACCAGGTTCTCGCCGTGGATGCCGGGCTGGCTGGACACGCGGAAGTCGATCGGGCGGCCGTTGAGCGTCAAGGACATGCGGCCGTCCTGCGGCGCGCGTGTCTCGGCGATGTTCATTCCGGACAGCACCTTGAGCCGCACCAGGATGCCCGGCCAGTAGGTCTTGTGCAGGCTGCGGATCTGCTCCAGCACGCCGTCGATGCGGTAGCGGATGCGCAGGAAGGCGTGCTCGGGCTCGAAGTGGATGTCGGAGGATTCGCGCTTCACCGCATCGGTCAGGAGCGCGCCGACCAGCCGCACCACCGGCTGGGTGTATTCCTCGGTCTCGGGATTGAGGCTGGCGTAGTCGACTTCGCCGGTTTCGATTTCGCGCAGGATGCCGTCGAGCGACAGATCGAAGCCGTAGAACTTGTCGATGCACTCGAGCAGCTGCGCTTCGCCCGCCAGCAGGGTGTCGATTTCGAGCTGGCCGCCGAGCGCGGCTTTTAGCTGGTCGAGCGCGACCACGTTGAAC
>JBAVWB010000029.1:0-1727 GCA_049697615.1 Thiobacillus sp. | reverse complement strand
CCGAAGCCGATGTCGTCATCTTCAACCACGAATTGTCGCCCGCGCAGGAACGCAACCTGGAGCGCCGCCTGCACTGCCGGGTGATCGACCGTGTCAGCCTGATTCTGGATATCTTTGCCCGCCGGGCGAACAGCGCCGAAGGCAAGCTGCAGGTCGAACTGGCCCAACTGCAGCATCTGTCGACCCGTCTGGTGCGCGGCTGGACCCACCTTGAACGCCAGCGCGGCGGCGTCGGCATGCGCGGCCCGGGTGAAAAGCAGCTGGAAACTGACCGCCGCCTGATCGGCGTGCGGGTCAAGGCGCTGCGCGAGCGGCTTGCCAAGCTGGGCCAGCAGCGCCGCACCCAGCGGCGTTCGCGCGCGCGCCAGCAGGTGATGTCGGTGGCGCTGGTGGGCTATACCAACGCCGGCAAGTCCACCCTTTTCAATGCGCTGACGCGCGCCGGTGCCTACGCCGCCGACCAGTTGTTCGCCACGCTCGACACCACCACGCGCAAGATCTACCTGCCGAAAGTGGGCGAAGTGGTGCTGTCGGACACCGTCGGCTTCATCACCCGCCTGCCGCACGACCTGGTGGCCGCCTTCCGAGCCACCCTGGAAGCCACGGCCGAGGCCGATCTGCTGCTGCACGTGATCGATTCGTCCAGCCCCGGGCGCGAGCGCCAGATCGAGGCGGTTGAAAAGGTGCTGGGGGAAATCGGCGCGGATGCCGTGCCGCAGCTCAGGGTCTACAACAAGCTTGATTTGACGGGCGTTGCGCCGGGGGTGGGGCGCGACGAGTATGGTAAACTTCAAAACGTGTATGTCTCCGCGCAAACCGGCGCGGGGCTTGAACTTTTACGCGAGGCGCTGTCAGAAATCCTGCTCGCCAGCCGTGTTCAGGCTGAATGCGACCAGGCCAAAGCCGGCGCACCCGACGACGCCTCTCTCCAACCTACTGTTTTCTCCACATAACGCTATGGCATGGAATGACCCGCAATGGGGCAACAAAGGCAACCGCAACCCGAACGGCGGACCGCCCGACCTGGACGAGCTCTGGCGGCGCGTCAACCAGCGCCTCAACGGCATGTTCGGTAAAAAGGACACGGGCGGCAGCGGCGGCGGAGACGGTTTTTCCCCCGAGGGTTTTCCGGGCGGCGGCAATCTGGTCGGCCTGCTGATCGGTGCGCTGGTGCTGGTGTGGGTGGCAAGCGGCTTCTACATCGTCGATACCGGTCAACGCGGCATGGTGTTGCGTTTTGGCCAGTACGTCGAAACCACCGAGCCGGGGCCGCGCTGGCATCTGCCGTGGCCGATCGAGTCGCGCGAAATCGTCAACGTCGACCAGGTGCGTACCGTTGAAATCGGCTACCGCAACAACGTCAAGAGCAAAGTGCTGAAAGAGTCGCTGATGCTGACTGACGACGAAAACATCATCGACCTGCAGTTTGCCGTGCAGTACATCCTGAAGGATCCGGTCGAGTTCCTGTTCGTCAACCGTGCACCCGAAGACAGCGCGCTGCAGATCGCCGAAACCGCGATGCGCGAAATCGTCGGCAAGAGCAAGATGGACTTCGTGCTGTACGAGGGTCGCGCCGAAATTGCCGCACGTGCCAAGCAGTTGATGCAGGACATCCATGACCGCCACAAGACCGGCATCAGCATCAGCCAGGTGACCTTGCAGAACATCCAGCCGCCCGAGCAGGTGCAGGCCGCGTTCGACGACGCGGTGAAGGCGGGCCAGGACCG
>JBAVWB010000028.1:0-44130 GCA_049697615.1 Thiobacillus sp. | reverse complement strand
GGCGGATTCAACCGATCGACGCAACAAGTTGGTGAAATTGTTGTGCTGGCGTTTCGTAGTTTAATGTTTTCCTTGGGCGCTCATTCAATTTCCGCGCTACGGCATTGAGCTTGGCTTGCGAGTAGGTCGAAATATCGGTTCCTTTGGGGAAATACTGTCGCAGTAGCCCATTCGTATTTTCATTGGTCCCACGCTGCCAAGGACTCCGAGGGTCACAGAAATAGACCTGTATGTCCGTCGCCAACGTAAAGCGCTTATGTCCGGCCATCTCGGTGCCTCGATCCCAGGTCAGCGATTTGTAGAGTTCCTGTGGCAGCTTGCGCGCATTCTTGACCAACGCATTGGCGAACGTCTCGGCATCTTTGCTGGCGACCTTTACCAGCATCAGGTAGCGTGTTTGACGTTCGACGATAGTTGCAATCTGACTGCTGCGATTTCCGCACAGTAGGTCACCTTCCCAGTGACCCGGTACGGCCCGATCTTCCGCCGTGGCAGGACGCTCGCTGATCGATACCGCGTCACGGATTTTGCGGCGATCGTCCGACTTCTGGGTGTGATGGCGCGAACGGCGCATTGCTCGCGTGCACCTCAAATGTTGCAACAACTCTTTCTTCAAGACGCCACGGGCTTGAATAAACAGGCTGCGGTAGATGGTCTCGTGTGACACTTGGAAGGTCTCGTCGTCCGGGTAGGTACGTTTCAGCCACCCAGCAATCTGCTCCGGCGACCACAGCAATTGGAGCTTACCTGCAACGATGTGCGCCAACGAGCGGTTCTCGGCCAGACTACATGTCTTGGGGCGACGTCCCCGATCCCAGGCAGCCTGGTCGGCCTGACTCGCCCGGTAGCATTCCTGGCCACCGTTTCGCATTATCTCGCGGCTGATCGTGGATGGTGCACGACCAAGTCGCGTCGCTACTGAACGTATCGACTGACCCGTAGCCACAGAACGCGATATTTCTTCTCGCTCAGCTAACGTCAGCGCCAATCTCGAACGGCGTCGTTGCGCCGGTTGAATCCCACCTGTCTCTGCCAGAATGCGTTCTACCGACGAATGATTTCGATCAAACAGTTCAGCGATACGCTGGAGGGACTCACCTTTCCGCCATCGCTCCCACATGAGCGCTTTCTGACTTTCCGTGTAATAAATCCGCGGTCTTCGCTTCATTTGCAACACTCCTTCTGCTTACGCAGTTTCTAGTGTGTTGCATCCACCGGTTGAATCCGCCAACTCATAACGGACCAAGTAGGCTGAGAACCCGCCGGCCGCTATGGCCGAACAAGAGTTGGTCGGACTCCTCAACCTGAACTTCCGCTCCTGGCCGAACCCGGCCTGTCGCGTTTACCCAATCTTCACAGACCACTCAGGCGCCTGCTGATCCAGTCAGCGAAACGCTCCTCATAGCGCCGCCAGTGTCTTGATGTGCGCCGCCACGCTGCGGCCCAGGGAACTGAGGTCGTAACCGCCTTCGAGCACCGAGACGATGCGGCCTTCGGCGTAGTGTGCGGCCACGCCCATCACCTGGTCGGTGATCCACGCGTAATCCGCTTCGACCAGGCCGAACTGCGCCATGTCGTCTTCGCGATGGCCGTCGAAGCCGGCGGAGAAAAACAGCATCTGCGGGCGGTGCGCTTCCAGGCGCGGCATGATCTGCGCGGTGAACGCCTCGCGGTAGGCATGGCCGGTGGTGCCTGCGGGCAGCGGCACGTTGACGATGTGCTCGCTGACGGTGTCCGCCCCGCAGTGGGGGTAGTAGGGATGCTGGAAGGTGGAGCAGAGCATCACGCGCGGATCGTCCGTGAAGATGGCCTCGGTTCCGTTGCCGTGGTGGACGTCGAAATCGACGATGGCGACCCGCTCCAGGCCGTGCGCTTCCAGCGCATGCGCGGCGGCGACGGCGACGTTATTGAAGAAGCAGAAGCCCATGGCCTGGTTGCGGGTGGCGTGGTGGCCGGGCGGGCGGCAGGCGACGAAGGCGTTGTTCACTTCGCCGCGCATCACACGATCCACCGCCATGACGGCGCCGCCCGCGGCATGCCGGGCGGCGTCCAGGGTATGCGGGTTCATGCTGGTGTCGGGATCGAGCGCGTGGAAGCCTTCGCGGGGCGAGGCGGCCTCGACGGTGTCGATGTAGGCGGCGTCGTGCACGCGCAGCAGCTGGCTGCGCTGCACCGGCTGGGCTTCGAGATGCGTCAGGAAATCGAACAGGTGGGCGGCGTGCAGCCGGTCGTCGATGGCGCGCAGTCGCTCGGGGCTCTCCGGATGCCAGCTTCCCATGGTGTGCAGGAGATAGCTGGGGTGGGTGATGTAGGCGGTATGCATGGCGCAGGGGAGCAAGGGAATAAGCAAACTATACGCCCGGCGTGATGGCGCGGTAACAGGGGATGGCCTAGCATAGGCTGTTCACGACCCCATCGATTCAGCGCACGCAGCCCAAAGCAAACCATGCCCCAACACTATCTGCACCCCCTGTTCAACGCCCGCTCGGTGGCGGTCTTCGGCGCCAGCGAGCGCGAGGATTCGGTCGCCGGCACCCTGTTCCGCAACCTGCGCCATGCCGGCTACAAAGGCGAGGTCTACCCGGTCAATCCCAAGCACGAGACGGTGTTCGGCGTGCGCTGCTACGCGTCGGCCAGCGAGCTGCCGGCGGTGCCGGAACTGGCGTTGATCGCCACGCCGGCGCCCACGGTGGCGGCGATCATGGAGACGTGCGGACTGCACGGCATCCGCCATGCCATCGTGCTGTCGGCGGGCTTTCGCGAGGTGGGGGAGAAGGGCGCGGCGCTGGAAGACGCCGTGAAGGCGGTGGCCAAAAAACACGGCATCCGCTTCATCGGCCCCAACTGCCTGGGCATCCAGCGGCCGTCCATCGGGCTGAACGCCACCTTCAGCCAGGGTGCAACCCTGTCCGGCGATCTCGCGCTGGTGTCGCAGTCCGGCGCCATCTGCACCGCCATGCTCGATTGGGCGGAAACCAACGGCATCGGCTTTTCCAGCGTGATCTCCACCGGCGCGTCGGCCGACCTGGATTTCGGCGAGATCCTCGATTACCTCGCTTTTGACACCCAAACCAGGGGCGTCCTGCTATACATCGAGGGCATTCGCGATGCGCGGCGTTTCATGAGCGCGCTGCGTGCGATCTCCCGCTTCAAGCCCGTCGTCATGGTGAAGGTGGGACGCCACGAGGCCGGGTCGAAAGCGGTGCAGTCGCACACCGGCGCGCTGGTCGGATCGGACGCGGTGTTCGACGCGCTGGTGCGGCGCGCCGGCGTGGTTCGGGTCAACACCATCCTGCAGCTGTTCGCCTCGGCACGGGCGCTGTCCACCCACATCAAGCCCACCGGCAACCGCCTCGCCATCGTCACCAACGGCGGCGGCCCCGGCGTGATGGCGACCGACCTCGCCATCGACATGGGGGTGCGCATGGCCGAGTTGTCGCCGGCGACATTCGCGACGCTCAACGCCGTGCTGCCGGCCAACTGGTCGCAGGCCAATCCGCTCGACATCATCGGCGACGCCAACGCCGAGCGGTATCGCGCGGCGGTGGCCGCCTGCCTCGCCGACGACAACGTCGACGGCGTGCTGGCGATGCTGACGCCGCAGGCGATGACGCGGCCTGCCGAGGCGGCCGAGGCCGTGATCGAGGTGGCGAAGACATCGAGCAAGCCGGTGCTGACCTGCTGGATGGGCGAGGCCCAGGTGCACGAAGGCCGGCGTCTGTTCAAGCAGGCCGGGATTCCCTACTTCACCACGCCGGAGCCGGCTGTCGAGGTGTTCTCCTTCCTGTCCGCCTTCTACGAGAACCAGCGCCTGCTGATGCAGACGCCGGGGCCGCTGTCGCAGCAGGCCGCGCCGGACGTGGAAGGCGCACGCCTGATCATCGAAAGCGCCCTGGCGCACGGCCGCCACCTGCTGAACGAGGTGGAGTCGAAGGCGCTGCTGGCGGCTTTCCACATCCCGATCGCCCAGACCCTGATCGCGCGCGATCCGATGGAAGCGATGCTGATGGCGCAGCAGATGGGCTTTCCGGTGGCGATGAAAATCAATTCACCGGACATCACCCACAAGTCCGATGTCAACGGCGTGCGCCTGGGCTTGTCGAGCGGGCAGGCGGTGCGCTCCGCCTTCGGCGAGATGCTCGCCGACGTGAAGCGCCTGCGCCCCGACGCCACCCTCGAAGGCATCGTGGTCGAGCCGATGGCGGCCCGCCCGCACGCGCGCGAGGTGCTGCTGGGGATGACATCCGACCCTGTGCTGGGGCCGGTCATCGTGTTCGGCGCCGGCGGCGTCGATGTCGAAGCCTTCCGGGACCGTGCGGTGACCCTGCCGCCGCTCAACCGCTATCTGGCGCGCGACCTGATCCAGCGTACCCGCGTCGCGACCCTGCTGGGCCCGTTCCGCAACCGCCCGCCGGTCGACATGGACGCGCTGGAAAACGTGCTGCTGCGGCTGTCGGAAATGGTCTGCGAACTGCCCTGGCTGGAAGAACTGGACATCAACCCGCTCTTGGTGGACGAGCACGGTGCGCTGGCGCTGGATGCGCGCATCGTCATCGCCCCGCGCGTGCCGATGGCCGACCGCTACGGCCACATGGCGATCCATCCCTATCCGGCGCATCTGGTGACGCACTGGCAATTGCCGAGCGGCAACGACGTCGTCATCCGGCCGATCCGCCCCGAGGATGCCGAGTTGACCCAGGGCTTCGTGAAGAGCCTGTCCGCGGAATCGAAATATTTCCGTTTCATGGATGCGGTGAGCGAACTGTCCCCGGTTGCCCTGGCGCGCCTGACCCAGATCGACTACACGCGTGAAATGGCGCTGCTGGCGCTGACCGAGATCGACGGACGGGAAGTGGAACTCGGCGTGGCGCGCTATGCCATCAATCCGGACGGGGAATCCTGCGAATTCGCCCTGGTGGTCAACGACCAGTGGCAGAAGCAGGGCATCGGCCACAAGCTGATGGATGTGCTGATGGACGTGGCGCGCGGCCGGGGACTGGAAGTGATGGAAGGCGAAGTGCTGAAAACCAACCGCCCCATGCTGAAGCTGGTGGAAGCCCTGGGGTTCCGGATCGAGCCGCATCCCGAGGATGAGGCGGTGCGAAAGATTTCACGCGCGCTGTAGCGCGATCAGGCGCCGCACAAGGCGGGTGCGACTAACCGCCGGCTTGCCGGCTGCAGATATGGTTGCGGCCGGCGTTCTTGGCGGCATACAGCGCCTGGTCGGCGAGGCTCACCAGCGCGTCCATATCGGCGGTTTCGGGTTCGCGCATGGCCACCCCGATGCTGACGGTGATGGCTTTTTCCGTTTGTCCGATGGCGATCTGTTTTGCGCTCAGACTCGCGCGCAGGCGCTCGGCCGAAAGCATGGCGGACTTGAGGTCGGTGTTGGGGCAGATGACCAAGAATTCTTCGCCGCCGATGCGGCAGACGCTGTCTTCGCGTCGCGCTGCTGCGCGCAGGGTCGATGCGGCCTCGCGCAGCACCATGTCGCCGGCGGCGTGGCCGTAGTTGTCGTTGATCGACTTGAAATGATCGATGTCGACCAGCATCACCGCAAGCGGCAGGCTGGAGCGCGAGGCGGCGCTCCAGGCCTGTTCGAGCTGATCCATGGCCGAGCGGCGGTTGGGCAGTCCGGTCAGCAGGTCGGTCAGCGCGACGTTGGCCAGCCGCCGGTTGACCACGGCCAGTTCGGCCGCAATCTGGCGCAACTGGGCGCGGTCTTTCTCCCAGTCGTTTTGCAATGTTGCCAGACGGTGCGCCCCCTGCAGCCGGGTCAGCAGTCCCTTGGGGCTGATGTTGCCGGGCACATAGCCATCCGCGCCCGCCTCGTAGGCGCGGGTCAGCTGGTCTTCGCCGTTGTCGCTGGCCGTCAGCAGGATATGCATGCGGCGGCCTTCATCGGTTGCGCGCAGGGCCTGGCAAAGCTCGATGCCGTCGAGCAGCGAGAGATCGTAATGCGCGATGATGACGTGCGGCAGCACCTCCATCGCCAGCGCAAGCGCAACGTTGCCGTTTTCGGCGGGATACACGAAATGCTCGCTGCCCTCTTCCAGCATCGTCATGATCTTGCGGCGGGTGAAGAGGTTTGAATCCGCCACCACGATGCGCAGCGGCGCTTCTTTTTCTGGGGCTTCTTCTTCGACTTCGAGCTGGCCGTGACAGATGTCGGCGAAAGACGGCAGTGCCGTGGCGGGAATATTCAGCAGCTTGCCCCAATCCTGCCAGGTGACGATCACGTCGTCGATAAAGCTCCCGGCCTCTTCCTGCGGAATGTCGAGTTCGATGGCCATCCCGATCCATTCCTTCGCCAGTTGCGGGCGACTGTCGGCCTCGGCCAGTCCGAGATCGGCCAGGCGATGCGAAAGACGCAGCATCAGCGTCACGCTGTTGGTACGCGAATCGTGGGGATAACCCGGGTGATCAATATCTTCGTAATGGCTGAGCGGCCCGGTAAAGACCTTGGGCAGCCCCCAGTCGGCCATCATGGCAATGCCCAGTTCGATGTGGTCGGTTTCCAGGCGGGCGCGTTCATGGGCGCTGAGCGCGTGCGCGCGGTCGGCATGATGCGCCATCAGAACCGCCTTGTAATCATCGGGGTAGACGGTTGCCAGAGCCAGCTGGCCCACTTGCGCGAGCAGGCCGCAAACAAACAGCTCGTCCGCTGCCGCCACGTGCACCCGCTCACCCAGGGCCTGCATGCTGAGCGCCATCAGAAGCGAATGCGACCAGTAGCGCTGATAGTCGAACGCCTTGCATGAGCCGCCACGGTATTGATCCAGAAGCGAGAATCCCAGTGCCAGTTGACGCACCGTGTTCATGCCCTGGCGCACCACGGCTTCCTGCACCGATACCACCGGCCGTGCGATGTGGGTTGCGGCGTTGGCCAGCTTGATCAGCCTGCCGGACAGGGCGGGATCGGTCTGCACGACCCGAGCAATTTCAGCGAGCGTCGCATTGTCGCGCCGGGATATCTCGATGATCGCCAGTGCGATTCCGCGAGGCGAGGGCAACTGCCCACTGAGTTTGAGTTGTTCGAGCTGTTTCATCAATCAATCAGTTTCAATTCGGTTAAGGCGGCCCCGGCAGGAAGGGGGAGGCCCGGGTCAGCACGCACCGGGCTGGCACGAAAAGGGTGTCCGGAGACACCCAGGTCATGCTTGCAACTGGAGTATCGGCAGAATTTCGTCAAAATGAAGCGGGGCGCGTCGATCGACGCCGACGCCGGGGGTCAGGCCTTGCCGAGTTTGTGATCCAGGCAATCCAGATAGGCCGCCGAATCGAACGCAGTCTGGTAGCGCTGAACCTGCCAGATCATTTCTCCCAGGCAGTCCATGACGTCATGCTGGGCGTCCATCTCGTTGCCGTAGCGCTTGAGCAGTTTCTGGTAGCGTTCACGGATGCCGGGCGGCTGGTCGACCGACAACTGCTCGGTAATCGCCAGGTGCATGGAAAGGTGCAGGAAGGGGTTGGTTTCACCGGCCTCCGGCAGGTAGTCCCGCTCCTTGTGACGGTCCGGCTGATCGAGCAGGGCGTGGTATTCGGGGTGCGCCAGCACGGCATCGAGCGCGGGTTGTTCCGCGCCCGCCAGCGGCTGCCCGGCACGGTATTTCGCCCACACGTCGAAGAAGAACTGGCGCACCTGGTCGCGGCTGGGGTTGAACATAAATCGGTGTGGGCCTAGCGTTTGCCCCCTCCCCCGTTCGGGGGGAGGGTTGGGGAGAGGGGGGGGTTAGCGCTGCGTTTTTTATTTCCCTCGGGCGCGGGCCAGGTCTTGCCCTTGAACTCGCACAGGTCCGCAATGATGCACTCGCCGCACTTCGGTTTGCGGGCCTGGCAGACATAGCGCCCGTGCAGGATCAGCCAGTGGTGGGCGTCGACGCGGAACTCGGCGGGGATGGTCTTGAGCAGCTTCTTTTCCACCTCCAGCACCGTCTTGCCGGGGGCCAGACCGATGCGGTTGGCCACGCGGAAGATATGGGTGTCGACCGCCATCGTCGGCTGGCCGAAGGCGGTGTTGAGGATGACGTTGGCGGTCTTGCGTCCCACGCCCGGCAGCGCCTCGAGCGCGGCACGGTCGGCCGGCACCTGGCTGCCGTGCAGCTCGATCAGCATGCGGCAGGCGGCGATGAGGTGGCGGGCCTTGCTCTTGTAGAGGCCGATCGTCTTGATGAAATCGGCGAGGCCTTCTTCGCCCAGCGCGTAGATCGCCTCGGGCGTGTGGGCCACCGGGAACAGTCGGCGGGTGGCGAGGTTGACGCCCTTGTCGGTGGACTGCGCCGACAGCACCACCGCCACCAGCAGTTCGAACGGCGTCGTGTATTCGAGTTCGGTGGTGGGATGCGGATTGGCGGCGCGCAGGCGGCTGAAGATTTCGTGGCGCTTGGCGGGATTCATGCCCAATAATCCATGCGTCCGTCATTCCGGCGAAAGCCGGAGTCCAGTGAAAAACATCCCGCGTAGCGGACAGGGCAGTGATGTCGTCCCGCTTGCGCGGGCGAATTTCTATCCTGCTGGATTCCGGCTTTTGCCGGAATGACGTGGCGCTTCATTTCCAATGGATCACCCCGGATCACTGCTCGGCCAGGCGCTGCTTCAGGGCCTTTTTTTCGGCCTGGCGCTTGGAACCCGGCGGCTTTTCATGCTCGCCGGCACGGCGCTGCATCGCCAGCGCGACGTAGGGATTGCGCGGCTTCGGCACGCGCCGCTTCAGCGGCGGCTTCATGCGCCGACCAGCACCGCGGCGCGGGCACGCTGGTCGGCGCGCGCCTTGTTCCAGTTGTGCGCGGCGATCAGCAGCCCCAGTGCGATGAAGGCGCCGGGCGGCAGGATGGCGAGCAGGAAGCCCTGGTAATCGGGCAGCACGTGCAGCACGAAGGGTTTGGCCTGTTCGCCGAACACCAGGTCGATGCCGGACAGCAGCGTGCCCTGGCCGGCGATTTCGCGCATGCCGCCCAGCACCACCAGCACCATCGTCAGGCCCAGGCCCATCGCCACGGCGTCGACCACGCTGTGCAGCGGGCGATTCTTGGAAGCGAAGGCATCGGCGCGCGCCAGCACGATGCAGTTGGTGGTGATGAGCGGTATGAAAATCCCCAGCACCAGATACAGCGGATGCACGAAGGCGTTCATCACCAGGTCGATTACCGTGACCAGTGCGGCGATGATGAGGACGAATACCGGGATGCGGATTTCGTTCGGCACGAAATGGCGTACGCCCGACACCGCGCCGCTCGATGCGGCCATCACCATCGTCGTTGCCACCCCCAGCGACATCGCGTTGACGACGTTGTTGCTGATCGCCAGCAGCGGGCACAACCCGAGCAGCTGCACCAGCCCGGTGTTCTGCTTGATGAGTCCGTTGTGAAACAGGCTGCGGAATTCGTCCATCGTCATCATGTGCGGGTCTCCTTGGCGGGCTGGGCTTCCTTGTCCGGCGCCGCATAGGCCGCGCGGTGTTGCGCGAAATAATCGAGCGCGCTCCTGACGGCCTTGACCACGGCGCGCGGGGTGATGGTGGCGCCGGCACGGGCGTCGAAGGCACCGCCGTCCTTGACGACTTTCCAGTGTTTGGGCGCAGGATGGGTGAGCGATTTTCCCGCAAACTGGTCGATCCATGCGCTCTTGGCGCGATCGATGTAATCGCCCAGTCCCGGCGTCTCGCGGTGGGCGGTGACGCGCACGCCGGTCACGCTTCCGTCCGCATCGATCCCGATCAACAGGGCAATGTCGCCACTGTAGCCGTCCGGCGCGATGGCTTCCAGCACCACGCCGCTGAACTCGCCGCCGCGGCGGGCAATCCACATCGCAGAGGACTGGCGCGTACCCAGCAGTTCGTCCGGCGGCACGGCCCGCTGGCTGGCCAGCAGGTCGTTATCGTAGAGCGTGGCAGGCAGCACCTGGCTCAGGAGCGCGCGCTTTGCGGCTAACTGGCCACGGGTGATGGTCGGCTCGGTGCGGTCATGGGTAAATGCCAGCATGGCGGTGCCGACGACCGCGAAGGCGAACAGGATGACGCCGGTGCGCAGCGCGTTACGCAGAGCGGCTTGAATCGGTGAAGTCATGCCGGCGGCGCCTTGGACTTTTTCGCCTCGCCATAAACACGCGGTTGGGTGAACTGGTCGATCAGCGGCGCGCACAGGTTCATCAGCAGGATCGCGAAGGCGACGCCGTCCGGGTAGCCGCCCCAGGTGCGGATGATGATGGTGAGCAGGCCCGCGCCGAAGCCGAAAATCAGCTTGCCGCGCGGCGTGGTCGCACCCGACACCGGGTCGGTGGCGATGAAGAAGGCGCCCAGCATCACCGACGGTGCGAACAGGTGGAACCACGGCGCGCCGAAGCGGCCAGCGTCGAAGAAATGCAGGAAGCCGGCGGCCAGCCAGATGCCGGCAAGGAAGGCCAGCGGCACCTGCCAGCTGATGATGCGCAGCGCCCACAGCAGCAGGCCGCCGAGCAGGAAGGCGCCGGCCAGCCACTCGAAACCGATGCCGCCGTAATGGCCGAAGATCGGCTGCACCAGGATCTCGTCGACCGTGTATTGCTGCAGCAGTCCCGTTCGCAGCGCGTCCAGCGGCGTCGCCATGGTCACCGCGTCGAGGGTGGCCTTGGGCACATCGCCGCCGAAAATCACACTCGCGCTTTGCGCCAGCGTGAGCGAGGTGTCGGTGAGCGAGAGCGGCCCCGCCCATTGCGTCATCTGCACCGGGAAGGACACGATCAGCACCGCATAGCCGACCATCGCCGGATTGAAGATGTTCTGGCCCAGTCCGCCGTACAGATGCTTGGCCACCACGATGGCGAACAGCGTGCCGGTGACGATCAGCCACCACGGCGCCAGGCTGGGCAAGGACAGCGCCAGCAGCCAGGCGGTGACGATGGCGGAGAGGTCGGTCAGGAAGGGCTTGGCCGGATAGCCACGCGCCTTCAGCATCGCCGCCTCGGCCACGAGCGCCGTCACGGTGGCGAGCGACAGCGTGACCAGGATGCCCGGACCGAACACCCACACGTAGACCGCGATGCCGGGCAGCAGGGCGGCCAGCACCCAGGCCATGACCTGGGTGACGCTGGTGCGATCAAGAATGAACGGTGCGGGCATCAGGGTTTCTTCTCTTCGGGTTCCAGCGGCTGTCTGGCCATTTCGCGGATTTTAGCCCGGCGCGCCTCGATTTCCTCGATCTCGTGCTGCGTGTCGGGCGGCAGGTGGTCGACGTTCCTGGGCGTGACCTCGGCTTTCCTCGCCTGAGCGCGCGCCAGCGCGGCGGCGATCAGCGCCTTCTTGGCGTCGGCGTCCGGGGCGCCCGAAGCCGAGGGGTCGGCGGCGCGCTCGGCGCGCTTGGCCTGCGCCTTGGCAGCGAGCTTCTCGGCCTTTTCCTTCTTCTCGCGCTCGAGGCGGAACAGGCGGAATTCGTGGCGTTCGCGCGCCAGGTCCGAGGCGCGCTTCTCCTTCTCGCGCGCCCAGATTTCGCTCTTGGCGTAGCGATAGAAATCGACCAGCGGGATATGGCTGGGGCAGACGTAGCTGCAGCAGCCGCATTCGATGCAGTCGAACAGGTGGTATTCCTGGGCGCGGCCGAAGTCGTCCGCCTTGGCGAAGCGGAACAGCTCCTGCGGCTGCAGTTCGGCCGGGCAGGCGTCGGCGCAGCGGGTGCAGCGGATGCACGGCAGCGCTTTGGGCAGCGGCGGAAACAGTTCCTTCGATTGAACCAGGATGCAGTTGGTGGCCTTGACCACCGGCACATCGAGAACCCCCACAAGGGGACTCCGATCCGCTACGGGCTGAAGCCCGTGCGGAATCGTATGCGGCATCGGCATGCCCATCATCGGTCCGCCCATCAGCACGCCGGTGGTGCCGTCGCGGTCTCCCGCCAGGTCGATCAGCACCTGCATCGGGGTGCCGATCAGCACTTCGACATTCTGCGGGCGCAGCACATGGCCGGTGACGGTGACCAGCCGCGAAATCAGCGGCTCGCCGTGGTGCACCGCGCGCGCCAGGGCATGGGCAGTGCCGACGTTGAACACCTGGATGCCGATGTCGGTGGAGAGCTTGCCGGACGGCACCTGCTTGCCGGTCAGCGTCTCGATCATCTGCTTGGCGCCGCCGCCAGGATAGATCGTCGGCACTGCGACGACCTCGACTTCAAAATCCATTTTTTGCGCGGCCGCCTGCATCGCGGCGATGGCTTCGGGCTTGTTGTCCTCGATGCCGACCAGGATTTCCGTGCTGCCGAGCAGATGCCGCATCACCGCAACACCCTGCAGGATGTCGCCGGCATGGTGGCGCATCAGCACGTCGTCGCAGGTGATCCACGGCTCGCACTCGCCGCCATTGATAATCAGGGTGGGGCAATGATGCTGTGCGCCGGGGTCGAGCTTGACTGCGCTGGGGAACACCGCGCCGCCGAGGCCGGCCAGCCCCAGGTCGCGCAGCCGCATGCGCAGGTCGGACGGCTCCATCGCGCGGTAGTCGAGCGGCGCGTGGTCTATCCACTCGTCGAGGCCGTCGGTTGTGAGCGTGATGCATTCGTCCGGCAGGCCCGAGACATGCGGCACGGCAGCGGGACTGATCGCGCTGACGATGCCGGAGCTCGATGCATGGACGGCGGCGGAAATATAGCCGTCCGCCTCGCCGATCAGCTGGCCTTTCAGCACCCGTTCGCCCACGCTGACCACCGGCTTGGCCGGGTTGCCCATGTGCTGGCGCATCGGGATGACCAGCTTTTTCGGCAAGGGCGCTGCGTGAACCGGACGCGTGTTCGATTCGGACTTGTGCCCGGGCGGATGAACGCCGCCCTTGAAGGTGTGGAGGGTTCGGCTCATGGCACTTCTTTGAGCATGATGACCGGATGCTTCCATTTCCAGTGCGGCAGGTCTTCGGCGATCGGCACCATGGTGATGCAGTCGACCGGGCAGGGCGGCAGGCACAACTCGCAGCCGGTGCATTCGGCCGCGATGATGGTGTGCATCTGCTTGGCCGCGCCCGCAATCGCATCGACCGGGCAGGCCTGGATGCACAGGGTGCAGCCGATGCAGGTGTTCTCGTCGATGAAGGCGACCGATTTCGGCTTCGGCGTGCCGTGGGTTTCGTCGAGCGGCTTGGGTTCCACGCCCAGCAGCTCGGCGAGCTTCTTCACGCCTTCCTCGCCGCCCGGCGGGCACTGGTTG
The DNA here is from genome assembly GCA_049697615.1 of Thiobacillus sp. GTDB lineage: Bacteria > Pseudomonadota > Gammaproteobacteria > Burkholderiales > Thiobacillaceae > Thiobacillus. Next base: position 30,969 of record JBAVWB010000028.1, on the reverse strand, counting down.
ATGTCGGCTTCGCCCTTGGCGATCGCTTCGGCATAGGGCCGGCAGCCGGGGAAGCCGCACTGGCCGCATTGCGTCTGAGGCAGGATGGCGTCGATCTTCTCCGCCAGCGGATTGCCTTCCACCTTGAAGCGGATCGCCGACCAGCCCAGCACCAGGCCGATCACGATCGCGATGGCGACCATCACCCAGATTGCGGTGAGCATTATTTCACCAGTCCGGAGAAGCCCATGAAGGCGAGCGACATCAGGCCGGCAGTGATCATCGCGATGCTGGTGCCCTTGAACGGCGACGGCACGTCGCAGGTGTCGAGCCGTTCGCGGATGCCGGCAAACAGGATCAGCACCAGGGAGAAGCCGATCGCCCCGCCGGCGCCGAAAAACAAGGACTCGACAAAGCCGTGCTGCGCCTGCACGTTCAGCAGCGGAATCCCCAGCACCGCGCAGTTGGTGGTGATGAGCGGCAGATAGATGCCCAGCACCTGGTACAGCACCGGGCTGGTCTTGTGGATGAACATCTCGGTGAACTGCACGATCCCCGCGATCACCACGATGAACGACAGCGTGCGCAGGTAGAACAGCTCGGTGCCGAGCAGGTATTCGTTGATGAGGTAACTCGCGCCGGAGGCCAGCGTCAGCACGAAGGTCGTCGCCAGACCCATGCTGATCGACGTCTCCAGTCTTTTCGACACGCCCATGAAAGGGCACAGGCCAAGAATCTTGGCCATCACGATGTTGTTCACGAACACCGTGGAAATGAGGATGAGGATGTAGGTTTCCAAAATGGGCTGATCCGGCGCAATGCCGCATTATCCGCCGCGGGGGGCGTGTGATTCAAGCTATTACGGACAGGGGTATTCGCCGAAATTCGAGTGCTACCATGCCAGTCAATGTGGCAACAACGTGGAGTTGATCATGGCAGTGACACTCAAGGACATTGAAAATAAGGCTTTGCAGCTTTCTCAGCAGGAACGGGGCGAACTCATCCGTCGTCTCATCATTAGCTTGGAAAATATACCAGAGGACTCGCCCGAATCCATCGCCAAAGCTTGGGACAAAGAAATTGCACGACGTGTGGCTGATATGGAGGCAGGGCGCACGCAGTGGATCCCGGCAGCCGAAGTCATGACCAGAATCCGGGCCCTGATTGATGCGGCCTGAACTCCCCCGACAGACTTTTTTCCACGATGAGTGTTGCTGAATAATCCACGACTACATCTTGATTTTCGAAATGGCGGCTCAACTGTTCGGGCGGGGGGGCTTTTTGCCCCCCCGTTGTTTGTAGCGGTTCATCCCCGCGTGAGCGGGGAACAATGGCCGTACTCAATGTAGAGAATCGACAGGCGATCCTTGATCGGGATAGGTTTGAGCGGCGGGAGCAGATCGGCCATCAGGCCACCAAAGGCAAAGGACGCTGGCGGATTCCTGCTTTGTTGACGGTGACAAACTGCCCGTCCAGTCCGCTTTGGCCAAGCGCTATCAAGGCATTGAGGACTATGTTCAGAAATTCCGGGTTTACGGTTCCAGCCTGAGATAAACGACAGATCGAGGCGGCACCACGCCATGCCGGAAAATCAGTTCGCCATGATCGCGGTCGAACGACAGAAGAATCCGGTCATCCAACCGTGCAAGTTCAATCACCGCCCGGTCCGGGATGTTGGGAGAAAACTCGGATACCGACACGACATCCTCGCCGCGCGATCGCAGATAGGCGATAGCCTGGCGCGCAATATTCTCGTCTGCAAGCCAGCGCATCAGGCCACGCGCGGCAAAGGCAGAAAGTGTTCCTCTTCGATAAGCGACTGCGCGAAAGCAAATACAGCTTGCAGGTCTTCAGCCGTCAAATGCGGGTAGCTGTCGAGAATCTGCGCCTCAGTCCAGCCTGCCGCCTTGAGCCCGAGCAAGAACTCAACAGCGAGCCGCGTGCCTTTTACACGCGGTCGACCACCGCAAATCTCGGGGTTGGATTCAATACGATCATGCCAGTCCATGGAAAATCTCCTTTCGGTCAGCATAGCTGCAATTTAACCCAGGCGGCGGACGAGTAGCAAACCGCAGCCGAAGGCTTTCGTGATTTACCCTGATGTGGGTACGACAGATAACAGGTCCAGCCCCATTACCTTGCCGTGGCCAATCCCTGTTTCCAGTGCGGTCCTGAATCGCGTGGGGTCGGTCACCGTAAATCGCCCTTCGAACAACACCGAATAGATCCGGATCGTGTTGCCGCCGTGCTGGCTGTAGTAATCGATTTTCAGTCGGTGGCGTTGCAGGACGGCGCCGGCAACGATCTGAAAGTGCCGTGGGTTCTTGCGGCGCGCGGCCATGGCCAGCACGCGGATGCGGGCGGAGGCTTCGCCCGCGCCGAGATGGCGGCTGGCGAGCAATTGTTCGATGCGGGTTTGCAGGGGGCGTAGATGGTCGTCGAGCAGGCCGGGTTCCAGCGCGTCGAGCAGACGTTTCAGGGTGAGCAGTGCGAGCAGCCGTCGGCGGTGAACCAAAGGCCGGGCAGGGCGTGGCGGCCGTCGGCGGTGTCGTAGCGATAGCCGCCGCGCTCCTTGTCGTGCATGAGTGGGGCGTTGAGTTTGTTGCGCAGGTCGGCGATTAGCCGGGCGAGCGTGGCGCGTGCGAAACCGTGCGAGCCAATCAGGTCGGCGCGGGCGATGCCGGTGCGCCGTCCGTCAAGCAGGCGGTGCAGGCGATAGAGTTCGTCGAGTTTGCTCAAGTGTTCCGGATCGCTTGTTCGTTTTCATTCGATTCTCCGCGCCGGTTGTTTTTGTTGTTTGAAGGAGTGTGCTGGATGCGAGGGGCACTTGCAAGCCTGGGTGCGGGTGATGGCAGGGGACTGTTGCCCGGGATTCAAGCATGGCCTGCTGCAGAAATCGCCTATCAGAAGAAATCGTCTTCTCGCTGGTGGCGCACCGCCAATATCGTAACGGTTTCGGCGTCTTCGATTTCGAACAGTGCGACATACCCGGACTGGCCAAATTCGATCACCATTTCGCGTAAAAAGGGATGATCGGGCGAAGCCTTGCGGCAGGCAAACGGAAAAGTCTCCAAAAAGCCAAAGGCCTTTTCAATCGCCACGCGCGCGCGTTCGGCCGACTCCAGGTCGCGCTCTGCCAAATTATCGAACAGGCGCTGTAAATCGGCGGCGGCGCGGGCTGCAAGGCGCAGCCGGAAGCTCATTGCGTCTTGCTGCGTGCACGGGCCAGGCTTGCATCCAGCCGCGTCAACATGCCCTCAGTGCTCACGTAGTCGCCTGTGGACCGCGCTTCCTCGCGGGCCAGCAGGCCGCGTGCGATGAATTCGCGCTGAGCCTCGCGCCGTTCGATGTTCAGGCGAACGGCTTCGAGCACGAAACCGGACAGGGTCTCGCCCTCGCGCAGGACCGATTCGGCTGCGCTTCGCAGTGCGCTGTCAACGCGCAGGGGGGGCAGGGTGGCGTTTTTCATGGTGGGATCCTTGCATTACATATGCAATGCAGTTTAGGAGGCAAATGGGGGATGCGCAAGGCGGGTGACGGGGAGGCCCGCCTGACCATTCGCTCAGACGAGCGACTTGCCGCTGGCCCAGAAGTCGTAGCCCTTGCTGAGGAATTCGTCCCACGGCAGGTAGTGCGATCCGTCGCACGAGAAGGTGAGGCCGACCATGCCGTTGAAGATGTTGAGCGAGCCGGCGCGCAGGTAGAAGGTCTCGTCCATGAAGCGCAGCGCGCGCAGGCCGTCGAGCACCAGGCGGATCCTGTCGCGCGGCACCACGGCGTCTTCCGGATAGGGATGGCAGGGATAGATCAGGCAGGTGTCGGGGTCGGTCAGCGCGTTGATGTCGAGCAGACGGTAGCGATAGGGATCATTGACCAGCCAGATGGTGGCGCGGCTGCTGGAAAAATGCAGCTTGCCGTGGAAGATGCCGCGGTCGGTCATCAGCTCTTCCATCACCCCCAGCACGGTGTCGAGATTGAGGTCCATCTGGCTGTCGCTGCGGGTCTGGTGGAACACCGCGCCGCGGATCGCCGGGTCGCCCTTGATCTGCCGCCAGTAGGTGGGCTCGTCGTACAGCTTGCCGGTGATCGGCAGGTCGCGCAGGTCGAAGTCGGCGCCGACGAAGCCGAGCACCTGGCCGTCGTCGTCGCGCACGATCTGGATCGCGGTGAGCGACGGCCGCTTGGCGCGCAGGCTGATGTAGGCCTGGGTCAGCAGAAAGCCCTGGTTCGGCACCGCTTCGCGCATGTAGGGGCGGTCGGAGCGGTCGCGCCCGTAATCCGTCTCGATCAGGCCCTCGCGGCTGATGTTGTCGGAGAGCTGGATCGCCTGAGTGTCCAGTGCATACAAATATTTGCACGCGGGCATCGTCGTCAGCGCATGCGTCAGCGCGGTGTTGAGTCCGGCGCGGCTCGGCCACGCGCGGCTGCAGGCCTCGGCGGCCAGCGCCAGCGGTTCGCGCAGCAGATTGGCCAGCGCTTCGCGCTGCCTGGTGACGCTTTCGGCAAGGGTGGTGGGGGTGGACATGGGCGATCGATCCGCGGTAGCAGCCTGCATTATCCCAAATAACTCATTCGCCCGTCATTCCGGCGAAGGCCGGAATCCAGTATGAAAAAACACTCTGCGGAGCAGGCAGACCCGAAATGTCGTCCCGCTTGCGCGGGGCATTTTCGATTTTCTGGATTCCGGCCTTCGCCGGAATGACGCCATTTTGTCGAATGGGCAATCCCGGATTATCTGCAATATTAATGACGCAATGAAATCACCGGCCAGCCCTGCGCCTCGGCGTGGGCAAGCAGGGTGGGATCGGGATCGACGGCGACCGGATGGCGCACCTTTTCCAGCAGCGGCAGGTCGTTGTGCGAGTCGCTGTAGAACCAGCTGGTGTCGAGGCGGTCCAGCCGGGTGCCGTGGGCTTCGAGGAAGTGCTCGAGGCGGACGACCTTGCCTTCGCGAAAACACGGCGTGCCGGCGACTTCGCCGGTGAAGCGGCCGTCGATTTCCTCGGGGTCGGTGGCGATCAGGTGGGGAATGCCGAATTCCTGGGCGATCGGGCCGGTGACGAAGCTGTTGGTGGCGGTGATGACGGCAACCAGGTCGGCTTCGCTCAGGTGCTTGTTCACCAGGTCGCGCGCGGCCTGGGGGATCATCGGCTTGATGCGCGTTTCAACGTATTCGGCGCGCCAGGCGTCGAGTTGTTCGCGCGAGTGGGTGGCGAGCGGGCGCAGGGCAAACGCGAGGAAGGCGTAGATGTCGAGTTCGCCCGCCTTGTAGTCCTCGTAGAACGCGCGGTTCTTGGCTTCGTAATGGGGACCGTCGACCGCGCCCTTGGCGATGAGGAATTGCCCCCATTCGTAGTCGGAGTCGCCGGCGAGCAGGGTGTTGTCGAGATCGAAGAGGACGAGTTTCATCAGATGCACGTTACACGGTTCACGTTACAGGTCATCAGTGGCGCGGGGCCTGGCCGCGGTCGAGCCAGAATTCGCGCAGTTCGTAGGCGCCCCAGAGGGCGAGGGCGAAGTGGTCTTCGCGGCGGATGGCGCGCTCGTCCGGCGTGAGCTCGTCCAGCGGCGTGGCCAGCACGTAAAACGGGTCGAGCACTTCGTCGACGAAGGCTTCGTCCTTGCTGTCCGGCGGCAGGATCCAGTCGTCTTCCCAGTGCTCCACCACCAGCAGGAAGCCGCCGGCCCACAGCTGGGCGTAGGGCGGAATGCCGGCTTCTTTCAGGCGACGGGCCTCGGCCGGCGGCAGTTCGGCCAGCAGGCCGTTCCAGTCCATCACCAGCGGCGACAGCGCCTTGGGGTCGGCCAGGTTATCGATCGGCGCGGCCAGCGCGCGCGCGATCTCGTTGCGGCGGCGCTCGAACAGCGCCAGGAAGCGCGCTTCGTCGGCGGCGTCCTCGAATATCGTGGCCAGCCCATCGGCGCGGTCGAGCAGCACCGGGAAGTATTCCTCGGGCGGGATGGCGCGCGGGCTGCAGACCAGCGCGGTGAGGAAGCCGTCGAGGCCTTCCAGCGAGACCGGCACGTCGGTGCGCTCGTCGATCAGGTCGACCAGGTCGGCCAGGTCGTCGATCTCGGCGTCGCGGAGCGGGGCGTTGGGGGATTTGGGTGCGGACATGGCAGGGCTCGCGTCAGGCGCTTCGCGTAAAATTCGCCCATGAATTTTACCGCGATGGGCTTGAGCGCAACGGTCTTGCCCGAATCCTTTTATCTGATTGGCTGGCTGGGGCTGGCCTTCCTGGCCTGGCGCTGGCTGATGTCGGGCGACTGGCGCCGCCTGGCCGAACCCTCAAAGCTGAACCTGTTCCTCGGCGCCACCGTGGCAGTGCTGGCGCTGTGGCAGATCCGCACCGGCATCAAGCCGGGCCTGAACTTTCATTTTTACGGCATGGCGGCGCTGACGCTGATGTTCGGCTTCTGGCGCGCCACCTTTGCCGGCGCCCTGATCCTGCTGGCGAACGCGGCCTTCGGGCGCGGCAACTGGAACGCGCTGGGCTTCGATGTGCTGCTGGTGGCGGCGCTGCCGGCGGCGGTGAGCTGGGGCGTGTTCCGCCTGCTGGACCGCCGCCTGCCGAACCATTTCTTCGTGTATGTGCTGGGCAACGGCTTTTTCGGCGCGGCGCTCTCGGTGGCGGCGGTCGGCTTGGCCACCACCGCGCTGATGACCATCGCCGGCGTGTATTCGCTCGATTACCTGCTCACGCACTACACGCCGTATGCCACCCTGCTGATCAGCTGGGCCGAGGCCTTCTCCACCGGCATGGCCATCACCTTGATGGCAGTGTACCGGCCGGCCTGGCTGGAAACCTTCGATGACGCGCGGTATATCCAGAACAAGTAAAGCCTTTTATCCGCGAAGGACGCGAAGATGCGCGAAGGGAAACCAATCATTTTCCGGCTCGCTCATCTATTAGGCTCGAATCGGGCTGGTTTCTTTCGCCTTTCTTTGTGTTCCTTCGCGTCCTTCGCGGACAATCCGGTTTTTGAATTTTGAGCCCCACCTTGCACATCACCTATCCTGACCTGCCGGTTTCCGCCCGCCGCGACGACATCCTCGCCGCACTCAAGGCCAACCGCGTGCTGATCCTGTGCGGCGAGACCGGCTCGGGCAAGACCACGCAGATTCCCAAGATGTGCATGGAGGCTCGGCTTGGATCAGAGACGGCGCGGGCGGGGAAACTGATCGGCTGCACCCAGCCGCGCCGCATTGCCGCGCGCTCGGTGGCGGCGCGCATCGCGCAGGAACTCGGCGGCGAGCTGGGCGGCATCGTCGGCTACAAGGTGCGCTTCACCGACACCGTGCGCCACGACACCGCGATCAAGGTGATGACCGACGGCATCCTGCTGGCCGAAAGCCAGGGCGATCCGCTGCTGTCGCGCTACGACACGATCATCATCGACGAGGCGCACGAGCGCAGCCTCAACATCGATTTTCTGCTCGGCTACCTGAAAACGCTGGTGGAAAAGCGCTCCGACCTGCGCGTGGTCATCACCTCGGCCACCATCGACGCCGAGCGTTTCTCCAAGCACTTCAACGACGCGCCGGTGATCGAAGTGTCGGGGCGCACCTATCCGGTGGAAATCCGCTGGCGGCCGATCGAGCGCGAGGACGAGGCAGAGGCACGTAAGCCCTCTCCCCAACCCTCCCCCCGTAGCGGGGGAGGGAGCAAACGTGATGCCCAAAGCGATATAACTGCCATCCTCGACGCCACCGACGAGCTGGCGCGGCTTGGCTCCGGCGACATCCTGGTGTTCCTGCCGGGCGAGCGCGAAATCCGCGACACCGCCGAGGCGCTCAGAAAGCACCATCCGCCCGGCACCGAGATCCTGCCGCTGTTTTCCCGCCTCTCGGTCGCCGAGCAGGACGCGATCTTCAAGCCGACCAGCGCGCTACGCCGCATCGTGCTCGCCACCAACGTCGCCGAGACCTCGCTCACCGTGCCGGGCATTCGCTATGTGATCGACCCCGGCAGCGCGCGGGTGAAGCGCTATTCGGCGAGGAACAAGGTCGAGCAGCTGCTGATCGAGAAGATCTCGCAGGCGTCGGCCAACCAGCGCGCCGGGCGCTGCGGCCGGGTGGCCGACGGCGTCTGCATCCGTCTCTACGACGAGGCCGATTTCGGCAACCGCCCGCGCTTCACTGACCCCGAACTGCTGCGCTCCTCATTGGCCGGCGTCATCCTGCGTATGAAGTCGCTGGGCCTCGGCGACGTGGTGGGCTTTCCCTTCATCGATCCGCCGAGTTCGCGTCTCGTCACCGACGGCTATCAGCTGCTGGCCGAACTGCATGCGCTCGACGAAGCGGGGCAGCTCACCGCGATCGGCAAGAAGCTGGGCAAGCTGCCGCTCGACCCGCGCATTGCGCGCATGCTGCTGGCGGCGGAGCAGCAGCGCTGCGTCAACGAGGTGCTGATCATCGCCAGCGCGCTGTCGGTGCAGGACCCGCGCGACCGCCCGATGGAGCGCGCGCAGGCGGCCGACGAAAAGCACAAACTGTTCGCCGACGAACGCTCCGACTTCATGGGCTGGCTGAAACTGTGGCGCTGGTACGAGGAGCAGGTGCAGCACAAGAAAACCAACCGCCAGTTGCAGACGCTGCTGCAGGACCATTTCCTGTCGCCGCGGCGCATGCGCGAATGGCGCGACATCCACGGCCAGCTCCATGCGCAGATGAGCGAACTGGGGCTGCGCGAGAACGAGAAGGACGCCGGCTACGACACGATCCACCAGGCGCTCTTGACGGGGCTCTTGGGCAACATCGGTTTCCGCTCCCTCACCCCAACCCTCTCCCCGAGGGAGAGGGGGCAAACGCTGAGCCAAAATCAATCTAACGGCAACTACCAGGGCGCGCGCGGCATCAAGCTGTCGATCCACCCCGGCTCGGCGCTGGCGAAGAAGGGCCCGAAGTGGATCATGGCGGCCGAGCTCACCGACACCGGCCGCCTGCTCGCGCGCACCGTCGCCGAAGTGCGGCCGGAATGGATCGAGGCCGCCGGCCGCCACCTGCTCACGCGCATGTTCATCGAGCCGCACTGGGAGCAGGACGGCGCGCGCGTGGTCGCGTTCGAGCGCGTGAGCCTCTACGGCATCACCCTGGTGCCGCGGCGCAAGATCCACTACGGCCCGATCGATCCGGTGCTGTCGCGCGAGCTCTTCATCCGCGGCGCGCTGGTGGCCGGGGAATACGACACGAAAGCGCCGTGGTTCGCCCACAACCGCGCGCTGATCAAGGAAATCGAGGATCTCGAACACAAGGCGCGCAAATCCGGTGTGTGGCTGGACGAGGAGCGCATCTATCGCGTGTTCGATGCGCGCATCCCGGCCGACCTCCACAACGGCGCGGCCTTCGAGACCTGGCGTGAGGAAGCCGAAGCCGCCAACCCCAGGATACTGTTCCTGCAGCGCGAGGACATCCTCGGCGAAGCGCTCGGCGCCGACCAGGCGCTGTTCCCGGAGACGATGGCGGTCGATGGCGTGGCGTGCAAGTTGAAGTACCGCTTCGAGCCCGGCCATCCGCTCGATGGCGTGACGCTGCACCTGCCGCTGTACCTGCTCAACCGCATCGAGCCGGCGCAGGTGGACTGGCTGGTACCCGGCCTCATCCGCGAAAAGCTCACCCTGCTGCTGAAGTCGCTGCCCAAGGACAAGCGCCGCCCGCTGATTCCGCTGCCCGACACGGTGACGGCGTTTCTCTCGGTGGCGAAGCCGGGCGAACAGGTGTTGACCGCAGCGCTGGCGGCGTACATCCGCAAGAAGACCGGCACCGACATCCACCCCGACGAATGGAAGGGCGAGTTGCCGGCGCACCTGCACATGAACGTGAGTGTGATCGACGACAGCGGGCAGGAACTCGCCGGCGGCCGCGATCTCGTCACGCTGCGCCAGCAGTTGGGGGGTGCCGCGCGCATTACCTACGGCGGCGGCGCCGAGGACAGCGAGTTCGAGCGCACCGGGCTCGTCGAATGGAATTTCGGCGACCTGCCCGAGCAGGTGAAGTTCAAGCGCGGCGGGCGCGAGCTGATCGGCTATCCGGCGCTGGTCGACAACGGCGAGAGCGTCGACCTGCGCCTGCTCGATGCGGCCGACGTGGCGGAAGCCGAGACCCGCCGCGGCGTGGTGCGCCTGCTGCGGATCGCGCTGGCCGCTCAGTTCAAGCAGCTCGACAAGGACCTGTCGCGCGAAACCGCGCTGGCGCTGAAATTCCGCGGCTTCGGCAGTGCCGAGCAGCTGCGCGCGGCGCTCATCGATGCCATCGCCACGCGCGCGCTGCTGGGCGACGACGACACGCCGCGCGACGCGAAGACCTTCGGCAAGCAGAAGGAGCGCGCCAAGCCACGGATCGCTGTGGTGAAGCAGGCGCTCTTGCGCGACGCCGCCGAGATTCTCGACCTGCATGCGCAAGTGGCGGCGCGCCTCAATGCCAAGCCGCAGTTCACCGCTGCGATGCGCGACGAAACCGCGCACCTCGCTGCGCTGGTGCCGGCCGACTTCATCACCGCCACGCCGTGGACGCACCTGAAGGACCTGCCGCGCTATCTGAGGGGCATCCTCAAGCGGCTGGAGAAACTGCCCGCGTCCGAGCAGCGCGACTCACGCGGCATGGCCGGCGTGCTGACGCTGCAGAACAAGTTCCTGGCGCGGCGCGCGCAGGTGAAAGGCGAGGTCCCGACCGCGCTCGACGACTTCCGCTGGCAGCTGGAGGAGTTGCGCATTTCGCTGTTCGCGCAGGAACTGAAAACCCCCTACCCGGTGTCGGTCAAACGGCTCGACAAGTTGTGGGACGAGCTTGCCAGACAGCCCCTGAATTGAGTAGGGTTGGAACCCGGATAATTCATTAGGGTGCGAGATGATGGCAGCGGATTTGCGAGGCAGTTTTGTTGCTTGGGAGAAGTCCATGGTCGTTCCATGGACGCCGAGCAAGCGGCGAAAATGACCGCAAAGCCGCCGCCAGCACTCGCACAGGCGCGCAGTGCCGCCTACCCGGGTTCAATATGAGCGAACGCGTCTTCAATCTGCCGAACGTCATCTCCCTGCTGCGGATCGCGGCGGTTCCGGTGGTGGGCTGGCTGATCCTGCAGCAGCGCTGGGAAGCGGCGTGCTGGCTCTTCCTCGCCGCTGCGGTGTCGGATGGCATCGACGGCCTGCTGGCGCGCTGGCTGAACCAGATGACGCAGTTGGGTGCCGCGCTCGATACCGTTGCCGACAAGGCGCTGGGCCTGGTGACGCTGGTGATGCTGACAAAGGTGGGGGCGATTCCGCTGTGGGTGACGCTGGCGATCCTGCTGCGCGACAGCATCATCGTGCTGGGCGCGCTGAGCTACCGCGGTCTGGCCGGCCACCTGGAAATCCACCCCACCTGGCTCGGCAAGACGCACATGTTTGCCGAATTCACGCTGCTGGCGCTGGTGCTGGGCGGACTGGCCGGCCTGCTCGCGCTGGACGACTGGCTGCAGCCCCTGTTCGTGACGGTGTTCGTCATCGCCGTGGTGTCCGGCGTGCAGTACGTGTGGATATGGAGCGCCAAGGCCCGGCGCGAGCGGGCCGACTCAAGCCGCACGGACGCACTTCACTAAAACGGCAGGGGGTGCTGCTGCGCCGATTCGCAGCCGGATTTGACCCGGTACATGGCAGCGTCGGCTGCTCGAATCAGGGCGTCCTCATCGGCGCCGTCGTCGGGGTACAGCGCCTGGCCGACGCTCGCATCGATCCTTACGTCGAATCCGTAGAAGCTCGTGTCCCCATTGATCGCCTGCTCGATCTTGTGCGCGGCGGCGAGGCAGTCCTCACGCCCTTGCACTTCTTCCAGCAGCACCACGAACTCGTCGCCGCCCAGACGCGCCGCCGAATCGGAGTCGCGAATGCTGGAGGTGAGCCGTTGCGCCACTTCGGTCAGCACGGCGTCGCCCACATGGTGGCCAAGCCGATCGTTGATCTCCTTGAAGCGGTCCAGGTCCACATACAGAATGCCCACCTTGCCGCCGTAGCGATGGGCGTGGCGGACCGCCTGATGCAGCCGGTCATAAAACAGCCGCCGGTTGGCCAGGCCGGTGAGCGGATCATGCGTGGCTTCTTCACGCAGCGCCGCGCGCGAGCGTTCAAGTTCCACCATCTGCTCACGTATCAGTTGTGATCTCAGCCTCGCTTTCCGCAGCGTGCGCCAGGCGATCAGCAGCGCAAGGGCAATCGCCGCGATGCTGAATGCCAGCGTGAATGAAAAGGTACGCCGGTAGGACTGCTGCACCTGTTGCAGGGCGCTCAGGTTGGCCTGTTGATACAGATTGCGCATGTCGGCCAGCTGCTGGTTGAAAGCCGCCTTGTTGGGGATGGCTTCCTGCACCAATACCCGCTGCGCGTCGGAGCTGCGTTCTGCGTTGATCAGGTCGATCACCCGTTCCTGTATCGCTTCAGTGTCGTTGACCAGGCGGGTCTGGGCATCGAAGCTGCGTTGCTCGTCCGGGGTAAACCCCATCTGGCGCAGGGCGTTGCGCCCGCTCCCGACCAGGAAACCTGCGCGGTTGAACTCCATGAAATAGGCATCGCGCTCGAACGGGTCGCTGGCCAGCACTATGCGGAACAGGCTGTCGGTGCGGAGGTGCGAAGCCACCTGGGTTTGCGTGATGAGATCGATCTTGCGGTTGTGGGTCTCGACCACCGTGGTCATTTGTGAGCACAAGGCTTGCAGTTGCAGCAGGCTGTTCAAGGCCAGCCCGCAAATCAGGGCGATCAGCACGACAAAGGCCGTGCTGGTGGTGAGAGAGATTCCACGCTGTAGTGGCATGAGCGCTTTTGATCAGGTCATTTTCTGTATGTAGTCCATTATTGGCCGGTTCGCAGGGACCGCAGGGCGCGGGCCACCTCCTGTGCGTGGCGGGCCGGGTCGACCTTGTCGAAACGCGCGGCAATGCGGCCGTCCGGCGCGATGATGAAGGTGTGGCGGCGCGCAAACCGCGCAACCCCCAGATTCAGCAGGCTGCCGTAGGCCGCCGCCGTCTTGCCGTCGGGGTCCGACAGCAGCGGAAACGGCAATGTATATTTGCGGGCGAATTCGGCATGCGATTGCGTGTCGTCGACACTGACCCCCACCACTGCAGCGCCGAGATCGCCCAGCACCCCGATGTCGTCGCGAAACCGGCAGGCTTCCCGGGTGCAGCCCGGCGTGTCGTCCCTGGGGTAGAAATACAGCACCAGCCAGCGCCCGGCGTAATCGCCCAGGCGGTGGACCTGGCCATTCTGGTCCGGCAGTTCAAACTCCGGCGCAGCGCTGCCCTCCGGCCGTTGCGCGCCCGGCCGCAGCATCCACAGGATGGCACTCGCCACCAGCAACAGCGCCGCCAATCCACCCAGTATCAGTTTCAGCATCTTGTCTCCTGGCAAGCATCATAGCGCCGCGGCGCGGCTCGGTAATCCAAGCGTGATTCGGTACAATGCGCGCCACGCCCCGGTAGCTCAGTGGATAGAGCAACCCCCTCCTAAGGGGTAGGTCGGACGTTCGATTCGTCTTCGGGGCGCCACACTCGATCGGTGCGCAGCGCACAAAAGAAAATAGCGGCTTTGGCCGCTATATTTTTTACATCTGATTTTTTTCGCAACCCGGGAAGGGCTGGATATTAAGCACCTTAACGAATGTAAGGTGGCGTCCCCACGGGGATTCGAACCCCGGTACCTACCGTGAAAGGGTAGTGTCCTAGGCCTCTAGACGATGGGGACCCGGACGACGGTGTGAACCGCCAATTTACTGCACGGCTTGCGCCGCTACTGCTTGTTGGAAAGCTGGGTCAAGGTGACGCCGAGCAACAATCCGACGAAACCCAATGGTACCAGCGAGATCCAGACTTCGGGGTTCTCACTGCCATTCAGCATTTTCCAAAACCCGACAACCAATCCGACGACACTCAGTATCAGCCCCAGCAATGTGGTGATGACGCCAAGCTTGTGCATCGGCCTTCCTGTTAGTTGGTGGAGGTAAGCGGGATCGAACCGCTGACCTCTTGCATGCCATGCAAGCGCTCTCCCAGCTGAGCTATACCCCCAACGAAGCCGCGCATTCTATAGAGGCCTTTCGCGCTTGTAAAGCCTTCGCGCGCACTTCAATCGGGAAAAAGTTTGCCGGGGTTGAGCAGACCGTGTGGGTCGAATTGCTGCTTGATGCCGCGCATCAGGGCGAGCGTGGCGGGTTCGATTTCCTGCGGCACGAAGCGGCGCTTTTCGGTGCCGATGCCGTGCTCGCCAGAGAGGGTGCCGCCCAGCGACAGGACGCGCAGCATGATGGCGTCGAGCGCCAGGTGGGCGCGATCCATCTCGTCGGCGTCGTCAGGGTGCACCATCAGGTTGACGTGCAGGTTGCCGTTGCCGGCGTGGCCGAACGACACCACGGCCAGCCGGTGCGCGTTGGCGGTGTGGTCGATGAAGTCGACGAAGCCGGCCAGTTCCGACACCGGCACCACCACGTCCTCGTTGATCTTGAGCGGCGCAATCTGCTTGACCGCATGCGACAGCGATTTGCGCGCGGTCCACAGCTGGGTGATGGCCTCGCGCGTGAAGCCGCTCTTCATTTCGAGCAGGCCATCGCCTGCGAGCGCGGCCTCCAGGGCGGCGATCTGGCGCGGCAGGTCCGCTGCGGCGCCGTCGGCCTCGACCATCAGGAGCGCGCGGGTGCCGGGCGCCAGGTCGTCTGCCGCGCCGGTGGGGCGGATGGCGTCGATGGCGCGATGGTCCATGAATTCGAGCGCGCACGGCATCACGGACTGGTGCATGACGCGGCTGACCGCGTCGAGCGCGCTGCGGTTGTCGGCGAAGCACAGGCGCAGGGTGGCGACGGCTTCCGGCGCGGGCAGCAGTTTCAGCGTGGCTTCGGTGATCAGCGCCAGCGTGCCTTCCGAGCCGACCAGCAGGCGGGTGAGGTCGTAGCCGGTGACGCCCTTGGTGGTGCGGCAGCCGGTGCGGATTTCGCGGCCGTCGCCGGTGACGGCGCGCAGGCCCAGCACGTAGTCGCGGGTGACGCCGTATTTCACCGCGCGCGGCCCGGCGGCGTTCATCGCGAGGTTGCCGCCGATGCGGCAATACGCGTTGCTGCCGGGGTCGGGCGGGTAGAACAGGCCGGCGCTGCGTGCGATGCGGTCGATTTCCTCGGTGACCACACCGGGCTCGACGACGATGAGGCGGTTGGCCGGATCGAATTCGAGCACGCGCCGCATGCACTCGAAGCTGACGACCACGCTGCCGGGCGCGGGCAGCGCGCCGCCGACGTTGCCGGAGCCGGCGCCGCGCGGGGTCAGCGCAATGCTGTGTTCGAAGGCGATGCGCGCTGTCGCCGCCACCTCGTCGTGCGAGGTGGGGAACAGCACGGCATCGGGCTCGACCCGGCGCGGGGTTTCGTCGCAGGCATACACCGCCCGGGTGGCGGCATCGTCGAACACGCGATCGGCGCCGAGGGCGGAACGGAAAGCAGCAAGGGCGCGATCGGACAGCATGGCAAACGGGGAAGAAAGGGGGTCAGGCCGAGTGCTCGGGCGGCAGCTGTGCGACCAGCTGGGCGATCATGTCGGCGTCGAAGTCCATGCCGATGTCCCAGCCCGGATTCAGCGCGATCGGCACGCCGCCGCCGATGCGGCGCAGCAGCCAGGAAAACTCGGTCAAGAGGCCGCCCGAAAATTCGGGGTAATGCTCGACAAACGGCTTGGCGCGTTCGGGGCTGGTGAACAGGACCAGCACGCGCTCGCCGTCCTCGTCCTCGATGATCAGCGGCTCGGCCTGGGTGGTGCGCTGGAAGCCCTGGATGGGATTTTTCTCGTCGCGCACCGGCATGAACAGCTGCTGGTCGATCAGCTGCAGCACGAAGGTTTCGGGGTCGAGCGAGCCGCCATGGACGGCAGTCAGCTGCTCTTCAAGCGCGTTGTGAGGGACGAAGTTCATGGTGTTGGGAGGATTGGGGATTCCGGCCAGTTTAACGTAAGCCGTGCCCCTTATTGTAGGAGGCCTGCCCTCGGGCCGATGGGGTGGTCATCGCGGGGTTGAGATCGCGGCGAGGGCGCCGGTGCGTGGTTGTTGCCGATTAATCGGCTTAGTGCATGGCTGTTGCTGCTTTAGCAGCTTACAGACATGGCCTCCCCCTTGCGGGGACAACCACGGCCTACCCCTTGCGGGTGCTCCCACAGGTTCCGTGCTGTTGTAGGAGGCCCGCCCTCGGGCCGAAGCCGTGGAGCTTGCAGCGGTGCGAAATTCGCGGCGGGGGCGCCGCTCCCACAGGGATACAGGGTATTCGCCTTTTAGGGCTCCCAGCGTTCGGGGTTCGCCCAGAAGCGGGGGTTGAGCCAGTCCGGCACCGTCTTGTAGGTGTCGAGGTCGTAGTCGTGGATGCGCGTGCCATCGGCCGCATCGGTTGCATGCAGCGTGAAGCCAAGTGCGCGAAACATCGCCTCGTCCAGCACGCAGCCGGATGGCACGACCAGCAGGATGCGCGGCGCAACGTACAGGCGCGTCTGGCTGATCAGGTGCCGGGCCTGCGCTGCGTTCAGTCCGTTCAGCGCATCGATACCGAGTGCCAGCGTACACGGCGAATCCGGCAGGGCGTCGGGTGTGCGGAGCGGTGTGTTCAGCAGCACTTCGCCTGCCAGTTGCCGGGCGGCCGCATCGAGCGCGCACACGCTTTCGGGCTGGATTTCCAGCAGGTGTGTGCGCAGGTGGTCGCGCCAGCTCATGCCTTGCGTGGCACCCGGATCAAGCGGGTGCCGGCGATGCGGTCGTGCAGGAACTGGCGGTCGCGGTCGACGAGCGCCCACCAGAAACCGGCGCCCGCCAGCAGCAGGCTCAGCAGGGCGAGGAAAAAGCGCAGCACGGCCTGTTTGAAAGTGAGGGTGTCGCCATTCACCTGGACCAGGCGAATGCGCCAGGTTTTCATCGCCAGCGTTTGCCCGCTGCGCAGCCAGAACGCGCTGAAATAGGCGAACAGAATGCTCAGGATGTAGACCTGAAACAGGTGGCGCTGCCAGGGCGCGTGCAGCTCGCCGACCACCGGGATGATGATGAAGGAGGCCACGAACACCACCGCCGTGACGAGCAGCGATTCGTAGATCATGGCGGCGATGCGCACCAGGAACGGGGCGGAGGAGGCTATTGCGTTGTCTTGCATGGTGGCTCTATATTGCGGTCTGGCGCGACACTTTGCCACAGCGCGCCGCAACCATAAGCAAAATCAAGCATAAGCAATATCAAGGAGCGAGCTCGATGCATATCGTAAGGCAACTCATGGCGATCCCCGGCGTAGTCGCTGCCGGCGAGTATGCGTATCGCGGCGACCGTTTCTCGTACGAGGGCGCGCTCACCGACGAATTCGCGCGCATGGCGTCGATCCTGTGCCGTGCCAACACGCTGTCGGTCAACATGCAGTCCGAAATATTCGATTCCTTTGCCGAAAACTGCGGCTGCCGTCCGGTGCAGGGCTGGATCGTCCGCGGCAGTCAGATCACCATTTGTTCGGTGGGCAATTATTTTGCCTTCATCGAAAACCGCGACGAGCTGCTGAACGACGTCATGACCATCATGCGCGCCAAGGTCGGCGACGTGCAGGACGACCTGCTGGTCAACCTGTATGCCAGGCTGGGTGGCAACACCAAGGAAGCGTTGTACTGACGCCTGATATCAACCTATACACATTCTGAAAGCTGATATGGATCTGCAAAAAATGATGGATTTGCCGGGCGCACTGGCAGCGTTTACCTACAGCGACAAGGGCGAGCTGCAGTCGCATGTGCTGCGCGAAGGCACCGAGTTGACGGCGCAGGTGCTGGACCTGCTGGCCCGCTCGTGCGTCGCCAACCTGGCCATCGCCGGCATGGAAGCGCGCGGCTGGGAAGCGCTCACCGGGCAGGCCGGATTTCAGCCGCTCAAGGGGTTCTCGCTGGTGGGCCTGGAGTGGTCGGTGGTGGTTGATGGCAACTGCGGTGTGGTTGTCAAGAACCGCGACGCCGACTACGAAGCCTGCTTCAAAGCCGTGCAGGCTGCCTGAGGAGCGCGCATGACGCTGAGAAAAATCCTGGTGCTCGATGGCGTGACGGCCGTCTGTCGCTTCCGCGACGACGGCGTGCTCATGGCGGCCGAGGGCATGCTGTCGCAAGACCAGATGGAGCGGCTGGCGAAATTTGCCCAGTGGTATCGCCGCATGGTATCGAGCAATACCGATGTCCTGTCCCTGTTTTCGCAGATGCGCGGCTGGTCGCCGTCGCAGGGCTGGATCGTGCAGGGCGACAAGATGACGGTGTGCAGCTCAGGCAACATGGTGTGCATGTTCGAGAACGCGCAGGGCTCGCTGAACGAAGTCATGCGGGCACTGAGCGAAGCTGCACACGAATAAGCGGGCGTATCCCCGGCCTCGGCTCGGGTTGTCCGGCCCGAAGCGCGCCCGGCAGAAAACCAACCCCTCCGCACGGAGGGGTTTTTCATGCCGCGAATGTTTTTTGCAGGCCCTGAAACGGTGGCCGATGCTCAAAAGCCGTCCGGATAACCGTTTCGCCATGATTTCTTGACCGAAACAGGGCAAAGCGATTACTCTCGCAGGTCCACCAACGAATTGATTTATTGCCAGTTTATGGAAGCCACGGGCGCCGAAATCGTCGTACGTTGTCTGGCCGAAGAGGGGGTCGAATTTGTGTTCGGCTATCCCGGCGGGGCCGTGCTCAACATCTACGACGAAATCTTCAAGCAGAACAAGTTCAAGCATGTGCTGGTGCGCCACGAACAGGCCGCGGTGCATGCCGCCGATGCCTATGCGCGCGCCACCGGCCGCGTGGGTGTGGCGCTGGTCACTTCGGGACCGGGCGTCACCAATGCCGTGACCGGCATTGCCACGGCTTACATGGATTCCATCCCCATCGTCGTCGTCACCGGCCAGGTGCCGACCCCGGCGATCGGCCTGGATGCGTTCCAGGAAGTCGACACCGTCGGCATCACGCGTCCCTGCGTCAAGCACAACTTCCTGGTCAAGGACGTAAAGGACCTGGCGGCGACGATGAAGAAGGCCTTCATCATCGCCGCCACTGGCCGCCCCGGCCCGGTGGTGGTCGACGTGCCCAAGGACGTGACCGCGCACATCACTGAATTTGTCTATCCGGACACGGTCGAGATGCGTTCCTACAACCCGGTGGTCAAGGGCCACAGCGGGCAGATGAAGCGCGCCGTGCAGATGATGCTCGAAGCCAAGCGCCCGATGATCTACGCCGGCGGCGGCGTGGTGCTGGGCGATGCCTCGGCGCAACTGCTCGAACTTGCCCGCCTGCTCGGCTTCCCCGTCACCAATACCATGATGGGCCTGGGCGGCCATCCCGCCACCGACAGGCAGAACCTCGGCATGCTGCGCATGCACGGCACCTACGAAGCCAACATGGCGATGCAGCACTGCGACGTGCTGCTGGCCGTCGGCGCCCGCTTCGACGACCGCGTGATCGGCAACCCCGCGCACTTCGCGCGCGAGCAGCGCCGCATCATCCATATCGATGTCGACCCCTCGTCGATTTCCAAGCGCGTCAAGGTCGACGTGCCCATCGTCGGCGACGTGCAGAATGTGCTGACCGACATGCTGGAACTGCTGAAGCAGGCCAAGGAAAAGCCCGATGCGCCCGCGCTGAATGCGTGGTGGACGCAGATCGAATTGTGGCGTGCTAAAAATTGTCTGAAGTACAACCACAGCGGCGCCATCATCAAGCCGCAGTACGTGGTGGAAAAGCTGTGGGAAGTGACCAAGGGCGATGCCTACATCACCTCCGACGTCGGCCAGCACCAGATGTGGGCGGCGCAGTATTACAAGTTCGACAAGCCGCGCCGCTGGATCAACTCCGGCGGCCTCGGCACCATGGGCGTCGGCCTGCCGTACGCCATGGGCGTGCAACTCGCGTTCCCCGACGCGCAGGTCGCCTGCATCACCGGCGAGTCGAGCATCCAGATGTGCATCCAGGAACTGTCGACCTGCAAGCAGTACCGCATTCCCGTCAAGGTCGTCACGCTCAACAACCGCTACATGGGCATGGTGCGGCAGTGGCAGGAATTCTTCTACGGCAGCCGCTACGCCGAGTCCTACATGGAGTCCTTGCCCGACTTCGTGAAGCTGGCCGAAGCCTACGGCCACGTCGGCATGCGCATCGACAAGCCGGAAGACGTCGAGGCTGCGCTGAAGGAAGCCTTCTCGCCCGCACTCAAGGAACGTCTGGTGTTCATGGACTTCCAGACCGACCAGACCGAGAACGTCTTCCCCATGGTGGAAGGCGGCAAGGGTCTGTCCGAAATGATCCTGGCGGAGGAACTCTGACATGCGCCACATCATTTCCCTCCTGATGGAAAACGAAGCCGGTGCGCTGTCGCGCGTCGCCGGACTGTTCTCGGCACGGGCCTACAACATCGAGTCGCTCACCGTGGCGCCCACCGAAGACGCCACGCTGTCGCGCATGACCATCGTCACCACCGGCTCGGAAGACGTCATCGAGCAGATCACCAAGCAGCTGAACAAGCTGGTCGACGTGATCAAGGTGATGGACCTGACCGATGGCAGCCACATCGAGCGCGAACTGATGCTGGTCAAGGTCAAGGCAGTCGGGCTGGGGCGCGAGGAGATGAAGCGCACCGCCGACATTTTCCGCGGCCGCATCATCGACGTCACCGATTCAACCTACACCATCGAGCTGACCGGCACCGGCTCCAAGCTGGATGCCTTCCTGGAGGCGATCGACCCCGCCTTCATCATCGAAACCGTACGCACCGGCGCATCGGGCATCGGTCGCGGCGATCGCAGCCTGAAAGTTTGAAGCAGCGCAGTCTCAAAGTCTGATTTTTCAATTCGTCATTTTTAATTTTTTGCCCGGGAATTCACCATGAAAGTTTATTACGACAAGGACGCCGACCTTTCCCTCATCAAGAAGCGCAAGGTCGCCATCATCGGCTACGGCTCGCAGGGCCATGCCCACGCCTGCAACCTCAAGGACTCGGGTGTCAACGTGACCGTCGCCCTGCGCCCGGGCTCCGCTTCCGCCAAGAAGGCCAAGAACGCCGGCCTCAAGGTCAAGACCGTGCCTGAGGCCGTCGCCGCCGCCGACCTGGTGATGATCCTCACCCCGGACGAATTCCAGTCCCGGCTGTATCGTGACGAAGTGGAACCCAACCTGAAGAAGGGCGCGACCCTGGCCTTCGCCCACGGTTTCTCCATCCACTACAACCAGATCGTGCCGCGCGCCGACCTCGACGTCATCATGATCGCCCCCAAGGCACCGGGCCACACCGTGCGCTCCGAGTTCGTCAAGGGCGGCGGCATTCCCGACCTGATCGCCGTGTTCCAGAACGCCTCCGGCAAGGCGCGTGACCTCGCCCTGTCCTACGCTTCCGCCATCGGCGGCGGCCGTACCGGCATCATCGAAACCACCTTCAAGGACGAAACCGAGACCGACCTGTTCGGCGAGCAGGCCGTGCTGTGCGGCGGCGCCGTGGAACTGGTCAAGGCCGGCTTCGAGACCCTGACCGAAGCGGGCTACGCCCCCGAGATGGCCTACTTCGAGTGCCTGCACGAGCTGAAGCTGATCGTCGACCTGATGTATGAAGGCGGCATCGCCAACATGAACTACTCGATCTCCAACAACGCGGAATATGGCGAATACGTGACCGGCCCCAAGATCATCAACGCCCAATCCAAGGCCGCGATGAAGGAGTGCCTGGACAACATCCAGAACGGCAACTACGCCAAGCGCTTCATCCTGGAAGGTCAGTCCAACTACCCCGAGATGACCGCCTGTCGCCGCAACAATGCCGCGCACCAGATCGAGGTGGTGGGCGGCAAGCTGCGCGCCATGATGCCCTGGATCACGGCCAACAAGCTGGTCGATCACTCCAAGAACTGATGCAGGCAGGAGCCGGGGGTGGGGTGTGAGGGTTATTATTAGCCCGCGCGCCTCACCCCTTTCTCTTCACCCCTCACTGAACTTATGACACATCCCCTTATCGCCCGCGAGGGCTGGCTGGTTCTGCTGGCCGCATTTGCGGCCGCCCTGATCGCGACCTGGCTCGTCGGCGGGTGGTCGATCCCGTTCTGGATCTGGGCGGTGTTCGCGCTGCAGTTCTTCCGCGACCCGGCGCGCGTGCCGCCGATGGATGCCGACGCGGTGATCGCGCCGGCCGACGGCCGCATCGTCGTGGTGGAAAAGGTCAGCGATCCCTATCTGGAGCGCGAGGCGCTGAAGATCAGCGTCTTCATGAACGTGTTCAACGTGCATTCCAACAAGAGCCCGGTCGATGGCGAGGTCAAGGGGCGCTGGTACACCCCGGGCAGTTTCGTCAACGCCGACCTCGACAAGGCGTCCACCGAGAACGAGCGCAACGCGATCTGGATCCAGACTGCGCGCGGCGACGTCACCAGCGTGCAGATCGCCGGCCTGATCGCGCGGCGCATCCTGTGCTACGTGCGCACCGGCGACAAACTGGTGCGCGGCCAGCGTTACGGCTTCATCCGCTTCGGCTCGCGGGTGGATGTCTATCTGCCGGTCACCGCGCGCGCCGAAGTCTCGATCGGGCAGAAAGTCACCGGCGGGCGTACCATACTGGCTCGCTGGTAGCTAGGGCGTGTTAACACTAATTTCACGCCCGCGACGAGGCCAATTCGGGATGCAGGCCGCGAAGCGAGACGCGCCGCAGTGTCGTTCACTGCAAGCGGCTCGCGACAAAGGCATGCGCCCGAATAGGCCCGTCCCTCCGGGTTGCCGTGAGAAAGCGCGTCTGCGGCGTTGCGCCACTTGGCAAGGGATGGCCCTTGCCGGCGCGACGCGCCTTGCATCCATCGCTTTCTCGCGGCAACGCGGACGCGAAATTAGTGTTAACACGCCCTAGGTTGGCCATGCTCGAATTCGATCACCGCAAGAACGACAGGACGCGACCGCGGATGCGTGATCGCGGCATTTACCTGCTGCCGAATCTGTTCACCACGGGCGCGCTGTTCGCCGGATTTTATGCCGTGGTGCAGGCCATGAACGGACGTTTCGAGCATGCGGCGGTGGCCATTCTCATCGCCATGGTGCTCGACGGACTCGACGGCCGCGTCGCCCGCATGACGCACACCCAAAGCGCCTTCGGTGCCGAATACGACAGCCTGTCCGACATGGTGTCGTTCGGCGTCGCCCCGGCTTTGGTGATCTACGAATTCGCGCTGCAGGGCCTGGGAAAATTCGGCTGGATCGCGGCCTTTGTCTATTGCGCCGGTGCCGCCCTGCGGCTGGCGCGCTTCAATACCCAGCTCGACACCGTCACCGACAAGCGTTTTTTCCAGGGCCTGCCCAGTCCGGCGGCGGCGGCGCTGATCGCCGGCTTCGTCTGGGTGATGGTCGAGTACGGCGTTGCAGGGCAGGATATACGCTGGCTGGCCGCACTGATCGCGCTGTTCGGCGGCTTGTCCATGGTCAGCAACTTCCGCTTCTACAGCGGCAAGGAAATCAACCTCAGGAAAAGCGTGCCCTTCTTCGTCATCCTGCTGGTGGTTCTGGCCTTCATCCTGGTCTCCACCAGCCCGCCCGAAGTGCTGTTCGGCGTGTTCGTGCTGTATGGCCTGTCGGGTTATGCCGATGCGCTGTGGCGGCTGACCCGCCGCAAGAAAACACCCGGCCCGACACCCCCCTTGCCGGGCAACGAAAAATAGATACAATTTAGACCATGTCTAATCAGTCGCACCCGTCTTGTCTCCTTTGCCTGTCGAACCTTCTGTTCGGCAGCCTGCTGCTGCGCTCTGCGCACGCACACTGAACCCCCCTCCCTGCAGTACCCGCGCCGCCAGCTTCACGCGGCAACCCCGATATAATGCGTCGGCCTGACGCCGACCCACCATGGAGCCTGCCATGAAAGACCGTTTGTTTATTTTCGACACCACCTTGCGCGACGGCGAGCAAAGCCCCGGCGCGTCGATGACCAAGGAAGAAAAACTCCGCATCGCGCGCCAGCTGGAAAAGCTCGGCGTCGACGTCATCGAGGCCGGCTTTGCCGCGGCGAGCCCGGGCGACGCCGAGGCGATCCGCACGATTGCCGAAACGATCCAGAACTCGACCATCTGCTCGCTGGCGCGTGCCAACGAGCGCGACATCCACGCGGCAGGCGGCGCGATCAAGCCGGCCAGGTCGGGTCGCATCCACACCTTCATCGCCACCAGCCCGATCCACATGGAAAAGAAGCTGCGCATGCAGCCGGATCAGGTGGTCGAGGCTGCGGTGAAGGCGGTCAAGCTGGCGCTCGAATACACCGACGACGTCGAATTTTCGGCCGAGGACGCGGTGCGCTCCGAGATGGATTTCCTGGTGCGTGTGTTCGACGAGGTGATCAAGGCCGGCGCCAGGACCATCAACGTGCCCGACACCGTCGGCTATTCGATCCCCGCCCTGTGGGGCGAGCGCATGAAGCAGCTGATCGAGCGCGTGCCGAATTCGGACAAGGTGATCTGGTCGACCCACTGCCACAACGACCTCGGCATGGCGGTCGCCAACTCGCTTGCCGCCGTGATGAACGGCGCGCGTCAGGTCGAGTGCACCATCAACGGTCTCGGCGAGCGTGCCGGCAACGCCTCGCTGGAGGAAGTCGTGATGGCGGTGCGCACGCGCCGCGACGTGTTCAGCTGCGACACGCGCATCGACGCCACCCAGATCGTGCCGGCGTCGAAACTCGTCTCGACCATCACCGGCTACCCGGTGCAGCCGAACAAGGCTATCGTCGGCGCCAACGCCTTCGCGCACGAATCGGGCATCCACCAGGACGGCGTGCTGAAGCACCGCGAGACCTACGAAATCATGCGTGCTGAAGACGTGGGCTGGAACGCCAACCGGCTCACGCTGGGCAAGCTGTCGGGCCGTGCCGCGTTCAAGAGCAAGCTCGCCGAGCTCGGCATCGTGCTCGAGACCGAAGAGGCGCTCAACGCCGCGTTCGCCCGCTTCAAGGATCTGGCCGACAAGAAGCGCGAGATCTTCGACGAGGACCTGCAGGCGCTGGTCTCAGACGAAGGCTACGCGGCCGATCACGAGCGCTACAAGCTGGTGTCGCTGAAGGTGTGTTCCGAAACCGGCGAAGTGCCGCATGCGCAGCTGGTGTTCACCGACGAAGGCGCCGAAAAACAGGCCAGCGGCCTGGGTTCCGGCCCGGTCGATGCCACCTTCAAGGCGCTCGAATCGGTGGTCAACAGCGGCGCCGATCTGCTGCTGTATTCGGTCAACAACATCACCAGCGGCACCGATTCGCAGGGTGAAGTGACGGTGCGGCTGGCGCTGGACGGACGCGTGGTCAACGGGCAGGGCGCCGACACCGACATCGTGGTGGCCTCGGCCAAGGCTTACCTGCACGGGCTCAACAAGCTGCACAGCAAGCGCGAACGGGCGCACCCGCAGGTGTGACTTTCAACGCCCTTTCCACTTGCTGGAAAGGGCGGCATGAGGGCGTTCGGTAGGGCCGCCGTGTGGCGGGCTATTTGATTTGCCTGACTGAGGCAAGGACTCTCGTTTCTCGGTAGTGCCTCGGTTTGAAAGTTAGGCGGAAGTGGAATTGTTGCAGCCAGTTGCGCATAAGCAACATGTGGCAAGTATTCTAATAACACACCCAATTTAAGTAATCGCTATTGACAACCGTAGGCTATAGTGGAAATAGTCGATAGGTGGCTATTGCTTATAGGGCTTGAAGTTCCTTGTTTTATTTGTGGTAGAATGCTGCGCTCTGGAAATTTGATTTCATGTACACGCAAATTTCACGCGGAATTTTTGGTGGTTTCTGAGCGCTGTAAACCGGTGGGGGTATTGAGATGAGAGAAATTGCACTCGAAAAGTTTTACCGAACTCGCGATGGGAAGATTGTTTTTAATGCGCTGACAAGTGTAGGTGTCGAGCATTCCTTCCCCTGTGCGCATCTCCATGGCTATATAGATAATGGTTTTCCAATAAACCAGCCACAACAATCAGAAATGGCGAGCATTTGGTCTTTATTTTCCGGATTGGGATTGCCGAGCGAAATCGTCAATTAATTAATCTAAAAATAAAGTAGTATTCAGAAGGAGCCCTATTTAAGGGCTTCTTTTGCATCTGGGGTAAGAAAAATGGACTGGGAGAACACGCCTCCTTTCGGAATAGGCAACGAAGAAAAGCTCTATGAGCAATTTTTGGCGCACTGCAATATTCATTTATCGGAAATAAGACTTAAACCAGTTATTTCTAAGCAACGTAATTTGGAGGCGTTTGCCGCTTGGAAAGAAGACCTCAACCGAAGCTGTGGTGAGACATCTCTTGGGAAAGGGAGTTTCCGCAATAAGTCTGTAGTACCAGACCATATCAAGTCATCGGCACATCTCACCTATTGGATACGCAGGACAGCGCCGATTGTTAGCATGGAGTCTTCAAATGAAGGCATGTACTCTGAATCAGAGACAATTGCCATTGAACTTGATATTGAAAACCTTGATGGATACACCGAAATAACGGAAGGAAATAACATTTCGCTTAACAATGGGATGTCGTTAGCGGAATTTCAGGCGAACCGAGAGCGTGTTTTTGCGTATGCAAATGAATTGTTCGCATTCACTTTTGGTTTCTGGCTGGCAAAGTCTTACGAAGAACAGAAATTGTTAGAAGGTGGCGGGCCACCCAGGCGCATCGCCTATCCTGATGGAAAGTACATTGAAGATTTTTGCTACTTTCTTAAATTCAAAAGCGTATCGCCACATTCTATTGACCTGATATATAGAGCACTATTGAAGAATTTCGTCATCTCCTGAAAAGCCAAGCAGTTGACGTTGGCATGGCTGGTGCCTAAGCTATGCGGTATGCCTAAACGCTCAAGCAAAGGTCGGCTAGACCTGAATCAACTCGCCAAGTCTATCGTGGATCAAGCGACGGGCGATGAACCAAAGCAACCCGAAGAACCGGAGAAGAACCAGGCTGCGGTTGCGCTGGGTCGGCTTGGTGGTCTCAAGGGCGGCAAGGCCCGTGCAAAAAAACTGACCGCTGAAGAGCGGTCAGAGATTGCGAAGAAGGCGGCTGCGGCTAGGTGGGACAAGAAGCCATCTAGTCCTCGCTAAATGGAAGACTTTTCTGCCCATAAATTTTTTCTGAAATGTACTTTTCGTACTCCGCCCTTGTTTCGGATACGGTGGCAATACCAGTGATTTTGCCAACTTGAGTGCGCAAGGCTTTTACTCCCACTTCAGACAGAAATTGGTGAATCTTGTCACCTTTTTCACCGTTAGCCTGTTTGGATGACTTTGCCAAGGAAAATACCTTTCCATTGCTCTTTGCCAGTGGTTTGTAGATATGGTCAATCGTCAGATAGCGGAATTCCCACGGACGACCCCTCACTGGTTTTACTAGTCCATAAAGGCGGTACCACTGTTCGTACAGCTCCTGAGAGAATTCGCGTTCGTACTCGCGAGCCTCTTCAGCGACGTACATTTTGTATGCTGCAATGACCTCTTCTTTTGTTCGATCATATCCAGCCAGGGCATAGATCAGCCCTTGTATGCCTGCTTTAGCAGAAGCGCCATTGACGATGGCGGCCTGCTTGGCAAGATTCTCTTGATTTTTGCGAAGGTCACCCGCTGCATCGGCCGCGAGAATTGCATTGCATACATCAATCAATAAGTCCGCAGGGTATCCCTTGATGCTCACAGCGTTCTGTTTTGCACCAGGGTAAATCCATTTAAATTCAATTGGTTGGTGTATTTTTTCAAGGACTTCAGCACCAAGGTGTTTTGAAATACCTTTGCCATCAACCAATCGCTCGAAGTCCTTGCCGCCAGGCTTTGATAGGCCAATAGCAGCGGCAATACCTCGCTGAGTCATCACGGCCGTCTTTGCGGCATCGTCAAGGACATAGCACTCAGCATCTATACCAAAATGAACATCAAAGTTGCCTTTGTGGGTTGCCACTAGTGGCTTGCCCCACCTAGCGAGAGCCCCTTTTTTAGCCCTGTCTTTCAGTTGCTCAGGGGTCATTGCCTTCGCAGTCGCCACCCCACCCTTTGCCCTGCCCGTTGGTTCATTTGCGCTCATTGTAAGCATTCAAAGAAAAATAATGCTTGCATAGTAATAGGTGCCCCAAGACAATGCAAGCATTATTTAGACAATATATGCTTGCATTGTCTTGACCGCTCAAGCATAATATTCATTATGAACTAAATGCTTGAGCGATGGATATGAACAAACTAAGCCTTGAAAAACGCGCACAAATCCTTGGCCTGCTGGTCGAAGGAAATTCCATGCGCTCCATCACCCGGCTTGTCGGCTGCTCCATCAACACCGTAACCAAGATGCTCGAAGACGTGGGCCAAGCCTGCTCCGAGTACCAGAACAGCGCCATGCGCAACCTCCCTTGCAAGCGCATCCAGTGCGACGAGATTTGGTCATTTTGCTACAGTAAGGAAAAGAACGTCTCAGATGACAACAAGGGCGTTCTCGGTCATGGCGACGTTTACACCTGGACGGCGATTTGACCGGATACCAAACTGGTTCCGTCCTTCATGGTTGGCAAGCGTGATGTTGAATATGCACACGCGTTCATTGAAGATTTGGCGTCCCGCTTGGCTAACCGCGTACAGTTGACCACGGACGGCCACAAGCCCTATATCGAAGCAGTGGATAGTGCTTTTGGTGGCGACATTGATTACGCAATACTGGTGAAGCACTACGCCAATCCGGGGGAAGCGCTACACACTCAGAAACGGTACAGCCCGTCGCAATTCGTCAGCGCCGAGAAGCGCCGCGTCTCTGGCGATCCTGACGTGAAGAAAGTTTCAACCAGCCATGTTGAGCGCCAGAATCTGACTATGCGGATGGGGATGCGTCGCTTTACCCGCCTGACCAATGGATTCAGCAAGAAAATTGATAACCTTGAGCATACCGAAGCGTTGCACTTCATGTTCTACAACTTCGGACGGATTCACAAAACCTTGCGCGTCACCCCTGCAATGGAAGCCGGGATTTCCGACCACGTTTGGACGCTTGAAGAAATCGCGGCATTGGTGAAGGAAGATGAACCCAAGAAACGCGGCCCCTACAAAAAGAATAATTCAAACTGAGACACCACCCGTTTCTCGGCATCCTTGCCAAAGGCAGACGGTTCAGGGTGATTTGAATGTCTCAAGCCAGCTTGCCACATCTTCCTTTGCGGCGACTGGCACTTGACGGTGCGGGGCACTGACTTCCACCCATTTCTTTTTGTCGCCGGTAATCGCGGGATAAATCCGATCTTCGATGGCCCGAATGACCGCATTTTCATTGCTCGAGACGACCATCAGCGAAGGGATGTCAGGCGCCAGTTTGGCTACCGTGAGCTCCATGTTCGCGGCACCCTCGGGGTCGAAATAACTGAGGTAAGCGTCCGCGCTGGTTTCGACCATGTAGGAACCTCCGCCACTTAGCTCCATATCATTGAACGAAGCACGCTCTGCACCTTTTCCGGATACTACTTGCCCCTTTGCCCGCCCGACGCTCTCGGCAAAGGCATTGCGGAAGAGGTCTGACTGCGGGATGTGTGCCGGCGCGAGCAGCAGCAATCCATCAACTTTCCGTTCTGTCGCGTAGTAGAGCGCGGCATTGCCGCCCATGCTGTGCCCGCCGACAATCACGCGTTTAGCACCTTGGTCGCGCAAGGCCGTGACGGCGGCGTCGATCTCGTCCAGCGCTTCGTTGTAGGGCTTGTCGTATACCCGGGACTTCGACCAGGGCATATCCGGGCTACTGATCAAAAAGCCCTTGTTTTCCAGAAACCCCAGAAAATTTTTATGCGAGGTTGGAATGCCGAGTTTGCCGTGCATGAACACCACGCCGACCTTGTCCTCGGCATGGACCGAACTCACTGCGCCTACCAGCAGCAGCGATGCCACGATACGGAGTAACACCCGGGCAGTTACGAAATTCATTTCCATTCCTCCTTAAAGGTCGTTCCACAATAATTTCCTCCGCCATGGTTTTCAGCACGAAGCTGCGCCCTTGTGGAAGAGGCGCGGAGCCTAAGGTCATCTGGACAACATGAAATCGGATGATGCCTGATCCAGGCATTTTTAGCCGATTGTTATGTTTATAAACGGTTTTTCGTTTGTAGTCTTGCGGATCAGAACCTGCAAATACAAGGATGGAATTGAGGGTGATTTTGCAGGCACCGCTTCCTCTGTCTACTCGCAGTAAGAAAACAATCTCCGCAGCAGAGGCGCTGTCAGGGCCAGGGTTGGCGGCGAGTTGACCTTATTGAACCTGCCGCGACGGCGCGCTGAGCTTCGCGTAGTAGATCGCGGCGAAGAAGAACACCACCGACAGCACGGTCTCGAGTCCGCCGAGCCAGGCCGAGAGGCCCTTGTCCGACCACGCCCGCACCACGCCTTCGATGAAATAGGCCAGCACCAGCATCGGTGCCCATTGGTAGGTGTAGCGGCGCCCCTTGAGGATGCCCATCAGCGGAAACAGCAGGGGCAGCGCCTTGAATACCAGGGAGGAGCCGCCGGGGCGGATCGGCGCCAGCCACAGCTCCCATGCCACGCACAGGAAGATCAGCGCGATCAGGCTCGCGCTCGCGATATGTTGCAGCGCCTTCATCAGGAAAGTTTGCTCGCGGTTTCGGCCAGCCGGCGGCCGAGCGCGATGCACAGCGCGCGCTCGTCGTCGGTCAGCGGGCGGTCGTCGGCCGGGCCGGCCCAGTGGCTGGCGCCGTAGGGGGTGCCGCCGCTCGCGGTGTTGTTCACTTCGGCAAGGGTGTAGGGCAGGCCGACGATCAGCATGCCGTGGTGCAGCAGCGGCAGCATCATGCTGGTGAGCGTGGTTTCCTGGCCGCCGTGCAGGCTGGCGGTGGAGGTGAACACGGCGGCGGGCTTGCCGACCAGCGTGCCTTTCGCCCACAGCGCGCCGGTGGTGTCGAGAAAATACTTCAACGGCGCCGCCATGTTGCCGAAGCGGGTCGGCGAGCCGAGGGCCACGCCGGCGCACTGCTCCAGGTCCGCCAGTTCGACGTAGGGCGCACCTT
>JBAVWB010000027.1:0-24936 GCA_049697615.1 Thiobacillus sp. | reverse complement strand
AAGCCGCGCTCGCTGCCCGCCCCGACCTGCACACCCTGCTGGCACGCGCAGTCCAGCCCGAGCCTGCCAGCGTGCTGCGCGAGGGCGGCGTCATCGCCGACGGTTTTGATGCCGACCTTGACGAGCTGCGCGCGCTGACGCGCGACGCCGGGGCCTTTCTGCTGGAACTGGAAACCCGCGAGCGTGCACGTTCCGGCATCGGAAATCTGAAAGTTGAATACAACAAGGTGCACGGCTTCTACATCGAAGTCAGCCGCGCGCAGGCGGACAAGGTGCCCGTGCCCGACGACTACCGCCGCCGCCAGACGCTGAAGAATGCCGAGCGCTACATCACGCCGGAACTCAAGGCCTTCGAGGACAAGGCCTTGTCCGCACAGGACCGGGCGCTGGCGCGCGAAAAGGCGCTGTTCGAGGCGCTGCTGGAGTCGCTGACGCCGCACGTGCCGGACCTGCTGTCGATTGCCGCCGCGCTCGCCGAGATCGACGTGCTGGCGAGCCAGGCCGAGCGCGCCGGCACGCTCAGGCTCAACGCCCCCGAGTACAGCGAGGAGCCTGGCATCGTCATCCGCGGCGGCCGCCATCCGGTGGTCGAGGCGCAGGTGGCGCACTTCATTCCCAACGACGTCAGCCTGACCCGCAGCCGCCAGATGCTCCTGATCACCGGACCTAACATGGGCGGCAAATCGACCTACATGCGGCAGGTGGCTCTGGTAACGCTCATGGCCTGCTGCGGCCTGTGGGTGCCGGCCGGCTCGGCAAAAATCGGCGACGTCGACCAGATTTTCACCCGTATCGGTGCGTCCGACGATCTCGCCGGCGGCCGCTCGACCTTCATGGTCGAGATGACCGAGACCGCGCACATCCTGCACAACGCCAGCGCCAGCAGCCTCGTGCTGCTCGACGAAATCGGACGCGGCACCTCCACGTTTGATGGCCTGGCGCTGGCGTGGGCGGTGGCGCGGCATCTCGTCACTGCCACCCGCGCGTTCACCCTGTTCGCCACCCACTATTTCGAGCTGACCCAGCTGGCCCAGGAATTCCGCCAGCTCGCCAACGTGCATCTCGACGCCAAGGAACATGGCACCGACCTGGTATTCCTGCACGCGGTGGAAGAAGGCCCGGCCTCGCAGAGCTACGGCATCCAGGTCGCGCGTCTGGCCGGCGTGCCGAGCCCCGTCATCCATGCCGCGCGACGCCATTTGCGCGAACTCGAGGACGCGCAACTGCAGCCAGGCCCGCAGGGCGACCTGTTCGCCGCCCACCTACCCAACGACGAGCCGCCGCCGCATCCCGCACTCGACCAGCTGCGCGAACTCGACCCCGATACGCTCACCCCGAAGGCGGCGCTCGACATGCTCTACGCCTTGAAGGCGCATTTATGAAAGTCTGGCGCGCTGAAAGCGCATCTATGAAGCCAGGCGCCTTGAAAGCGCTCACCGATACTTCGCCGTGAAAACCCTGGGGATCGACACCGCCGAACTCGGCCTCGACTTCAACGCCGCGCTGAAGCTGGCAACAAGCATCGCCCGGCAGCAGCTGGGCGAGGAAACCATGTTGTTGAGCTGGTACGACCGCGAACGTGACCTGGAGTCACCGGCCGGTGTGAGCGAATGCCACGAAGGCTGCGCCACCAAGGGGTCGTGGGACTATGCGCTGAACCGCGGCGCGCGGCTGGCGGTGGAATTCGATTCCGGCCGCTTCTACTTCTGCTTTCTCTAGACCTCGGCCGCCACCACCCGAACCGTCTGCCCCAGACACTGCACCGTCTGGCCCGCCCGGATTTTCGCCGTCTTGCGGCTTTCTGGCTGACCGTCCACGGTCACGTCGCCATTGGCGATCATGAGCTTGCCCTGGCCGCCGCTGTCGGCGATGCCGGTGAGCTTGAGCAGGTCGCACAGCGCGACGTGTTCGCCCCTCAGTTTGAATTCAATCGTGTCCATGCCGCCTATGCCCCGCGCCGACGCCACAGATATCGATAGACGAATCCCGGATAGGCAAACACCACGAACAGCGAGGCGTTCACCGCGTAGAACTCCCAGTTCTGCTTGTGGATGGCGCCGAGCTTGCCTTCCAGAAGCATCGCGATGCCGCCGACCACGAAGAACAGCACGACCAGTTCCAGCAGCCGCCAGGCGAAGGACTTGCTGCCGGCTTTGGGTTTGACGACGAAGAAAATGCGCCCGAACAGGAACGGCAGGTTGGCGGCGATGAAGGCTAGGATCAGCAGCAGGGTAGTGGAGAAATTCACGGTGATTCCGAAAAGCCAGGCAACGCCGGAGCAGACCTGCTCCGGCACGGATTGGTTCAAAAGTTCAAGTCTAGAACGACGCGCCGATGGCGTACACGCACACCGCCATCAGCGGCTGCGGCAGGATGCCGAGCGCCAGCACGGCCAGCCCGTTGGCCGACATGATGACACGGGCGTCGGGGCAGGCGGAAATCGCTTCGGTATCGTGCGGGGTGTCGAAATACATCAGCTTGACGATGCGCAGGTAGTAGAACGCGCCGATCAGCGAGAACAGCACCGCCGCCACCGCCAGCCACACGTAGCTGATCTCGACCACGGCCTGCAGCACGACCAGCTTGGCGTAGAAGCCGACCGTGGGCGGCACGCCGGCCATGGAGAACATCAGCAGCAGCATCAGGAAGGCGAACCACGGGCTGCGGCGGTTGAGCCCCTTGAAATCGTCGAGCTGGTCGGCCTCGAAACCGGCGCGGGACAGCAAGAGGATCATGCCGAAGCCGCCCAGGCTCATCAGCGCGTACACCAGCACGTAGAACATCGCACTGCCGTAGCCGTTCTGCGAACCGGCCAGGATGCCCAGCAGCATGAAGCCCATGTGCGAGATGGTCGAGTAGGCCAGCATGCGCTTGAGGTTGGTCTGCGCGATGGCCGCGAGGTTGCCGACCGCCATCGACAGCACCGCCAGGATCACCAGCATGTCGCGCCATTCGGCCACCTGCGATTCCAGCCCCTGGCCGAGGATGCGAACGACGAAGGCGAAGGCGGCGATCTTGGGTGCGGAGCCGATGAACAGCGTCATCGCGGTCGGGGCGCCGTGGTAGACGTCGGGCACCCACATGTGGAACGGCACGGCGCCCAATTTGAACGCCAGGCCGGCGACGATGAAGACGATGCCGAACACCAGCGGAATGCGCAGGTCGGTGCCGTCGGCCAGGATCTGCGCCATGTCGGCCAGCGCGAGCGTGCCGGTGACGCCATAGATCATCGACATGCCGTAGAGCAGCATGCCGGAGGCCAGCGCACCCAGGACGAAATATTTCATCGCCGCCTCGGTCGCCACGCTGGAATCGCGCTGCAGGGCGACCATGGCGTAAAGGGACAAAGACAGCAGTTCGAGACCGAGATACAGCGTGAGGAAATGGCTGGCCGATACCATGACCATCATGCCCAGCAGCGCGAACAGCGCGAGCACGAAGAATTCGCCCTTGTAGAGCCCGCGCTGGCGCAGGTAGTCGCGCGAGTACACCATCACCACGGCAACGGTCAGATAGAGGAACAGCTTCAGCACGTCCGCCAGCGGATCGTCGATGACCAGGCCACCCAGCGCCAGCACCGGCAGGGTGGAGAAATCGCGCGCGGTGAGGAAGGCGGCGCCGACCACGGTGGCAAGCGACAGCACATAGGCGATGTAGCGCTTGCTGTCGTCGACGGCGGCATCGATCACCAGGATCAGCGACACCATCGCCAGCACGAAAATCTCGGGCAGCACGGGGGCGAATTGCGTGAGGAAGTCGCTCATCTGGGAACCTTAAGGCAGTTTGCTTTGGGCGACGTGCGCCAACAGGTCGACCACCGACACGTGCATGACGTCGGTGAACGGCTTTGGATAGAGGCCCATGGCGAGCACGAGGACGGCGAGCACGCCGAGGATCAGGATCTCGCGCGCGTTGACGTCGCTCATTTCTTCGACGTGCGGGTTGCTGACGTTGCCGAACACGACACGCTTGTACATCCACAGCGTATACGCTGCGCCGAGGATGAGCGTGGTGGCGGCGACGAAGGCGAACCAGAAATTGACCTTCGCGGCGGCCATGATGACCATGAATTCGCCGACGAAGCCGGACGTCGCGGGCAGGCCCACGTTGGCCATGGCGAACAGCATGAAGAAGGCGGCGAACACCGGCATCTTGTTGACCAGGCCGCCGTAGTCCTTGATCTGGCGCGAATGCAGGCGGTCGTACATGACACCGATGCAGAGGAACAGCGCGGCCGAGACGAAGCCGTGCGAGATCATCTGCACCAGGCCGCCTTCGACGCCGAGCGGGCTGAACATGAAGAAGCCGAGGGTGACAAAGCCCATGTGCGCGATCGACGAATAGGCGATGAGCTTCTTCATGTCGGACTGCGCCAGCGCGACCAGGCCGATGTAGGCGACGGCAATCAGGGACAGCATGATGACGAACCAGGCGAGTTCGGCACTGGCATCTGGCAGGATCGGCAGGATGAAGCGCAGGAAGCCGTAGGCGCCGACCTTCAGCGTGATCGCCGCCAGCACCACCGAGCCGCCGGTAGGCGCCTCGACGTGGGCGTCGGGCAGCCAGGTGTGCACCGGCCACATCGGCACCTTGACGCCGAAAGCCAGCAGGAAGGCGAAGAACATCAGCGTCTGCGCCGTCATGCCGAGCGTGGTGGTGTGCCAGGTCTGGATGTCGAAGCTGCCACCCGACTGGAAATACAGGTAGATCATCGACACCAGCATCAGCAGCGAACCGAGCAGGGTGTAGAGGAAGAACTTGAACGCGGCATAGACGCGGTTCGGGCCGCCCCACACGCCGACGATCAGGTACAGCGGAATCAGCATGCCCTCGAAGAAGACATAGAACAGGATGCCGTCGAGCGACGCGAACACGCCGTTGATGAGGCCGGACATGATGAGGAAGGCCGCCATGTACTGCGCGACCTTGTCCTGGATCACCTGCCAGCCGGCGATCACCACCAGTACGGTGATGAAGCTGTTCAACAGGATCAGCGGCATCGAGATGCCGTCGACACCGAGGTGGTAGTGGATGTTGAACGCCGGAATCCACTCGGCCTTTTCGACGAACTGCATCGCCGAGGTGCCGGTGTCGAAGCCGGTGACCAGCGGGATCGCTACGATCAGCCCCAGCAGCGCGCCGGCCAGCGCAACCCAGCGCGCGAGCGCCGCATTGCGGTCGGAGCCGGTGGCGAGCACCGCCACCCCGGCCAGAATCGGAACCCAGATGACGAGAGAAAGTATCGACTGTCCGAACATGGTTATCGTTTTAGTTGAGCCGCGCGAACCAGGTCACCAGGGCGAACACCCCGATCAGCATGGCGAACGCGTAGTGGTAGATGTAGCCGGACTGGAAGGCCTTGACCAGGCGCGAGAAGCGTTCGACCAGGTGAGCCGTGCCGTTGACGAAGAAGCCGTCGATCACGTTCTGGTCGCCGCGACGCCACAGGAAGCCACCGAGAAAGCGGGCACCCCTGGCAAACACCCAGCTATAGAGTTCGTCGAACCAGTATTTGTTGAGCAGCATCTGGTGCAGGAACTTGAAGCGCTGTGCGATGGCAGCCGGAATGTCCGGGCGCTTGAGGTAGAAGAAGGCTGCCAGGCCCACCCCCGCCACTGCCAGCCAGAATTGCAACGTCATCACCGCGTGCAGGCCCATCGCTGTAGCGCCGCGGAAATGCTGGTTGAGTTCGTGCATCACCGGATGGCGGTCAGACACGTAGATCGCGCTGCCGAAATAGTCGCCGAACAGCATGGCCTCGATGGTCATGTAGCCGATCACCAGCGAAGGCAGCGCCAGCGCAAGCAGGGGGCCGGTCACCACCCACGGCGTTTCGTGCGGCGTGCCGCCGTGGCCGTGATCGTCCTGTCCGTGGCTGTCATCGTCGTGATGGTGCGCGTTATGGAAGCGCTCCTTGCCATGGAACACCAGGAAATACATGCGGAAGGAGTAGAAGGCGGTGACGAAGACGCCGATCAGCACGGCCCAGTAGGCAATGTCGGCCACCGGCAGGTTCGACAGCTTGACCGCCTCGATGATGGTTTCCTTGGAATAGAAGCCCGACAGGAAGGGCGTGCCGATCAGCGCCAGCGAGCCGATCAGCGAGGTGATCCAGGTGATCGGCATGTATTTCTTCAGGCCGCCCATGTAGCGGATGTCCTGGTTGTGGTGCATGGCGATGATGACCGAACCGGCGGCGAGGAACAGCAGCGCCTTGAAGAAGGCGTGGGTCATCAGGTGGAACACCGCGACCGAATAGGCCGAGGCGCCGAGCGCGACGGTCATGTAGCCCAGCTGCGACAGCGTCGAATACGCCACCACCCGCTTGATATCGTTCTGCACGATGCCGAGGAAACCCATGAACAGCGCGGTGATCGCGCCGATGACCATGATGAAGCTCAGGGCCACGTCGGACAGCTCGTACAGCGGCGACATGCGCGCGACCATGAAGATGCCGGCGGTCACCATCGTCGCCGCGTGGATCAGCGCTGAAATCGGCGTCGGGCCTTCCATCGAGTCGGGCAGCCAGACGTGCAGCGGAAACTGCGCCGACTTGCCCATCGCGCCGATGAACAGGAGGATCCCGATGACGGTCATCAACATCCACGGCGCATCCGGCCACAGGGTGATGGTGTCGTTGGCGAGTGCAGGCGCGCGGGCAAACACCGTGGCGTAATCGAGCGAGCCGAAGTAGGCCAGCACCAGGCCAATGCCGAGGATGAAGCCGAAGTCGCCCACGCGGTTGACCAGGAAGGCCTTGAGGTTGGCGTAGATCGCCGTCTCTTTCGTGTACCAGAAGCCGATCAGCAGGTAGGACACCAGGCCCACCGCTTCCCAGCCGAAAAACAGCTGCAGGAAGTTGTTGCTCATCACCAGCATCAGCATCGAGAAGGTGAACAGCGAGATGTAGCTGAAGAAGCGCTGGTAGCCGGGGTCGTCGTGCATGTAGCCGATGGTGTAGATGTGCACCATCAGCGAGACGAAGGTGACGACGAGCATCATCATCGCGGTCAGCGCATCGATCAGGAAGCCGACCTCGAAGCGCAGGTCGCCCAGCACCATCCAGGTGTAGACCGTGCCGTTGTAGGTGTGGCCGGCCAGCACGTCCTGGAACACCAGCACCGAAGCGATCAGCGACACCGCCACGCCGGCGATGGTGACGACATGGGCGCCGGTGCGGCCTACAAGACGGCCGAACAAGCCTGCGACGATCGCGCCGAACAGCGGCGCCAGCGGCACGATGAGATAAAGCGTCTGCATGTCCATCCGCATCAGCCTTTCAGGTGGTCGAGGTCATCGACGTTGATGGTGTGCAGATTGCGGAACAGCACCACCAGGATCGCCAGGCCGATGGCGGATTCGGCGGCGGCGACGGTGAGGATGAAGAAAACGAAGATCTGGCCGTGGATGTCGCCCAGGTAGTGCGAAAACGCGATGAAGTTCATGTTCACCGCCAGCAGCATCAGTTCGATGGCCATCAGCAGGATGATGACGTTCTTGCGGTTGAGGAAGATGCCCAGCACGCTGATGGCGAACAGGATGCCGCCCAGCACCAGGTAATGCGACAAGGAAATCATGCGCCCTCCCCCCCTGAATCCTGAGCCCTGACCCCCGGCCTCTTTTCAGACTGCATCTTGACGATGCGCAGTCGATCGTTGCGCTTGACCTTCACCTGCTCGGCGGGATCGATGTACTTGCTGTCCTTGCGGCGGCGCAGCGTCAGCGCGATCGCGGCGACGATGGCCACCAGCAGGATCACCGCGGCCAGTTCGAACGCATAGACGTAGTCGGTATACAGCAGCCGCCCGAGCTCCTTGGTATTGCTGTAATCGGCAGCATGCGGCTCGGGCGTGGCCATCACGTCGAGGCCGAAATGACGGCTGCCGAGGATCAGGGCCATTTCGATCACCAGCAGCACCGAGACGAAGCCGGCCAGCGGCAGGTAATCCCAGAAACCCTCGCGCAACTTATCCAGGTTGATGTCGAGCATCATCACCACGAACAGGAACAGCACCATCACCGCGCCGACGTAGACCAGCACCAGGGTGATGGCCAGGAATTCGGCCTCCAGCAGCATCCACAGGCCGGCTGCGGTGAAGAAGGCCAACACCAGGAACAGGGCGGCATGCACCGGGTTGCGCGCGGTGATCACGCGCAGGCCGGCAAACACCAGGATGGCGGCAAAGAAATAGAAGATCGCAGTCGTGTAGGTCATGTTTTTAACGGTACTTCGCGTCGGCTGCGCGGTCTTTCGCGATCTGTTCCTCGTACTGGTCGCCGATCGCGAGCAGCATGGGCTTGGTGTAATACAGGTCGCCGCGTTTTTCGCCGTGGTATTCGAGGATGCGGGTTTCGACGATGGAGTCGACCGGGCAGGATTCTTCGCAGAAGCCGCAGAAAATGCACTTGGTGAGGTCGATGTCGTAGCGCGTGGTGCGGCGGGTTCCGTCGTCGCGCTTTTCCGATTCGATGGTGATCGCCAATGCCGGGCACACCGCTTCGCACAGCTTGCAGGCGATGCATCGCTCCTCCCCGTTGGGATAGCGGCGCAGCGCGTGCAGGCCG
Source organism: Thiobacillus sp. (assembly GCA_049697615.1). Classification (GTDB taxonomy): domain Bacteria; phylum Pseudomonadota; class Gammaproteobacteria; order Burkholderiales; family Thiobacillaceae; genus Thiobacillus. Next base: position 16,371 of record JBAVWB010000027.1, on the reverse strand, counting down.
CGGAAACGCGGCGATTGCGGGGTTTTCTCTTCCGGGTACTGCACCGTGATCTTGCGCGCGAACAGGTGACGCCCGGTGAGCATCATGCCGCGCAGCAGTTCGATCAGGAGCAGGCTGCCGAAGAAGTGGGTGATCCGTCTCATGGCGCGCTCAATGGAAGAGATGACCATACGGCGTCTGCATCATGGCGCCGACGACGACGATCCAGACGATGGTGATGGGGATGAACACCTTCCAGCCCAGACGCATGATCTGGTCGTAGCGGTAGCGCGGGAAGGTGGCGCGGAACCACAGGAAGAGGAACAGCACGAAGCCGGTCTTCAGCAGCCACCAGACGATGCCGTCCGGCAGGAACGAAACCGGCGACAGCCAGCCGCCGAGGAACATCAGCGTCGTCAGCGCGGCGATCAGGATCATGTTGGCGTATTCGGCGAGGAAGAACACCGCGAACGCCATGCCGGAATATTCGACGTGGAAGCCTGCAACGATCTCGGACTCGCCTTCCGCGACGTCGAAAGGCGCGCGGTTGGTTTCGGCGACGCCGGAAATCAGGTACACGATGAACAGCGGGAACAGCGGCCAGATGTACCACTGATGCAGGCCGCCCGACTGGCCCTGCACGATGTCGGTGAGGTTGAGCGACTGCGAAGCCATCAGCACGCCCACCAGCGCGAAGCCCATGGCGATTTCGTACGACACGATCTGCGCCGCCGAACGCATCGCGCCGAGGAAGGCGTATTTGGAATTGGACGCCCAGCCCGCGATGATGACGCCGTAGACGCCCATCGAGGTGATCGCCATCACGTACAGCAAGCCGGCGTTGATGTTGGCCAGCACCAGCGTATCGGTGAAGGGGATCACCGCCCACGCCGCCAGCGCCGGGGCGATGGCGAGGATGGGGCCGAGGATGAACAGGCTCTTGTTGGCGCCGGAAGGAATGATGATTTCCTTCATCAGGAGCTTCAGGCCGTCGGCAATCGGCTGCAGCAGGCCCAGGAAACCCACGCGGTTGGGGCCGATGCGCACCTGCATCCAGCCGATGATTTTCCGTTCCGCGTAGGTCAGATAGGCGACGCCCAGCATCAGCGGCACCACCAGCGCGAATATCTTGACCAGCGTCCAGACGACGGTTTGAACAGCGGTCCAGTCCATGCCCACGCTCTCCATTATCCCGGCCTCCATCAGACCGGCTCCGCCGTGATCGGTCCGAACATCGGACCCAGACCCGCCGTCAGCGGATGGCCGCTGGGAATGCGGATGCAGTTTTCCGGAAGCAGGTCGTCACGCTGGACCTTCAGCGTCAACGCGCTGGCGGTCTGGCGCACCGAGACGCGGCCGTTTTCCGTGAGGCCCAGCTTCGCAATCAACTTGCTGTGCATGCGCGCCACCGGCAGCGCGGCGTCCTGGGTCATCTGCAGCGAGGGCGAGCGGCGCACCACGGCGTCGGTCTGGTAGATCGGCACTTCGGCGACCCGCTCCAGACCCGCAATCGCCTGCGGCTGCGCCGGCGCCACGCCGGACACTTCGTTGCTGAGAAAGCCCTGCACGTTGCCGGTGGGGGTATCGCCCAGCGCGTCGCGCAGTACGTCTTTCGAGTCGTTATGGTCGAACCCGGACAGGCCCAGGAGATTGCCCAGCACGCGCAGCACCTTCCAGGCCGGGCGCGTTTCGCCCAGCGGCTTCACCACGGCGCTGAAACTTTGCACACGGCCTTCGGTGTTGATGAAGGTGCCGGAAGTTTCGGTCCACGGCGCAATCGGCAGCAGCACGTCGGCGTAGTCCAGCGACTTGCCCTTGTAGGGCGACATCATCACGACGAACTCGGCCGCATCGAGACTGGCCATTGCGGTGACCGGATCGTGCGTATCGAGTTCGGCTTCGACCCCCAGCAGCAGATAGGCACGCAGCGGCTTGTCCAGCATCTGCTTCGCGTTCAGCCCCTGCACCGCCGACTGGCCGAGCGGCCCGCGGCACGGCACCGCGCCGACTGCCACCGCGCCGACGCTGTTGGCCGCCTCGCCCAGCACGCCGAAGCTCGCACCGGCGAGTTTCGCCACTTCCTGAGCCAGGGCATGTATCTGCGCATAGCTGGGATGATGCTGCGCCATGTTGCCGAGGAAAACCGCACGGGTCTCGCCACCCGAGATGCTCACGGCCATTTTCTTCGCGGTGTCGTCGGCTGCCCCGTGTGCGGCGATCGCTGGCACCGCCAGGTATTTCAGTTCAGCCAGTGCGACGCACACGCCCGCCAGCGCGCTGGCCAACTGCGACGGCGCGACGATGCGCTTGGCGTGCACCTTGCCGAGGAACTCGTCCTCCGCGGCGTTGATGAGGTTGAGCTCGCCATACCAGCGCACCGATTCACGGATGCGGTGCGCCATCAGCGGATGGTCCTTGCGCAGGTTCGAACCGATTACCAGCATGCGGTTCAGCCGCGACATATAGGTCACCGGCATCCCCAGCCAGAAGCCGCCCTGCGCCTTGTCGTCGAGCGAAAAGTCCGATTGCCGCAGGCGGTGATCGACGTTGCCGCTGCCCAGGCTGCGCATCAACTTCTGCAGCAGGAACAGTTCTTCTGCTGGGCGGTACGGCGTCGACAGCGCACCGATCTGGGCGGACGGGATGGCCTTCAGCTTGTTGGCGACGAATTCAAGCGCAGCCGGCCAGGTGGTTTCGACCCACTGGCCGTTGTGCTTGACCATCGGCTGGGTCAGGCGCTCGGCCGTGTTCAGACCCTGGTAGGAGAAGCGGTCGCGGTCGGCGAGCCAGCATTCGTTGACGTCCTCGTTTTCGCGCGGAATCACGCGCATCACCTTGTTGTCCTTGACGTGGACTTCAAGGTTGGAGCCGAGGCTGTCGTGCGGGCTGATCGAGGGGCGGCGCGACAGTTCCCAGCTGCGCGCACTGTAGCGGAACGGCTTGCTGGTGAGCGCGCCGACCGGGCACAGATCGATGACGTTGCCCGACAGTTCGGACGCCACCTGGTGCTCCAGGAAGGGCATGACCTCGGTATGCTCGCCGCGCCCGGCCATGCCGAGTTCCATCACGCCGGCGATTTCCTGGCCGAAGCGCACGCAGCGGCTGCAGTGGATGCAGCGCGTCATGTCGGTCGCGATCAGCGGGCCGAGGTTCTTGTCGCGCACCACGCGCTTGAGTTCCTGGTAGCGCGACGACGAGCCGCCATAGCCCACGGCCAGATCCTGCAGCGTGCATTCGCCGCCCTGGTCGCAGATCGGGCAGTCGAGCGGATGGTTGATGAGCAGGAACTCCATCACGCTCTTCTGCGCGTTGATCGCGTATTCGGAGCGGGTCTGCACCTTCATGCCGTCGGTGACCGGGGTGGCGCAGGCCGGCAAGGGCTTCGGCGCCTTTTCCACCTGCACCAAACACATGCGGCAGTTGGCCGCGATCGACAGCTTCTTGTGGTAGCAGAAATGCGGAATCGTGATGCCGGCCGCATGGGCCGCATCCATGATGGTCTTGCCGCTCTCGACCGTGAGCGCCTTGCCGTCAATTTCGATATTCAACGTAGCCATCTGATCAGACCATGCACTTTCTGTGTTCGACGTGGTACGCGAACTCGTCGCCGAAATGCTTGAGGAAGCTCTGCACCGGCATCGCCGCGGCATCGCCCAGCGCGCAGATGGTGTGGCCGCCGATCTTGCCCGCCACGCTGTTCAGCAGCTCCAGGTCTTCCGGGCGGCCCTCGCCGTGCTCGATGCGGTGGATGATGCGGTACATCCAGCCGGTGCCTTCGCGGCACGGCGTGCACTGGCCGCACGATTCCTCGAAATAGAAATACGACAGCCGCTCCAGCGCGCGCACCATGCAGACGGTCTCGTCCATGACGATCACCGCGCCCGAACCCAGCATGGAGCCGGCCTTGGCGATGGAGTCGAAGTCCATGGTGCAGTCCATCATGATGTCGGCCGGCAGCACCGGGGCCGACGATCCGCCGGGGATGACGGCTTTCAATTTATGTCCGTTGCGCACCCCGCCCGCCATTTCCAACAGTTCGGAAAACGGCGTGCCCAGCGGCACTTCAAAGTTGCCCGGATTGTTGACGTGGCCCGACACCGAGAACAGCTTGGAGCCGCCGTTATTGGGCTTGCCCAGTTCGAGGAAGGTCTGGCCGCCGTGCTGCATGATCCACGGCACCGAGGCCAGCGTTTCGGTGTTGTTGATGGTGGTCGGCTTGCCGTACAGGCCGAAGCTCGCCGGGAACGGCGGCTTGAAGCGCGGCTGGCCCTTCTTGCCCTCGATCGATTCCAGCAGCGCGGTTTCCTCGCCGCAGATGTAGGCGCCGTAGCCATGGTGCGCATGCAGCTGGAAGCAGAAGTCGGTGCCGAAGAGCTTGTCACCCAGATAGCCGGCGTCGCGCGCTTCCTTCAGCGCGGCTTCGAATATCTCGTAGCAGTCGAATATCTCGCCGTGGATGTAGTTGTAGCCGACCTTCGCACCCAGCACGTAGCCGGCGATCGCCATGCCCTCGATCAGTTGGTGCGGGTTGTAGCGCAGGATGTCGCGGTCCTTGAAAGTGCCCGGCTCGCCCTCATCGCTGTTGCAGACGATGTACTTGTCGCCGGCAAACGCACGCGGCATGAAGCTCCATTTGAGGCCGGTCGGGAAGCCCGCACCGCCACGCCCGCGCAGGGCGCTGGTCTTCAGTTCGGCAATGATGTCGTCGCCCGACACCTTCTCGGTGACGATGCGGCGCAACGCCTGGTAGCCGCCATGCGCGACATAGGTCGCGAGCGAACCCGGATTGTCGAGTGCCTGCGTCCAGCTGCAGACCTTGGGGGTGGGCTTGAGCAGGCTCATTTCAACTTGTCCAGCAGTTCATCCACCTGCTCGGGCGTGAGATGGGTGTGCATTGAATGATTGTTGTGCAGGCACATCGGCGCGTCGCCGCAGGCGCCCATGCACTCGCCCTCTTTCAGCGTAAAGCGGCCGTCCTCGGTGGTCTCGCCGAAGCCGATGCCGAGCTTCTGCTTCAGGTGTTCGGCGATCTCGTTCGCCCCCATCAGCGCGCACGGCAGGTTGGTGCACAGGGTAATCTTGTGCCGCCCCACCGGCTGGGTGTCGTACATGTTGTAGAAGGTCGCGACCTCGTACGCGGCAATTGCCGGCATCTCGAGATAGTCGGCAACGTACTCGATCATTTCGGGCTTGAGCCAGCCCTTTTACGTCTGCGCGATGCGCAGCGCGCCCATCACCGCCGACTGCTTCTGGTCGGGGGGATACTTGGCGACTTCGGCGTCGATCAACGCGAGTGATTCTGGCGACAACATCAGCGGTCGATCTCCCCGAAAACAATATCCTGCGTGCCGATGATGGCGACGACGTCGGCGATCATGTGGCCGCGGCTCATTTCGTCGAGCGCCGCCAGATGCGCATAGCCCTGCGCGCGGATTTTCAGGCGATAGGGCTTGTTGGCTCCATCCGACACCAGGTAGATGCCGAACTCGCCCTTGGGATGCTCCACCGCGGCATAGGCCTCGCCCGCCGGCACGTGCATGCCCTCGGTGAAGAGCTTGAAGTGGTGGATCAGCTCTTCCATATTCTGCTTCATGTCGATCCGCGACGGCGGTGCGACCTTGTGGTTCTCCACGATGACGGGACCCGGATTCTTGCGCAGCCAGTCGACGCACTGCTGGATGATGCGGTTGGACTGGCGCATTTCCTCGATACGCACCAGATAGCGGTCATAGCAGTCGCCGTTGGTACCGACCGGGATGTCGAAGTCCATGCGGTCGTAGACTTCGTAGGGCTGCTTCTTGCGCAGGTCCCACTCGATGCCAGAGCCGCGCAGCATCGGGCCGGTGAAGCCCAGCGCCTTGGCGCGTTCGGGCGACACCACGCCGATGCCGACGGTGCGCTGCTTCCAGATGCGGTTGTCGGTCAGCAGCGTCTCGTACTCGTCGACATAGGTCGGGAAGCGCTGGGTGAAATCCTCGATGAAGTCGAGCAGCGAACCCTGGCGGTTGGCGTTCATCGACTTCATGGTCGCTTCGTTGCGGGTGTGCTGCGCCGCGTACTGCGGCATCGTTTCCGGCAGATCGCGATAGACGCCGCCAGGACGATAATAGGCCGCATGCAAGCGCGCACCGGACACCGCCTCATAGCAGTCCATCAGGTCTTCGCGCTCGCGGAAGGCGTAGAGGAACACCGTCATCGCACCGACATCAAGCGCGTGCGCACCCAGCCACAGCAAGTGATTCAGCACGCGGGTGATTTCGTCGAACATCACGCGGATGTATTGCGCGCGCTCGGGCACGTCGATCTGCAGCAGCTTCTCGATCGCCATCACATAGGCATGTTCGTTGACCATCATCGACACGTAGTCGAGGCGGTCCATGTAGGGCACCGACTGGATGAAGGTCTTGTGTTCGGCCAGCTTCTCGGTGGCACGGTGCAGCAGGCCGATATGCGGGTCGGCGCGCTGGATCACTTCGCCGTCAAGCTCCAGCACCAGGCGCAGCACGCCGTGCGCGGCCGGGTGCTGCGGGCCGAAGTTCATCGTGTAATTTCGGATCTCGGCCATATCAGCGCCCTGCCCCGTAGCTCTCGTCGCGCACGATGCGCGGCACGATTTCACGCGGCTCGATCGAGACCGGCTGGTAGATCACCCGCTGCTGGGTCGGGTCGTAGCGCATCTCGACGTTGCCCGAGAGCGGGAAGTCCTTGCGGAAGGGATGGCCGATGAAGCCGTAGTCGGTGAGGATGCGGCGCAGGTCGGGATGGCCCTCGAACACGATGCCGAACAGGTCGAAGGCTTCGCGCTCGAACCAGTTGGCCGCCGGCCAGATGTCGACCATCGAGGGCACCACCGGCAGATCGTCGTCGGGGCAGAACACGCGCACCCGCACGCGCTGGTTGTAGGTCAGCGACAGCAGGTGCACCACCACGGCGAAGCGGCGTCCCTCGCCGCCTTGATTAAAACCAACGCCGTCGCCGTAGTCGGAGTAATCCATGCCGCACAGGTCGATCAGCTGCTCGAAGCGGCAGTCGGGATGGTCACGCAGCGTGCGCATCGCTGCCTCGTAATGCTGCGGCTTGATGACCAGCGTCAGTTCGCCCAGGCGGTCGGACGACTGCACCAGCGCATCGCCGAGCGCGTTTTCGAGAGACAAAGCGGGGGTATCCGGGGTCTGGGGCATGGGCGGTCAGCGGGCGATGGTATTGGTGCGCTTGATCTTGTTCTGCAGCTGGATGATGCCGAACAGCAGCGCCTCCGCCGTGGGCGGACAACCGGGCACATAGATGTCGACCGGCACGATGCGGTCGCAGCCGCGCACCACCGAATACGAGTAATGGTAATAGCCGCCGCCGTTGGCGCACGAGCCCATGGAAATCACCCAGCGCGGCTCGGCCATCTGGTCGTAGACCTTGCGCAATGCCGGTGCCATCTTGTTGCACAGCGTGCCGGCGACGATCATCACGTCGGACTGGCGCGGGCTCGGGCGGAACACGATGCCGAAACGGTCGAGGTCGTAGCGCGAGGCGCCGGCCTGCATCATTTCCACCGCGCAGCACGCCAGACCGAAGGTCATCGGCCACATCGAGCCGGTGCGCATGTAGTTGATGAGCTGATCGGCCTTGGTGGTGACAAAGCCTTGTTCGAGGACGCCTTCGATACCCATGATCAGTTCATTCCCACTCTAAGGCGCCCTTCATCCACTCGTAGATGAAGCCGACGACCAGGATGCCGAGGAAAACCATCATTGCCACGAAGCCGGCCATGCCGATTTCCTCCAGCACGATGGCCCACGGAAAAAGGAAGGCGATTTCCAGGTCGAACAGGATGAACAGGATGGCGACGAGGTAGTAGCGCACGTCGAATTTCATGCGCGCGTCTTCGAACGCTTCGAAACCGCATTCGTAGGGGGAGAGCTTTTCGCTGTCCGGGCGGTGCGGGGCCAGCAGGCCGCCCGCGATGATGGGACCGATCCCGAAGGCCAGCCCGACCAGAATGAACAACAGAATGGGGAGGTAGTTCTCCAGCACCGGGTTCCTCCGACTTTGCCTGTTTCAGGCTGTTGAATAATTATGTCTGGAGTTTATGGGTCTGAAGCATCGACTGTCAAGCCGAAAAATTGGTACTTTAGTCTTAATAATCAGAAACTTATACGATAGCGTTCATTAATGAACGAATCAGGATATTTGATGGTGCCGACGGCGAGACTCGAACTCGCACGACCTAAGTCACTACCCCCTCAAGATAGCGTGTCTACCAATTCCACCACGTCGGCCAAAGGGCATGCGCCCGAATGGATACTGCTGATTTACTGCGGGATGTCGGCCGCTTTCGAGCCAGCGTTCTGGCCCGGAATCGGTGTAGGCGCAGCGGGCTGCGTCTGCGCCGGAACCGCCGTGCGTTCAAGCACGCTGGCCGGCTTTTGCTGCTGCAGCCCGAAATAGGCAAGGGCCAGGCTGGTCAAAAAGAACAGGGTTGCCAGAATGGCCGTGCCGCGGCTCAGGAAGTTGGCCGAGCCGGTGGCACCAAACAGGCTGCCCGACGAACCGCTGCCGAAGGCCGCGCCCATGTCGGCACCCTTGCCATGCTGCAACAGCACCATGGCGATGACTGCGGTGGCAATGATGATGTGAACGACCCAGACCAGTGTTTCCATATTTTGATATTACTTAGCTGACTCTTATTTATTTGGCTGCGGCGCGGCAAATCGCGACGAATTCATCAGCGACCAGTGAAGCGCCGCCAATCAGGCCGCCATCGATATCCGACTGAACTATCAATTCTGCCGCATTTGCGGCCTTTACGCTACCCCCGTACTGGATGACCAGCCCGTCGGCCACGGCCGCATCGAGGGCGGCGATCTTGCCGCGGATGAATGCATGCACAGCCTGCGCCTGCTCCGGGCTGGCGGTTTTGCCGGTGCCGATTGCCCACACCGGTTCGTAGGCCACGACTGCTTTCGCCAGCGACGCGACACCGGCCGCATTGATCACGGCATCGAGCTGACGCGCAACGACCGCTTCAGTCACACCCGACTCGCGTTCTTCCAGCGACTCACCCACGCACAGAATGGGGATCAGACCGGCGGATTGTGCAGCCATGTACTTGCTGGCCACCAGTTCGTCGGATTCGCCGTACAGGCTGCGCCGTTCGGAATGCCCGACGATCACGTACTTGCAGCCGAAATCAAGCAGCATGGACGCCGACACTTCGCCGGTGAATGCACCCTTGGCCTGCTCGGACACGTTTTGCGCACCCCAGGCAATGGACGATCCCGCGAGTACGGACTGCACTTGCGCCAGATAGGGGAACGGCACGCACACCACCGCCTCGATCCCCGCCAGTGCGGGCTTGAGCGCTTCCAGCAGCGCGGCGTTTTCAGCCAGGCTGCCGTGCATTTTCCAGTTACCTGCTACGAGCTTCTTGCGCATGGGAATCTGCCAAACAAAAGTGCGCGATGGTAAGCGCAACGCGCCCGACGGTCAACCGCAGGCCGTGTAGCGTTGGGCGTTTGGCTCAGCCGAAACGGCCGGTGATGTAATCCTCGGTCTGCTTTTTGCCCGGCCGCATGAAGATGGTGCCGGTTTCATTGAACTCGATGAGTTCGCCCAGGTACATGAAGGCCGTGTAATCGGAAATCCGCGCGGCCTGCTGCATGTTGTGGGTGACGATGGCGATGGTGTAATCGCTTTTCAGCTCGTTGATGAGTTCTTCGATCTTGGCGGTGGAAATCGGGTCGAGCGCCGAGGTCGGCTCGTCGAGCAGCACGATTTCGGGCTTCACCGCGACCGCGCGCGCGATGCACAGGCGCTGCTGCTGGCCGCCGGACAGCGACAGTCCGCTTTGCTGCAGCTTGTCTTTTACTTCGCCCCACAGCGCGGCTTTTTTGAGCGCCCACTCCACGCGATCGTCCATGGCGCTTTTCGACATGCGTTCGTACAGCCGCACGCCGAAGGCAATGTTTTCGTAAATCGTCATCGGGAACGGCGTCGGTTTCTGGAACACCATGCCGATCTTGGCGCGCACCAGGTTCACGTCCTGGCCCTTGTCGAGCAGATTCTTGCCGTGGAACAGTATCTGGCCTTCGGCGCGCTGCCCCGGGTACAGGTCATACATGCGGTTGAAGGTGCGCAACAGCGTGGATTTGCCGCAGCCGGACGGCCCGATGAAGGCCGTCACCTTCTTGTGGGCAATATCCAGATTGACGTTGATGAGGCCTTTGAAATCGCCGTAGAAGAAATCCAGGTTGCGAACCTGCAGTGCAGCCTCTTCGCCGGGTGGCATGGCTTGATCGGACAGGGGTTGATTGAGCACAGCGTAGCTCCGGAGAAATTAACGTTTGTCTTTGTTGCGGAAAACGACGCGCACGGCAATGTTGACCGCCAGCACCAGGAAGGCGATCAGCAGCGCGCCGCCCCATGCCAGATTGACCCAGTTTTCATACGGGCTCAACGCAAACTGGAAAATCACCACCGGCAAATTGCCCATGGGTTCCGCCATGTTGGTGCTGAAGAACTGGTTGTTCAGCGCGGTGAACAGGAGCGGCGCGGTCTCGCCGGTGATGCGCGCCATGGCCAGCAGCACGCCCGTCACCACGCCCGACTTGACTGCGCGCAGCGTCACCTTGAGCGAGACCTGCCAGCGCGGTGCGCCCACGGCGAAGGCTGCTTCGCGCAGGCTGGTCGGCACCAGCTTCAGCATGTTTTCGGTGGTGCGCACCACCACCGGAATGGCGATCAGCGCCAGCGCCAGCGCGCCGGCCCAGCCGGAGAATCCACCCGTGGTCACCACGAACAGGGCGTACACGAACAGGCCGATGACGATGGAGGGGGCCGACAGCATGATGTCGGTCATGAAACGGGTGAAGGACGCAAATTTCGAAACACGCCCATATTCGGCCAGGTAGATGCCGGCCAGAATGCCGATCGGCGTCGATATCAGCATGGAAAACAGCAGGATGAGGCCGCTGCCGACGATGGCGTTGCGCAGCCCGCCACCCTCGGAACCCGGGGCCGGCGTGTCCTGGGTGAACATATCCCAGCTCAGCGCGGCAAAACCCTTGGAAAACAAGGTCAACAGAATCCACAACAGTGCGATCAGGCCCAGGCTCATCGCGAGCATGGACAGGCTGATACCGATGCGGTTGATCCAGATGCGGCGGGTATACAGGCTCATCATGATTTACAGCCCCTCGGAGCCCATGCTGCGGCTGATCAGCCAGCGCGATATCGCCAGCACGACAAAGGTGATGATGAACAGCACCAGACCCAGTTCGAACAGGGATGCGATATGCAACCCCGGATCGGCCTCGCCGAATTCGTTCGCCAGCGTGGAGGCAATCGAGGTGCCCGGTGCAAACAGGCTGCCGTTGATGCGGTTGGCGTTGCCGATGACGAAGGTGACTGCCATCGTCTCTCCCAGCGCCCGCCCCAGCCCAAGCATGATGCCGCCGATGACGCCGACGCGGGTGTAGGGCAGCACGACGCTGCGCATGACCTCCCAGGTGGTGCAGCCCACGCCGTAGGCCGACTCCTTCAGCACATGTGGCACGGTCTCGAACACGTCGCGCATGACCGAAGCGACAAAGGGGATCACCATCAGCGACAGCACGATGCTGGCGGTCAGGATGCCGACGCCGATGGGCGGGCCGGAAAACCAGCTGCCGATCACCGGCACATCGCCCAGCAGCGCCTGCAGGGGGGGCTGGATATGGTCGGCAAACAGCGGCGCAAAAACGAACAGGCCCCAGATGCCATACACAATCGAGGGAACGCCTGCCAGCAGTTCGATCGCCGTCCCCAAGGGACGGCGCAGCCACACCGGGCAGGTTTCGGTCAGGAACAGGGCAATGCCGAAGCTGATCGGAACCGCAATCAGCAGCGCCAGCACGGACGTCACGACGGTGCCGTAAATGGCGGCCAGCGCGCCATACTCGTCATCCGGAACGCTCCAGATATTGGTCCACAGGAAAGACGGACCGAATGCCTCGATACTGGGCCAGGCCTCGATAGTGAGCGACACCAGAATCCCCACCAGCGCCGCCAGGACGACGAAGGCAAACAACTGGGTGGAGTGGTGAAAAAACTTGTCCTGCAAGCGGAATTTCCGGACCTGCCTGGCATGCAGATCGATTCCGGCTGTTTCACGGGTCTCACTCACGTTGGGGTGCCTATCGATTCAATGGTTATCTGCGGGAACACCCGCCACAGGCAGATGCTTTCGTAGAAAGCCGGGGGCGGCAGCCCACCCCCGGCATCAGTTTTTCAGTTTAACAACGGCTTACCTGATTTTCTTCATTTCGGCTTCGACCATCTTCGCGACATTGGGCGGCAGCGCCACAAAGCCGAGGTCGGCGGCCATTTTCTGACCATTGTTCAAGGACCAGGTGAAGAAGTCGACCACACTTTTCTGCTTGTCAGCGTTGGCGCCCTTTTCATACACCAGGACATACGTGGCGCTGGTGATGGGCCAGGCGTTCTTGTGCAACTGGTCCAGCAGGTCCGGTGCCATGCCCTTGATCTTGAAGTCGGCACCGGAAGCCGCGTCGGCAACCGACTGCTGGCTCGGCACGATGTAGTTGCCGGCACGGTTCTTCAGCGCCACGAAGTGCATCTTGTTACTCATTGCGTCGGCGATGTCCACATAGCCGATCGAGCCGCGGATTTTCTGCACGTTGGCCGCGACACCCGCGTTGCCCTTGCCGCCCACCGCGTTGGACGGCCAGTTCCCCGTATTACCCGCGCCGACTTCGCGCTGGAAGGCCATCGACTGCTTGGCCAGATAGTGGGTGAAAGCGTAGGTGGTGCCTGAACCATCCGAACGATGTGACAGGGTGATAGCCAGATTCGGCAGCTTCACGCCGGGATTCAGCCTGGCGATGGCCGGGTCGTTCCACTTGGTGATGGCGCCGCGGAAAATGTTGGCGGCAGTAACACCGTCCAGCTTCAGTTTGCCGGACTCGATCCCGGGAACGTTCATGACGAGGGTCACGCCGCCCATCACAGTGGGAACCTGAACCAAACCAGCCTCGTCCAGGATCCCTTCCGGAACCGGGGCATCGGAACCGCCAAAATCAACAGTCTTGGCGCGGATCTGCTTGACGCCGCCCGACGAGCCGATGGCCTGGTAGTTAACCTTGTTGCCGGTCGCTGCCTGATAGGCCTCGGCCCACTTGGTGTAGATCGCGTAGGGAAAGGTTGCTCCCGCGCCCGTGATGTCAGCGGCCAGTGCGCCAACCGAGAAAGCCAGGCCCAGGGTCGCAGCGACAGTGCCTTGAGCCAGTTTGATAAGTGTACGCATGTAAATCTCCGGTAGAAGTGGACGTTGCCGCATGGGCGACGACGCCATACTAACGGGCGAATATTACAGTTATATTTCAGGTCAGGAAATCACCCGGCCGTGGCTGCAGCCTTGACGGCAATGGCAATTGTTTCAGCAGTGTGTCTGACAAGTTCGGCATCCCGGCCCTCCACCATCACGCGGATCAGCGGTTCGGTGCCGGATGCGCGCAGAACGACCCGGCCACTGCCGTTCAGGGCCGATTCCGCCTCGGCAACCGAAGCACTCACCGCTGGCGCCGCATTCAGCTTGAAGCCTTTTTTGACCGGCACGTTGATCATGACCTGGGGATAGGTTTCAAGGTCGGCAGTCAGGGCATCCAGCGTCTCGCCCGTCTCTCGCACCGCGCGCAGCACCTGCAGCGCGGAAACAATGCCGTCACCGGTGGTGTGCTTGTCCAGGCACAGGATGTGACCCGAGGTTTCGCCGCCCAGCGTCCAGCCGTTGGCATGCAGGCGCTCCAGCACATAGCGGTCGCCCACCTTGGCGCGCTCGAACGGGACATTAATTCGGCCCAATGCATGTTCGGTGCCGAGATTGGTCATCAGGGTGCCGACCACGCCGCCCTTCATGTAGCCGGACTGGATTCGATGGCGCGCGATGATGTAGACCAACTGGTCGCCGTCGTAAATCCGCCCCTCGGCATCGGCCATCATCAGGCGATCGCCGTCGCCGTCGAGCGTGATGCCCAGGTCCGCCCGATGGGCGCGTACGGCGTCCGACAAGGCCTTGGTATGGGTGGCGCCGCAGCCGTCGTTGATATTGAAGCCGTTGGGATCCTTGCCGATGGCGATCACCTCGGCCCCCAGTTCGTGCAGCACGTGCGGCGCGATGTGGTAGGTCGCGCCGTTCGCGCAGTCGACCACGATGCGCATGCCGCGCAGATCGAGGTTGTTGGGGAAGGTGCTCTTGCAGAATTCGATATAGCGCGCGGTCGCATCCTCGATGCGCCGGGCACGTCCCAGTTGGCGCGCCTCGACCGTCACGATCGGATGATCGAGCCGCGCCTCGATCGCCTCCTCCACGCTGTCGGGCAATTTCTGGCCGTTGGCCGAAAAGAACTTGATGCCGTTGTCCTCGAACGGATTGTGAGAGGCCGATATCACCACCCCGGCCTGCAGGCGCAGCGCGCGCGTGAGATACGCCACCGCCGGCGTCGGCATCGGTCCGGTCATCAGCACGTTCACCCCGGCAGCGGTGAGGCCCGCCTCCAGCGCGGCTTCCAGCATATAGCCGGAAATGCGGGTGTCCTTGCCGATCAGCACGGTCGGGTGCTGGTTGGGCGGCAGGCTGCCACGGTCCGCCACCAGCACCTGCCCGGCCGCGTAGCCCAGATGCATGACAAATTCGGGGGTGATGGGCAATTCGCCCACCCTGCCGCGCACGCCGTCGGTGCCGAAATACTTACGTCCCATCCTGTTGTTCCTCCACTGCATTCCAGATGGCCAGCGCATCGCGCATGGCCGCTACATTGTGTACCCGCACGAGCTTTGCGCCGCGCACCACCGCCATCAGGTGCGCCGCCACCCCGGCAAATTCGCGTTCGTCCACGGCGCGCCCGGTGAGCGCGCCCAGCATCGATTTGCGCGACAGCCCGGCCAGCACCGGCAGCCCCAGTTCAGCCAGGCGACCCAGACGGCTCAGCAGCGCCAGATTGTGCTCCAGCGTCTTGCCGAAGCCGAAACCGGGGTCGACCACCAGCCGCTCGCGGCCGATGCCTGCCGCTTCGCAGGCCGCGACGCGGTCCTGCAGGAAACGCCTCACCTCTTCCACCACATCTACATAACTTGGCGCCTGCTGCATGCGCTGCGGTTCGCCCTGCATATGCATCAGGCACACTGCCGCGTCGGACGTCGCCACCGTCTCCAGCGCACCGGGTGCGCGCAGGGCCATCACGTCGTTCACCATCGCCGCACCCGCATCGAGCGCCGCGCGCATGACCTCGGGCTTCATCGTGTCGACCGACACCACGCAACCGCGGCCGGCCAGCGCCTCGATCACCGGCAGCACGCGACGGATTTCTTCTTCAACGGGCACCGCCGCCGCGCCGGGGCGGGTGGATTCGCCTCCGACATCGAGGATATCGGCGCCCGCTTCCTGCAGCTTGAGCGCGTGCTCGATCGCAGCTTGGGCGCTGCTCAGCCGCCCGCCGTCCGAAAACGAATCCGGCGTGACGTTGACGATGCCCATGATGAGCGGCCTTGCCAGGGGGAGCCGGTGCGAACCGGCGTGGAGTAAAGACATAAAAATAGAGGGGCCTAAGCCCCTCCATTGTAGTGTGTGAACCCGAGGCGGCGCTCAGGTTTCCTGTGCGGGATGCACGGTCGGCGCCGGCGCGCTGGGCTTGTCGCCGCCGCTCGCAGGCGGCTGCGGGGTTGCAACCGGCTTCGGCGGACGGGCCGGACGCCCCGCCATGATGTCGCCAATCTGATCGGCGTCGATGGTTTCGTATTCCAGCAAGGCAGCCGTCATCGCCTCGACCTTGTCGCGGCTTTCAGTGAGGATTTTCTTCGCCACGGCGTACTGCTCGTCGAGAATGCGGCGAATCTCGGCGTCGACCTTCTGCATGGTGGCCTCGCTCATGTTCTTGTGCGTGGTCACCGAACGGCCGAGGAACACCTCGCCCTCGTTCTCGCCGTACACCATCGGGCCCAGGGCCTCGGACATGCCGTAGCGGGTCACCATGTCGCGCGCAATGCTGGTGGCGCGCTCGAAGTCGTTCGAGGCACCGGTCGAGATGCTGCCGACGAAGAGCTCTTCCGCCACCCGGCCGCCGAACAGCATGCTGATCTGCGATAGCATTTGATCCTGATACAGGCTGTAGCGGTCCAGTTCCGGCAGCGACATGGTCACGCCCAAAGCGCGGCCGCGCGGAATGACGGTCACCTTGTGTACCGGGTCGCAGCCCGGCAGGGACATGCCGACCACCGCATGGCCTGACTCGTGGTAAGCCGTTTTTTTCTTGTCCTCGGGCGTGATCACCATGGACTTGCGCTCGGCGCCCATCAGGATCTTGTCCTTGGCCTTCTCGAAATCGTCCATGTCGACCAGGCGCT